>CAYTNQ010000296.1:0-4641 GCA_964439175.1 uncultured Anaerolineales bacterium | reverse complement strand
GCGGCCCATGCCAGGCCGAGTCGGTGTATAGCGCCTCGGCCATAAAGCCGTGCATCCGGAAAGAACGGGCTATGCTGCGAGCAGAGCTATGATCCTGGCCCCCGCCGACAATCTGGATCTTGTCGTAGCCGGCCTGGACAAAGGGTGACAGCACAGTATCCACCTGTCGTGCCAGAATCGGATCGGCCAACACATCAGCGATCAGCAGCGGAAGTTGCGCCAGCCCGGCTTCCCACAAGGTTGTATCCCTTCCACGCTGACGGGCCAGACGCACCGCCAGGCCGATCAGATATACCGCCGCCAGCATTTCCAACTGCAAGGGTGACATATCAGAAGGCAATGCAATGGTATGCGGGTCGCGAATGGAGAGCACCGCGCCAGCCCGAATGAGCCGCAACAGAACCGTCCCGGCCGTAACTTCGGGCACATCGGTGATAAACCGGCGGTACCCGGTCAAATCAATCCCCAGCAAACTTTGCCAGGCAGCGACGGCCATTTGAGCCGCGTTTTCTGTCGCCTCGGTGTCGGTAACCACGATCAGGTGCTGGTCACGCTGGAACGCCAGTCGTTCCGGCAGCGGCTCGGAGATGAGGGCGAGAGCTGCCCGTAGTGCGACGGTTGCCCGCAGGGCGGCACGAGATGGTTGCGCCTTGGCGGCATCCCAGGCAGCTCTGGCGAGATGACCCGAGCCAAAATCAGCCAGCGTGACATTGTGGAACTCTTGCCGTCCCTCAACCTCAGCCCGCCGTTCGGCGGCCGTAGTCGTGACCGATTTGGCCAGGTTGCGCGGGCGATCAATGGCCTCGGGCGATAAGCCCCGGGCATAAGCCAGCGCTACCGCCAGGTCAAAAAAGAATGGCGCGTCGATCAAAGATTGAAAGGGATCGGACACACTGGGGGAAACGAAGACCTCGGCTGTCGGGATTGCCTCCCATGTGGCTACATCTGCGTGGGGGGTAGTATGGATGATGCAGAACACCCCTAGTGCGCTCAGATAGTTGACGACCGAGCGAGCCTCCCATTGCCGATGCGGCGTAGTGGCATTGATGATGAATAGGGTACGCTGCCGGTCGTCGTCCACGAGGGCACTGCGTTCGACTAACGAGCGCAAGCTGGCCGAGTGGAACTCGAAGGTGTTGGCCACGACCTGCGCCAGTTCCTCGATTTTCAGTTCTGCCTCTATGTCAACCGGGCTCCCCCCTACTACCGCCACCTTATTGAAATCGCGGCAACGCTCAGCTACCTGGCGCATCCGCTGGCGACGACACTGATCCTCGATCACCACCCGCACCTGCTTGGAAACAACCAGCATCAACTCGCGCGTCAGTTGCGCCAGCTTCTCAGTACCAGGCGTTCCCTGGCGCATTCGCGCCAGTTGCAGCGCCAACAGGTCTAGGGTTGCCAGGATGGCTTCGAAGCCCTTAACAGTCGCCACCGATACTTCGACGCCCGAGCGTACATCAAGCGTCCCGGCACTGGCGGCTGTGCGCCGCCCAAGGTCGTTCTGAGGGCGGCCGGTGACACTCAGGCGCATCATCCCCATCTCGGCCAGCCAGTCGTCCACTTTCAGCAACGAATCGGTGGTGCCCGACCAGGAGATTTCGATGGCCAGGTCGCTAACCGGATCAATGGCCTCGCCCAAGTTGAGCATTTCCAGCGGACGGTAAACGTTTATCACCACCCCGGGCAGCAAATCTCGGAACAGCGGGGCGGCTGCTTGAGCGTCGCGCCAGGAGCTACCCTCCCCGACCAGCAACAAGCGACGGAGCCGTTTCAGCTTAGAACGGTAATGTTGGCGCAAGGTCTTCACGTTCAGACCAGGCCAGAGTAGGGTTCCCTCTCCCCGCCAGATGCTATTCAATCGTACCTGTCCCTGACGGATATAGGCTCGGACAATGCCATCAAATACGTCGGGGATTTCGGCGATGTGGCTTTCGGTATAAGTGTCGTAGCCACGTCGCCCCCCCATCGCCGGGTTGAGGCGAACCTGCCGGGAGGTCACCGTGACCGGTGTGCCATCATAGCGACTCACCTGAATCTCCGGTACGACTCGCCCGGCCTCAGCCAAGGGATACTCCGCGACTCGATTCTTACAGACTACCCTTTGGGTGACGCGGGCCATCAATTCTCGGCCTTGATATAGGTCTGCATCCAGGAAGATGACATCGACCGTAAACCGCTGCAGCAGCGCCTTCAACTCACGCTGCGCCTTTCTTTTGCCGGCCCCACCCTTTTCGATAGTCCTTTGAAGTACATGGATGTGCTCTGCGGCGGCGTCCACCTCGCTACCCGGCCAGAGCATCAACGCCGCGTTCACGTCGGAGGCAACCATAAGCTCATACCGAGGCTCCCCTCCATCAGGCTCAATCGCACGTATGGCGATGGCAATCGGCTTGCAGTGGCTGCTGACGTAAAGCACGCCCGGTTCCTGGCGGCTGTAGAAGGTACAGGCATGGGTGTTGCCGGTTCTTAACCGGAGCAGCGCCAGCCGCAGGGCCTGCTCCTCAGGGTGATTAATCCCCAGCTTCTCCAATCTTATCAGTAAATCTTGTTCGGCATGCGCGAGGTCGCCGTCATTCAACTGGTGATAGGCCCGCTCCCACTCGTAGACGATGACCTCGGTCGTGTTCTCAGAACGATGAACCGGCTCATCCTTTGGAACGCCTCGTGCCCGCCACCAGGCTTCCTGCTCGGTCCGCACGCCAAGGACTAAGGAGGCATTATGCGAGCCATTCTCGCAAATGGCTCGCGTTCGACTACGATCCAGCATGGGATGGGCGTTGGCTTCGGTCACAGCCCCAACCATCGCCCATCGCCCGTGGCCGATGACGACCTGCGCCATTGCCTGCGCCGTCAGGCCTCCCACTCGCTCCCAATCCTCCTCATGCAAGCGTTCGGCCAGACCGGGAAAGGTCTCCTGAAAATGGCGGACGGCCACAGCAAACGCCTGTCCCGGCGTGTTACACGCTATTTCTTCTCGCCAGGCTTCTTGCCAACCGGCATAAGTCCCGGCCGGCACGCGGGCCAGCAGGGCACGGTCCAGAGCGTCCTTCCACGCCTGGTCGTGGGCTACCCGGCTGGCGACGTGAGCCGCTACCAACCGGAAGGCGTGGCGCACCGGGTCCTGATCGTAGTCTGGCGACGCAAGCGCACCATTCGCCTCCAGGGTGCGACGCATCCGGGTCGATAGTTGACATTCCCAATCGGCCGGCGCGGCCACTCCCGAGGCACCCCGGTCGCCAACGCCCACGCGCAATCCGCCGGGATCGCCATGTATCTCCCAGGTATAAAGATGATGAAGCGTATAGCCTCTGGCGGGTGAACATTCGCGCAGCGAGTCCAGATCATAGCCTATTCCCTGCCTGGCCAGCATTCCAGCCACCCGCCCCCCGTCTCCCCCCTGAATCCTGTATAAGGGGTCGCCGGCCATGGCTGCTACCAACCGCCTGGGAGGACCGACACTGCGACGTACGACAAATTCGCCCTCCTCACCAGCCAGGGCTGCCAATCCGGCCGAATCGGGCGCCCGGTACTCCAGCAAATGCAGGGCTTCGAGCACCCGAAGCACACCTTCCGCCTGTCCGAAGAAGCACACAATGCCACACATACGGTTACTCTCTGATTGTTTGGGCAGCCTTTCCAGTCTGCCCTACTCTGTCTTAGCTACTTCAAGATGTATTCAATCTTTTCCCGGACGGAGTCGGGCAGCGATGGCGGCTGATGCCCCTCTATGATGGCGATCGTTTTCTCCCGCAACCTGTCACCCAGGCGCTTGGAGCCGCCGGCACGCCAGTCGTCGGCTCTGCGGCGATCGAACAGAGTCGGCCCCCACAACTCGCGGAAGTGGGCCAGGGTGTGCTCGTCGGCCAGGAAGTTGCCCCCCGGCCCAACGCGGTGAATGGCGTCCATCGCTATCGCCTCGGCGTCCAGCCTGACTCCGGCCGTGAAACGGCGCATCATGGCGATGACCTCGTCGGTGAAGGCGATCATTTCGGGCGAAGTAGCCAGCCCCCCCTCCAGGTAACCCACGTCGTGGACCAGGTTGGTGCCGGTCAACAGGGCGATCGACACCGAGAAGACGGCGTCGGCCGCCGCCTGTTCGTCCATCACGTTGCTGTCGGAATGTCCAGCATAGCCCCAGGTGGGCAGGCCGTAAAATTGCCCCATGGCCGCCACGGCCAGGCGGGCCAACTGGAACTCTGGCGCGCCGTATACGCTGATGGTGGTCTTCATATCCATATGATGCAAGCCGGAGCCATAGACGAAAGGTGCGCCGGCCCGCTTGAGTTGATGAATGGCCAGGCTGCTCAACACTTCGGCATTGCCCAGTGCCAGCCCGCCGGCCAAAGTGACAGGCGCGGTACCCCCCATCATTGGCGCTGGGGAATGAACGACGGGCAGACTCTGTTCGGCCATGTACAGCAGCTTCTCGGTAGCAGTGCGTGTATGTTGTAGCGGCGTAGTCGGCTCGGAGTAGAGAAGCAGGGTGGGGTTGAGCCGTAGCTGCTCCGTCCCACCGGCCGCTGCCGCAGCCATCGCGGCAATGGCTTCGCAATCGGCCCGGTCGTCACACACGAATACAATCGGCTTGGTGGTGTGTTCTAACATCAAGGCAAACTGCTGGCGATAGACGTTGCCCTC
>CAYTNQ010000295.1:0-4657 GCA_964439175.1 uncultured Anaerolineales bacterium | reverse complement strand
TCATGGCTTCGTCAAACTTGTCGGTTTGAGGCGGAGCTTCGTTAGGTAGTTACCACAATTTTAGCTTGGACTGACTGCAAGATGACAATAATAGAACAAACGGGGAAGGCTCATCGTCCGTTTGCCGTTCCCCGTCTCTCACACACATTGTTCGTCGTCTACATGGTTGTCATCTGCTATTATTGCCTTGCACCGGTAATTTTGTAGGCGCCCCCGGCAGGACTCGAACCTGCGGCACGCGGTTTAGGAAACCGCTGCTCTATCCTCTGAGCTACGGGGGCAGAAAAGGTTATTTATAGCTTGACTTTCAAATTTTACTTAAGGGAGGAGAAATTGTCAATCGCCGCGAGACACCCGCTCATACGCCTAGCAGTTCTTTTAACTGGCCCCGAGCTTGAGCAGGAACGGTGAAGTGAATGACATGCATACCCAGGCGACACGCGGCTTCCACGTTTTCAGCAAAGTCATCCACGAAGACTGACTCAGAAGGCGATGCCCCCAGCCGCTGCATAGCGATGTGATAAATGCGTGGGTCGGGTTTCATCACGCCCACCTCAGCCGAGGTGACGAAGGCGTCAAAACAGTCGGCGAAGCCAAATTTTTCGGCCATGGCTCGACCGTCACGGGCCCAACTGTTGCTAAGCATAGCCGTGCGGTAGCGAGCGCGTAGCCTTCGGACGTAGTCACACAAGTCGTGATCAACCTGGTCACCAGCCCAGAAGTCGTGCTTAAGGGTCGTCAGTTCGTCGGGGTCCAGGTCCAAGTGTGTCCCTACCCAGGCCCACACTTCCTGCAAAGAGACCTGGCCGAGTTGGGCTCTGCGTCCTGGCTCGCTATCAAAGACCAATCCGGCCAAACTGCCTGGCTTCAACCCTAGCTGTGTTTCCCATTTGCGCCGGCCGCTCTGGTCGTGAGTACGGACCAGGACTCCGCCTACGTCGAAGATCACACTTTTAATCAGCGTAGTATAATCCATCAAAGCTATTCTCCTGGATAGCAGGTCACCATCCTACTACGCATTGATGGAACTTGTCAAGATTTGGAACGTTTTGTTGTGCGTGTTAATCCTATTTGCGCCTGATTTCTGTTCTAAGGTGCGATTTGAGCCTTTTTGCATGAACGGTTGTTCCTGTGTATAATAGCTGCGTGTGGTTTAGGAGGTGCCGTAAAGCGGAAGAGGAATGGTGGCATGGGGGTGATTGACGAGGTTAAAAATCGGATCGATATCATAGAGCTTATCTCTAGCTACGTCCCGCTGAAAAAGGCCGGTCGCAACTACAAGGGATTATGTCCTTTCCACACCGAGAAAACCCCTTCATTTGTTGTCTTTCCCGACACACAAACCTGGCATTGCTTTGGCGCGTGTGGTACAGGGGGTGACGTTTTTCGTTTCATGATGCAGCGCGAAGGGATGGATTTTTCCGAAGCGTTGCGTGAGCTGGCGCGTCGAGCGGGTGTGCCTCTCTCCCCGCCGACACCTCGGTCAGAGGCGGCCGACAAGCAGCGTGAAAAGCTCCTGGATATTCATGCGGCGGCTGCCCAATATTTTCACTATTTGTTGCGGCAATCCAAAGAGGGCGCCCACGCGCGTGAGTATCTGGCTGGTCGAGCGATCAATGCTGAAACTGACGAACGATTCCAGCTTGGTTATGCGTTAGATACATGGGAAGGGCTCAAAAGTCATCTGATCGGTCGAGGCTATGTAGAAGATGATCTGGTTGAGGCTGGCCTGCTGGTGAAAAAGGAAACTGGCAGCAGCTACGACCGCTTTCGCAATCGTCTTATCATTCCTATCCGCAATGTACGGGGCCGGGTTATCGCTTTTGGGGCGAGGACGCTCAATCCCAACGATGTGCCCAAATACCTGAATTCACCTCAGACCCCGCTTTTTGATAAAAGCAGCACATTGTTCGGCCTTGACCTGGCCAAAAAGGCCATTCGCGATGCTGACCGGGCGGTTATCGTCGAAGGTTATATGGACGTGCTTTCTGCTCACCAACATGGGCATGCCAACGTGATCGCTGGTATGGGCACGGCGTTGACCGAGGCGCAACTCAAGCTGTTGAAGCGTTTTACCAAGAATTTTGTCCTGGCCTTGGACGCCGACGTTGCCGGGGACGCCGCTACCCTGCGAGGGATCACCCTGGCCCGTGAAACGCTGGATCGCCAGGCGGTGCCGGTGCCGACCGGCCAGGGGTTAATTCGCTTTGAGGGCCAGCTCGATGCCGATATTCGTATCGCCACATTGCCTTCAGGTCGTGACCCGGACGACATTTTGCGCGAGACTCCTGATCTCTGGCCCAAGATCATCGAAGAAGCATTGCCTGTCATTGACTTCTACCTGCAGGTGATGTCGGCTCAATATGACCTGACCACAGCCAAAGGGAAGAGTGCCCTTGTTCGCGAAGTGTTGCCGCTATTGGGAGAAGTTAATGATCGGGTGGAACGCAACCATTACATAAGCCAACTGGCCCGACTCGTAAGGATTGACGAGCGGGTGCTTATGGCCGAACTGGATGAGAGTCCCCGGCCATCTGCCTCCCGGCGACAGCGGCCGATCAAAATTCAATCGACCTCCGAGTCTCCGCCGAATGAGGAAAAGCGTGCCTTTGGCCTGGAAGAGTATTCACTGACGGTGCTCCTGGGACAGCCGGAGGTTTTGCCGGTCGTCGACGATGAATTGGTCCGTATGGACCTGGCCCCTCTCTCGGCCGATGACTTCCATCACACAGAGAATCAGCATTTATTTCTCCTCTTGTCGGATTGGGTTACAGGAGAGTTCCCACCAAATCCCTATGAAGAAGAGGGAGAAGGTGGGTTGTCAGTTGAATACCTCATCCATCGATGTGATCCGTTATTGCAAGCGCACCTGAATTTCCTGCGTGAGCGGTGGGAAGCATTGCCGGCTGCGTCGCCCAAGGCGTTGACGAAAGATTTGGTGGGCGGGATTCTCCTGATGCGAGGTCAACATTTGCAAGAGGAAATCGCTAGCCTTCGCTTTCTCCAGGACGAAGCGGAGGGAAGTCGTAATGAAGAACAGCGCCTCCACTATCAGAACTTGGTAAGCGCCGCCAAAGAGCGATTGCGATTGATCCATTATGCGATTGATCGTCGCTCCATTATGGGGCGTCGTCGTGCAGAAGCAGAGCGCTTCGGGTTCGTACGTATATAAAGTATTTGGATTGGGGACAAATCGCTGAAGTAGGGAGTGAACTATGGCCAAGCGGTCGAAGAACGGTGACACGCGCTTGGATCAGCTCCTTTCCAAAGCTAAAGGAAAAGGGGCAAAACAAGAAGATATTGTGGAAGACAAGACTCTGGATGATTCCTCTGAGGTTGAAGAAAAGTCTGAGAGTACTGATCCGTTTTACAAGCAGTTGCTTGAATCCGGCTTTGAAGTTGTACAGGAAGAAAAACTGAAGGGCGCGGGCCTGGCCGATTTGGAAGACCCCCCTGATGCAGAGTTAGACCGGGTTGAGGAGGAGTTGGAAGGCCAGGGGGAGCAGAAGGTCGACGACGTGCTGGAGCTAGAAGGCCCTGAGTTGACCAGAGACCCTGTGCGGATGTACCTGCGGGAAATCGGTCGGGTGAATTTGCTCACAGCCGAAGAAGAGGTGATGCTAGCCCGTAGGATCCAGCAGGGTGTGCGAGCCAGCAAGCAGCTTGAGAAAGATGGTCTGGACCCTGCTAAAATCAAGAAACTGAAACGAATGGTCGGTGTAGGCGAACAGGCCAGACGCCGTCTGGCCGAGGCCAATCTGCGCTTGGTGGTCAGCGTTGCCAAGCGGTATATCGGGCGAGGTATGAATTTCCTGGACCTGATTCAGGAAGGCAACATCGGTTTGCTACGGGCGGTGGAGAAATTCGATCACCGGCGAGGTTACAAGTTCTCGACTTACGCTTCCTGGTGGATTCGCCAAGCCATCAGCCGGGCCATCGCTGACCAGGCGCGTACAATTCGCATCCCGGTTCACATGGTCGAAACAATCAACCGCCTTATCCGCACACAGCGCCGGCTTCTGCAAGAGTTGGGTCGAGAGCCGACCTCTAAAGAGATTGCGTTGGAAATGGAGTTGCTCTCTGAGGAAGATCGCCAGGTAATTGATCAGGCGCGGTCTACTGGTCAGCCGCTTGATCCAGCCGTGGAGCGACGTTGGCGGCGAGCGGCAACCAAAGTGCGCCGCATCATCCGCATTGCGCAAGAGCCGATGTCGCTGGAGACCCCAATCGGGTCGGAGGAAAACAGCTATCTTGGCGATTTCATTGAAGACGAGACGGTCGTCGGACCGGTGGATGCAGCGTCGAAGCAATTGCTCAAAGAGCAAATGCAAGACATCCTCGATTCCCTCAGCGAGCGGGAGCGCAAAGTATTGGAGATGCGCTTTGGTTTGGTCGATGGACAGGGCCGCACGCTAGAGGAGGTGGGCCAGGAATTTGGCGTGACCCGCGAGCGCATCCGGCAGATTGAGGCCAAAGCGCTGCGTAAGTTACGCCATCCCATTCGTAGCCGCAAGTTGCGGGATTATCTGGGATAAGCCTCACCACCAAAGCACGTTTCGTACCCAGTGAAGAGCAACCAGCTTACGCCCCTTTACGGGGTATTTTTGTATCTTCTCAATATCTTGGGGTAGGGGCAGGTCCTGCGCCTGTCCCGGCG
>CAYTNQ010000294.1:0-4677 GCA_964439175.1 uncultured Anaerolineales bacterium | reverse complement strand
GAGCACAGCCGAAGGGCCTGTCCTGAGCACAGCCGAAGGGCCTGTCCTGAGCACAGCCGAAGGGCCTGTCCTGAGCACAACCGAAGGGCCTGTCCTGAGCGCAGCCGAAGGGTCTGTCCTGAGCGCAGCCGAAGGGTCTGTCCTGAGCGCAGCCGAAGGGCCTGTCCTGAGCGCAGCCGAAGGGCCTGTCCTGAGCGCAGCAGCCGAAGGGCCTGTCCTGAGCGCAGCCGAAGGGCCTGTCCTGAGCGCAGCCGAAGGGCTCCTCCTGGCATACCAGACGGCGCTGGCTGGCGCGCTGGTCGACGGCGTCTTCGACCATTTCTTCTTCAACATCAACTTCGTGCACCTGGTCGCGCTTTTCTGGCTGGTGATGGGATTGGGCGTCGCAGCCGCCCAGATAGCTCAATCTGAGGTTGGACAGGAGTAAATCAGTTTCTCTCAACCAGTTCGTAAAAACAGAGGAGGGTGCTGCCATATTTCCGCTGATCGTACTCGACCAGATTGTGTAAGGATAGCTCTCGATATTCGCGGGGGTGGATTTGGGCGACGACGATGCCGCTTCCCAAGTCGGGGTCGTTGCTAAGCCAGGCGGGGCGGAGATCAAGGGCGTGCAGAGCCTCGGCCCACAACCCTTTGTATTGAGGGGGTGCAACGTAGACGAGGTCGAAGGGAGTTTGGCTAGGGCCAGCCAGGTATTTGAAGGCATCAGCGCGCAGGACGATGGCCCGGTCGTCCAGGCGCGTGTGCTGCAGATTGGCACGCACAGCCCGCAGCGCAAGCGGCGACTTGTCAACGAACACCACTTCGGCCGCGCCACGACTGAGTGCCTCGATGCCCACAGCACCGGTGCCGGCGAACAGATCCAGCACGCGGGCATCGACGACAAAATCGCCTAGAATACTGAAGAGTGCTTCTTTAACACGGTCGGTGATTGGCCGGGTTGCGTCGCCAGGGACAGATTGAAGGCGATGACCCTTGGCGCTACCAGCGATGACTCTCATCCCTGCAAACTTACCAGGTTGTGATCGGTTGGTGATTTTTCCATAGTAGGGGCGCATTGCGACCCAACACACCCCTACTTGCTAACCGACAGCGCATCGTTTATGCCCTGACCGACAGCGCATCGTATAGATTTTGAACCTTACGAACC
This sequence comes from uncultured Anaerolineales bacterium, assembly GCA_964439175.1. GTDB lineage: Bacteria > Chloroflexota > Anaerolineae > 4572-78 > NAK82 > CAYTNQ01. The sequence continues at coordinate 3,527 of CAYTNQ010000294.1, read as the reverse complement.
GTCAACGCATCGTAGAGATTCATTGACATTGAACCGACAGCGGACCGTTTACAGAACCCTAGATACAGTAGGTGTTGCCCTTGCTAAGGTACTGTGTACAGGGCTTCGTGCTGACAACGTCTCTACGATGCGCTGTCGGCTTTCACCGCCAATATCTGTACGATCATGTGACGGTACTCTCCGCCACAAAACTACACCATGGAGCGCTGTCGGTCAGCACCTACTTATGAAGTTTGTAAAATTAATCCGGTAACTGGCGCAGCTATTTAGCCAAGGAAGAGCGACTAGCATTACCGGTTTATTCTGTTAAACTTCATAAGTTACCCGTCCCGGCCTACCGCCTCCGCTGACGATAGACCACCCAGCCAACGACAAGCCCCAGCCCAGGCAAGAGAGCCAAAGGCCACCAAGGCATGCTCGAAGAATAGCCCACGCCGGTTTCCGGCAGGAAGAGTACGGGCGGTGTGGGCACAGCCGTGGGTGTAGATATAGCAGTAATTGGCGTGGGCGTAGCAATACGTGATATGGGCGTGGCGGTACGCGATTCAGGCGTAGCAGCACGTGGCGTTGGGGTAGACGTTGGCGTAGACGTTGGCGTAGACGTTGGCGTAGACGTAGACGTTGGCGTGGATGTAGGTGTATTGGTAGGTGTAGGAACAGCAAAGCTTACGCTGGCATCACCACACATAATGGCCTGGGTGCGACCCTCACTGTCCTGGACACCCTCAGCCCAGGCGACGTTCGTGGTGCTGATCACGCCAGAAGGTATGGTATCCACCACGTCGAAGCTCAGTGATACCCGCATCGTCATCGTGGGTGGCAAGTCGCTTAGCGCCGTCAGATCGTTCCACCTGATCTCGCCAGGGACTTCGCTATCCGGCGTCACGCTGGCGCTGCCGCTGCGGAAGGTGAGGTAATTCTGATCGTATGTATCGCGTAAGGGCAAGTTCGTGATCGTGACATTGCCGGTGTTGGTGATCGTCAGGTCGAAGGTAATCACCTGGCCGGGGGTGATCACGCCGCCGGGCGGGTCAATCAGGGTTTTGCCCACCTCGTAGTCGGCCACCCGGAAGGGGAGCGATAGGTCAATGCTGGCCGGATCGGCCGCCGGATCAGTCTGGGGCGAAACGAATTCCGTCCGGTTGGTGAATGTCCTCCCATACTCCGAGATGACCGCATTGTAGGTGATGGTAGTGGCTCCCAGACCAGGAATGGTGCCGATGTCAAGCCCCCCCTCATCCAGGGGGAAGGAGGTGGTGCCGATGCTATCATCCTCGACCCGCGAACCTCCGACATAGGTGGAGTCAGGCATATACGAAACTCCCTCTGGGAGGGTGTCGGTGACGATGGCATCGGGAATGGGAACGTTGGAGTCGTTGAAAGCCTGCAACCGGAACTGGAGAGTAGTTCCTGGGGCCTCCGGGCCACAGTTATAACCCTCTTCGACCAGAGCATAGGTCTTCTGAATGGAGGGTGCCCGCAGGGGGACAATGTTAGTCCCCAAATCCATGGAAGGAAGCGCATCTGAAGCACTCTCATCCTGGCCCCACACGGCAATGAAGGGCTCACCATCGTCGGTATACAGGCGCGCGCCAGTCATGTCGTAATCCTCGGGATCAGTGATGAAATGCTCTTCCAAGGGAGAGACCTCGACGGGGACTGTACGACCGTCCCCGTAATCCACATAGACAGTAGTCGTGGTCAGAGCCGTCACGTAGACGCGTGATTCGAAACCGGTACCGTTATTTTGAGGCCCTGGAGGGGGAGGCCAGTTGCCGGGCGCCCAGCCGACCAGCGCTTGAGTGGTCAGGTTGCCGATGGGCAACAAAGCATAGCCCCAGTCCTGATCCTGGTCCGCATCAAGAGCAGCAATGCCATAGAAAGGTCTCCCATCGGTAGAAGTGAAGTGTGCACCGGTCCGGGGTGTCAGGACCGGCGCTGACAGGGGAGGGTACCTCCCGGCGCTGTTGGCTTCAATAGTGATCGTGTCGGTGCCGACGTTCGTTTGCACCAAAACCTCTAGCGGAGCACTGTCCGGGTTATAAAGCCAGTAATCCCCGTCGGAACTGCGGGGAGCCAGGTAGTCATTTCTCCACTGGTCGAAAGGAAGCATTGTATAGGCACGCGCCTCAAACTGGCTGTTAGGATCCTTGGTGAAGATGTGCACCTGCACCGGAGCTGAGGCATGTACCTCGGCGCCAGCCAACACGCCACTCACCACAGTAAATCGCTCACCCTGGTTTCGCATCACGTCGGCAATAGGGGTACCATCGCCATTCACTATCTGCACTCTGGTGTCGTCATCACCCGCCTGCACACTGAGTCCCACGATGCTAAAGCCACCCTCAGGCCGAATCACGTCTTCTCCTACCGGGATCACGTAGTTTGGATCCCAACGGCTGGTGGGATACAGCTCCCACGCGCCGGCGAACAAGATGCGACCATCCGGTTGGGGCCAAGCTGCCAGAGTAACGGCAATAGCCCCTCCCTCAGAAGAGATCTTATCGCCGCCGTCAAAGAACAAATCAGCGCGAACACGGGGCACTGGCACTACATTTCGTAAGGCGATGACGTCACCAGCAAAAAGCCTGTCATCCGGATTCGGCTGCCGAACCGTCGGAGCAACGCCGTTGGACGCGTCACCGTCTCCCCACACCTGGGTGCTGGGTTGAATCGGGAAGAAAAGGTTGGGCTCCAACTCATCCTCCCATTCGTCATAGTAGATGATACTACCATCGCGCAGCACTGAGATCGAAATAATATTCTCAATTCCGGTGACCGTGAAGCCGGGTGGCTGTTGCCCACCGGCCCTGAAAAAAGCTGCCAGGTCATCGGCGGGGTAGGGGATAAAAAAGGTAAACGCATCCTGATGGGTGGCATAGGCCTGGGTAAAGATACACAAACTGCCTAATAACCCTATAGCGATGAGCAAACCAGTACGTTTTTTCATTCTGTGCCCTCCTCCTCGACGATATAACAACCCGCATCAACCAACCTTGTTTCACCCCACAGGTCTTGGCTTTTGGCAATATGTGCCAATACTAATGCTCCAACAAACTGCTACAAAGTGGCTCGAATGATACGTCAACTTGGGTTTCGAATTCTTTACATAGACAGACGGCTTTGGCAATCATTGCATTGGATAGGAATAAGACCATATTGGTCCAGAGAGAGGTTGAGGATAGCAACGAGAATGAAGGATGCGAGTGCCGAGTCCTTTGGATCACAACCGTCGCAGGGGGTAGGTCACCTTGACGCTGGAGTAGGCTTCCAGTGGTACTCCTACAAGATGGACGACGGATTGACAGATCATTCTACCGCCCACTCCACCAGCATATATACGTTTACTGAGGTAAACAGTCTGCCCCGAGGCGTCCGCCGTCAGGAGTACCCCCTTCTATCCAATAAATCATCCCAAATGATTATACACAAAAATCCATAACCTAGCAAATGAGTCAGCAATCCGGGTGCATTCGGATTTGGGGGCGAATTGCGCTGTAGAGGCCGGAGTCGAGGCTTTAGCCGGT
>CAYTNQ010000293.1:0-4682 GCA_964439175.1 uncultured Anaerolineales bacterium | reverse complement strand
CCGATTTACACATCGTGGATGGCGAACTCACAGAGCCGAAATTGCCCCTGATCCCTGGGCATCAAATCGTAGGTAGCGTGGTTCAGACTGGCGACCACGTCGAACAGTTTAGCCTGGGAGACCGGATTGGAGTACCCTGGCTGGGTTATACGGATGGCACGTGCCGTTACTGCCTGCGAGGCCAGGAAAATCTGTGCGACCACCCACTTTTCACCGGCTACACCATCGATGGCGGCTATGCCGAGTATGCGGTGGCCGATCAACGCTACTGTTTTCCGCTGCCGGAGACTTACGCTGACACGGAAGTCGCTCCCCTATTGTGTGCCGGGCTGATCGGGTACCGAACCTATCGCCTGGCGGGAGAACACGTGGAGCGCCTGGGAATTTATGGATTTGGCGCCGCGGCTCACATCATCGCCCAGGTGGCGGAGCGCCAGGGGAAACGCATTTACGCCTTCACCCGACCGGGCGACACTCAGTCCCAGGAGTTCGCACGCCGGCTGGGGGCCGTCTGGGCCGGCGATTCGACTGAGCTGCCTCCGGACGAGCTGGATGCGGCGCTTATTTTTGCGCCGGTCGGCCCGCTGGTGGTGGAGGCGCTAAAGGCAACGGCTAAAGGCGGGGTGGTTGTGAGCGGTGGCATTCATATGAGCGACATCCCCTCTTTTCCTTACAGCCTCCTGTGGGAAGAGCGGATTATCCGCTCGGTGGCCAATCTGACGCGCCGGGACGGCGAAGAATTCCTGGAAATTGCACCGCAAGTGCCGGTAAAAACCGAGGTGCAAACCTTCCCGCTGGAAGAAGCTAACGAGGCCCTGAATCGCTTGCGCGGAGGACAAATCCAGGGCGCGGCAGTCCTGGTGATTTCCTCTGACCATTGAGCTACAGTACAGCCCATCATCCGAGACTAAGGCAACGGTTGTTTCATCTGGGCTAAACGCGCGGGCTCTGTCATACGCGGCCACCTGGCGACTTGCGGTCTGGTCGGCATTTGGCTAGCAGGTACGGGAGACAGGTTGCCCTCAGCCATCTCCTGGATCTGGATGACTTGCCCATCGCTCGCGGTCAAACCACCGTCATCGGTTACTGTCAAGGCCACCTGGTAGCTGCCGGCCTGAGTGTAGATGTGGGTGACGGTGATCCCGCTGCCGGTTGTCCCATCGCCGAAGACCCAGGCATAGTCCATAATGCTGCCATCGCTATCGCTAGAGCTACTTCCGCTGAATGTGACCGTCTGACCTACCTGGGCCGTCATTGGGCCCTCGATGACGGCCAACGGCAGTTGGTTGGCGGGCGGCTCCTCGATCTGGACCGCCAGCGTTGCACTGGCGCTCAAGCCCCCATCGTCGGTCACCGTCAAGGTGACCTGGTAGCTGCCGGACTGGGTGTAGACGTGAGTCACCATGACCTTGTCCTCGGTGGTTCCATCCCCAAAGTCCCACGCATACCGGACGATGACCCCATCGCTGTCGCTGGAGCCACTCCCCCCGAAGGCGAGGGTCTCCCCTACCAGACCATGGGACGGACCCTCGATCACCGCCGCCGGTGGCTGGTTGGCGGGCGGCTCCTCGATCTGGACTGCCAACGTCGCACTGGCGCTCCAGCCACCGTCGTCGGTCACCGTCAGGGTGACCTGGTAGCTGCCAGCTTTGCTATAGCTGTGGCTTACCTTGACCCCATTGGCGGTGGCCCCGTCTCCGAAGTCCCATTCGTACTTGACGATCACCCCGTCGCTGTCGTTAGAGTTGTTCCCATCGAAGCCAAGCGCTTCGCCCACCAACCCCTGCGTTGGGCCATTGATGACTGCCGTCGGTGGCTGGTTGGCGGCGTATACCTCCACTGCCGCCGTATCACTGCCCTGGGCAGCGTCTTTGTCAGTGACGGTCAGCTTCAGCGTATAGCTGCCAGCTTGGGCGTAGCTGTGGCTGACGATCGGGCCGCTACCGTTCGTTCCGTCACCGAAGTCCCAGCCATAGCTCAGCCCGGTCTGGTCAATCAGCCCCGGATCGGTGGCGGTGCCTGCCATGCTGATGGGGCTGCCCACCTGCCCGGTGTAGGGGCCACCCGCCTCGGCCACCGGCGCCACGTTCTTCACCTCCACCCGAGTGGTCGCAACCTGGCTCGCCCCCTTGTCATCCGTCACCCGCAGGGCTACCGTGACCGTCGCCGGACCATCGGCATAGCTGGCCTGGGTCGTCTGCCCGGTGGCATCGACGTTGAAAGCCCGACCATCATAGTTGAAGTCCCACTCGTAGCGGACGATGGTCCCATCCGGATCTCTCGAACCGCGCCCATCCAGGGTAACGGGGCGACCTTCGTCCACGCTGTACGGCCCGCCGGGGGCAGACTGGGGCGGCTGGTTGGCCGGTTCTTCTTCCCGCCACCAGCTCACTTCGATCTGGGCAGCGCCCGTGTGCTCGTAGTATTCCACCTTGACCCGGTGTTTGCCCTCATCAATCTGGCGCTCCGCCTCGATCCGGCGCGAACTGCCATCCCGCCAACTGTCGATCAACAGTGCATCGTCCACCCACAGCCGCACCCCATCGTCCACCTGCACCCGGAAGATATAAGTCCCACTCTTGAAATCGACCTTCCGTGTCCAGCGGGCGGAGAAATTGTCGGCTGGCACTCCAGTCGCCGGGGAGCCCTCTCCCCAGTCGTGATCAATCTTGGACTCGTTGCGCACCAGGGCCGGGTCACCCTCCAGCTTCCGATTACTGTAATATTCCGACTTCCAATCCGGGTAGTGGTCTAGCCGTTCCCAGGCCAACTGAGCCAGCGCCCCGCCACCCCGCTCGTAGTATTCCATGCGCACATTGTGGGCTCCATGGGTCAGGTTGACGTCGGCAGTATACGTAGTCGGCGCACTATCGTGCCACTGGTCGATGACCAGGGCGCCGTCGATCCACAGTCGCACCCCATCATCGACCCGGGCGTAGAAGCGATAGCTGCCGGCCGGGAAGCTCAAACTCCGGCTCCAGCGGGCAGAGAAGTTGTCGGCTGGCACTCCAGTCGCCGGGGAACCAGTCCCCCAATCGAAGTTGATGGCGACGTCGTTGCGTACCAGGACCGGGTTGCCACCCAGACCCAGGTTGTTGTAGTACTCCCCGCGCCAGTCGCTGATTACCACCGGCGTCGAGGTGGGGGTAGGTGTAGCCGTTGGGAGAGGTATCGGCGTGGCCGGGAGCGGCGGCGCCTGAACCAGCGGTACATTACTCGTGTTCTGCGCCGTCACGTACTGGGCCGAAAGCCAGCCGCGCCCGTCCGCCGTCCCCGAGAAGTGGATCTGCCACCAGCCGCCGTCCAGGCTCAAGCCGGTAACTTCGGCACTCTGCCCGGCCCGCAGCACTCCCAGGACGGGATAGACCATCCCGGGGCCGGCGCGAATGTTCAAATCAGTGATGGCGGTCGCCGTCGGCTTTCCGGGCTGAGGAGTAGCCGTCGGAGCTTCGGGTACTACCCGGGTGGGTGTAGGTGTCGGCTGGCTGGGTATCACCAGCGTCGCCGTTGGCTGCTGGGGCGCACTCACCAGGCAGAAAAGCGCATGGGCAGATGCACCCTCGGCCGTCTGGGCGATGACCGTCGCCAGCCCCGCATCCTCCCAGCCGGGCTCTGAGGGAACGACGAACCTGGCCGTAAATCGGCCCTCCGCGTCGGCAGTCGAGCCGGCAATGGCGAAATTGGGGGGCTCCGTCTGGCCGGGAGCCATCAAGTAGAGCAACACGACATGGCTGGAGGTCCAGCCCACACCGCGTACTGTGACAGTAGTGCCCGGTGGGCCGGCCGCCGGCTCCAATGTGATCGCCGGAGTGACCCCACCCGGCGTTGGGGGCAAGGTCTGCGCCGGCCTTTCCAGGAGCAAAATGGTGCCGAAGACGAGCGCCACCAGGATCAGTCCCCAAATCGTAACCACAGCCATCGCCACTATTTTGATATTCGTTGGACTTTGAACGAATTGATCCAGGAGCCGTTTAATTTTCATCGCCCACAACCTCCCAATCAACCCAGCTCTCTGACTGAAGAAGCCAGGCAAACCAGAGGCAATCAGCTTCCAGTACTACCTAATCTCTCAACTCAATCCACTGTCCTGGCTATTTGCACTCCCTATATGTATACGTTGGCCACAGAGTTTTTGTTCCTTCTCCAACCGTAACTACCTTGACAATGTCATGTTTGGGCATGTCGCCCTGCCTGCACCTGGGGCGCAGGCACAGGTGAGCGAAAGCGAAGGGTCTCGTTCGCCAGGGGCGAGATTCCCTTCGGCCCGGCTCAGGGCGGGCTTCGCTAACGCTCAGCCTGTCCTGGACGGACAGTCCAGGGAATGACACTGAGAAAAAGTAGAACATGACATTGTCAAAGTAGTTGCCTCCAACCATACTATGCTGCAATTATAGTATATAATGAAAGCTTCTCACGCACATCGGGCATTTGGCGCATCTGTGGGCTAGCCAGTTGGCGAGTCTTTTCCCTGGTCAGTTAGCCAGGTGATGGATAGAACGCACGTATCTCATGTAGAATGGGCTGCAATTACTCCACCAACCCCAGTTTGGCCGCCATTGCTGTGTCAAAATCACCGATAAACGTCCACCAATTGGTCAGCCGGCGCCCCCGGTACGCCAGGCCGCTGTTGGCTCCCGGCAGGTTTTGCATCCAGTAGATGAACCAGCTCAAGCTATCGCAAT
>CAYTNQ010000292.1:0-4702 GCA_964439175.1 uncultured Anaerolineales bacterium | reverse complement strand
ATAATGGTGTAGTTTTCCACATAGCCAAAGAAGAGTTGCATCGAGCCGGTAGTGATCACCAGACCAAAGATCGTCATCTTCTCCACCCGGTCCCGGCCCAGAGAATCGGCCAGGAGGAGCAAGACGTACACAAAGCCGACGCCTGACAGTACGCTGGTGATCGCATATAGGGTGTCCACGCCTACGCCCAGGAGGGGGTTGAGCAACAGCCAGAGCTGGGCGTGAGTGAAAATGGTGAGCGGCGACTGCCAGTTGTAGATGGTCCAGATGGGGCGATCGGGACCGGTATACGCCAGAGCCTTGACGATGAAGGCAGCATCTCCCCAACGCAAGTGACGAATACGAAACAGCCAGAAGGGAATGGCCATGGCGAGGGCAATGGCTGCAAACCCAAGCCGCCTATCCCTATGGGAAAGCTGGGCCTGCGCCTTGTTAGTTAAGAGCGTCCCCAGGCGATGGAGCCATTGGCCCAACGCATCGTTCACCGGCGTCAGGGTGAAGGAGGTGACGGCCAGCCCAGCTAACCAACCTAGCGGCGCAGGTAATGCGCTATAAGGCCAGACGCTCCACGCTGCTTCCGCAGGTAAAAGACTCGCAACCAAGTGTAGCACAATTGTCGCCAGAGCGACGAATCGGATAGCCAGATATGTGAGTGGCAATGGTTCTTCCAGGTCAGCAGATCAGGCAAATCACCTGCAAGCTCCCTACACAGGAGCAGCAGCAGCAAGCGTTGCCCTCAATCTAATTTGCCCAACTCGCTGAGTTGATTTGAAGTCAAGACATTGTACTCCAAAGAGAAGGCATTCGCAATCCTCAGCGCATATGTCGGGGAATCGTCGCTTGTGCGTCAGCAAAATATATTGACAGAATGGTGAAACTCAATTACAATATTACACGTAATGCAATTACAAACATCTTGCATTGAGCGGGCAAACGCTTAACAAACCAGGAGGCAATGAAATGAGCGAAGACACGGTCATCGAAGGTGAGGCAATGGAGATTCCCAGCGAGGAAACATTCAAGGAAGAGAAATCCACGGGGTCCAAAGCTACGGCTGCTGCATTGAAGGATGCACTGGAGCGAGTCGAGTCATTGGGTAAAACCCTGACCACGGCTTTACAGGACCGGGCCAACGTGGTAATGGTACGGGTGAACGACGATGCGCTCAGACACTTGGACATGCTCGTCGAAGCCGACATCACCAAGAGTCGCTCCGAGAGTGCGGCTTTCCTGATCACCGAGGGGGTCAAGGCCAATCGAGGTTTGTTCGACAAGATTGGCAGCATCACCGAACAAATCGCTACGCTCCGCGCCCAGCTTCGCGAATCGGTGAAGATCGAACCGGTCGAATAATGTTTTACCCTCCCAGAATTCGCGGCCTCTGGGAGGGTTTTTTCCCCTGGCACATCAGTTTTTCTACCGAACCCAAAATTCGACTGTCGCGCTTCCTTGACCGTCAACCCATACGTCTGCGCTGGGGCCTAATCCCTGAGGCGTGACACGATATGTTCCTGGCCACAGGCCGCCCACTTCACAGGCGCCAGGGCCATGCTCCGGCTTGGTCCCGGTGACACATGTAGTTACGAAGCCCCCGCTATCAAAGGTGACAGTTAAGTTGTCCGCGCCGGGAATCTTCACAATGATGGTAGACCACGCACCAGACGGCGCGTCACCGCTAGTGTTGCGGGTGACAGCTCCAACCCATACGCCATGCTGGGGCGTAGGTGTGGGTGTAGGGAGCAGGCCGTAGCGGAACTCCACTAACAAAAACCCACCCGGTTGCAGGTGAACCGGTAGAGCAGCACCCAAGCCCTCCAACTCAACCGTAAAGTCACCTCGATTGAGCCCACCAAACTCGACGGCATCTTCGCCGTACTCAGGTTTACTGCCTGTGAGGCCTCGCGTCGACCACGGGCCAGAGCGAAGGATAACTGGCTGATCTTTAAGCCCCAATGTGCGCACTACGATGGTGCCGACGCCAACCCCGGCATCGTCTTGTACCACGTAGCCCACCCAGCCGTTTGCGGGGGTGAGCGTGAGCGTTGGGGTGAGAGAAGGCGTCGGGGTGGCCGTGGTGACTGGGCGTGAACGGGTGGGCGTGGATGTTTCTCCACGGGCGGTCCGGGTCGGTGTCTGAGTGGCGACCGAAGCGGTTCTCTCCCTGGCGATGGGTGTGCCGGTCGGAGACGCTCCAGCACCGATGATCCGAGTGGGAATGGGGGCCGGCGTGGCCGTCGCCACGAAGGACTCAAAGGCGACCTCGGCAAAGCCAATGCCATCCATGTAAAGTCGAGCCTCGGCCGGGATACCCACCGGTGACGCGATATAAACCCCAGGCCACAACCCGCCGAATTCGCAAGCATAGTCCCCATATTCCGGCTTGGTACCGGTGTCGCAAAAGACCTCCCAGCCGGCCGGCGAACGCAGTGACACCACCTGACCACGACGACCTTCGACCCGCACAGCAATCGCCGATGAGACGCCATTTCCCGGCCAGGGCTGGCTGCTGTTGCGCACCACCCGGCCTAGCCACACCATTGGGCCGGGCGGCAATGACTCTTGCCGAAACTCGACCAGGACAAAATCGCCCTGACCAATCATCACCGGCACAACTGGCTCCAGCCCTTGAGCGACGATGGAGTAGGTCCCGGGTGACAGCCCTCCGAACTCGCAAGCGTAATCGCCATACTCGGGCTTGGATCCTGTGGTGCAGGTAAGAGTAGTATCGCCCGCCGTGAGCATAACTGGTAGGTTCGGCAGGCCATTCACGCGCACGGCAATGGCAGCGAAGACTTTGCCCTGGTAAGGTTTATCGTGACGCATCACTGCGCCCACCCATTGCATCGCGGGCGTTGGCGTTGGAGTGGGCCTGGGCGTTGGTGTACCAGGGGGAGGCTTAGGTGTAGGGGTAGAGGTGATCTGTGCAGTGGCAGTCGCTTCAGCAGCCGTATAGGGGGCGAATTCCACGACAACCAAATTGTAGCCATCTAACTCGATTTCCATGCTGGTGCCCAGGTCTGGCAGGCTGACAGTCCAACGCCCGGGAGACACTGGTGCAAACTCAGCCGTGTAGGGACCGTATTCCGGTTTAGTCCCACTAAGGCCACTCAGGGTGATATCGTACTGGGTGAGGATGATAGGTTCATCCAGTCGCTCGAGGACGCGGACGCGCACAATCGAGCCGTCGCCCGACGTTGCATAGGGGGTATTGCTCACGATTTGCCCGCGCCAACCCAGGCGGGGAGAGACGGGGGTGGATGTAGCAGTAATAGTCGGCGTGCGGCGCACAACATCAGTGGCCTGCAGAACAGGTGCCATATCGGCTGCAACCGGGCGGGCCAGCCCGATGAGCAGCAGGACGGCGAGGCTCAACCCACATGTAAGCACGAATCGCTTCAATCTGGTCTACCTCCCCAGTCACACAGATTTACCAGTTCTTCTGCCAATTAGCAAAGCAAATAGACATCTCGTCCCACGAGAGGTCACAGTACCCTACGGGCGAAAGAGATGGTGCCGAAGGATTCTTAGCTTCGTCGTAATTGCTTGCCTCCACGATGCGTACTTCCCAGTTGCACATCGAGTTTGGACTTAAAGGGCTACTGAGGATGATGTCATATGCTCCTGCCTCGTACGATTCCCCAGGAGCGTACAGGTTGATTCCTGATGGGTTAGACGTCAGCACTGTAGAGCCGCATTTTGCTTGAATAAACACCCCATTCACGGGATTGCCTGCAGCATCACGGACATGTCCCCTAATCTGCGCCAAGCCAGCGTTCCACTGTCCTTCCCAGGCAAGAGGCGTGTATTGATATGCCGGCGTTGGGGCAGGAGGTGGCGCCGAGGAAGTGGGAGTTGCCGTGGGCGCAGAAGGTGTAGGGGAGGGCGGCGCCTCAGCCACCGGCACGGATTCAGTGTTGCGAGCGGTCCCATAGCCCGCCGAAATCCAGGCTTTGCCGTCGGGCGCGCTTGAGTAGGGGATTTGCCACCACGCGCTATTAGCACTCCGCCCGATGATTTCCACCGAGGTTCCAACCGCCAGCGATCCAATCCGATCATAGTTGGTACCAGGTCCCGTCCGAACGTTCAAATTCACGTCCACCGTGACCGAAGGGCCACTGGGGATGGGGGAAGCGCTTGAGGGCGTTTCGGTGGCTGGCGATTCTGCCGGTGCGGACGATTCCGTAGTAGGTGTGTCGGGCGTCACCAGCACCTGGGTCGGCGTAGGGGTAGGTGCTGGCGGAACTAGGGTGTTACTGGGTGCCAGCACTACCGGCGTGGGCAAAGGTGCTGAGGTGAAAGTAGGCAGCGGAGTGCGAGTAGCTCGCGTCGAGCCGGGCCGGTTACTGAAGACCACGTTGAACAAGGATGCAAAGACAATATAGTTGATCAAAATGAGAACAACCACAAGTGCCCACTGTCTGCGTGACATACCTCTTTGCCTCCCATGTCTGGCTGGTTGGGGTTTGGTCTGTTCCAGCGCGGACGTAATTATACCACATGGTGATACTGTGAGCGAAATCACAGAAATTAAGCTGGTTCTCAATGGGTAGTAGAAGAACCCACTGATTGCCCTTATTAGCACGTCTCGGCCCGTTTGACATAGCAGGGTTTGGTCCTTATACTGGCATCTAAGCGGATAAAAATGTTGGCTCATGTTCAGTACTAGTGCGAGCGGACGATAGCGGAGACAAATTCGGGAGAG
>CAYTNQ010000291.1:0-4733 GCA_964439175.1 uncultured Anaerolineales bacterium | reverse complement strand
TATTGTTCACGCTAGGCTACCTGTGGCGACGCGCCCCGGATTACGAACGTTTTGCTTATTGGAGTTTCATTTTGGCCTGGATCAGCGTGGTCGTAGCCGCCCTGGTCGGCTTGGTTGACCAGGGGAGTCTGGCCCCCAACGACCCCCGCCGCGCCAGCATCAACAACCACATCACCGCTGGTGTGGCCCTGCTGGTCATCAACGGGTTGGTGGTCTATTACCACTTCCGCTGGCCCGACGTGCTCGCCAGCTCTCGCCGCTGGCAATACCTGGCGCTGATGGCGGCCGGCGTGGTAGCACTGGTCATCACCGGCTGGCTGGGCGGGGAATTGGTGTATATCCTCAAAGTGGGCGTTCAGTAAGATCGCTATACCCAAGTACTAACGTGTCTTCTTCCTCTACCACCCTTTATATGCTATACTGTGTCTACCGTAATTGATATGGGTGCATTCAATTTCGGTTGTAGGGACACTCCTCGCGGGTGCCCAGGGCGGACGCCAGACCCGCCTCTACAACCCATTTTGAATACACCCAATTGATACGCGTCACGTGTTTACGGTAGAGATGCCACATATTACAGGGCGGAGCGACTGCTCAGGAGAAAGGGTTGCCATGACCAGCATTGCCATCTATTTTCGCGAAACACGCCCGCATTTTCTGTTTCTGACCCTGGTCTGCGTCCTGGTGGGCGTCAGTACCGCCGTCTGGAGCCAGGCCCAGGTCCACTGGGGGTATCTGCCGCTGGCCCTGGTCGGTGCCTTGGCGGCTCATATCAGCGTGAACGTGCTCAATGACCATTTTGATTTTCGCAGCGGCCTGGATTTGAGGACCCGCCCCACTCCCTTTAGCGGTGGCAGTGGCATCCTGCCGGCCGGCCTCATGCCTCCCCAGACGGCGCTGATCTTTGGCCTGGCGGCCCTGGTCGTCACCGGCCTGGTCGGCATCTTCTTCGTGGTTGTCTACCGCGCTCAGGGACTCCTGCTCCTGCCTCTGGGGGTGTTGGGCCTGCTGGTAGTCTTTTTCTATACCCAACACCTCACCCGCTCGCCCTGGCTCTGCTTGGTGGCGCCTGGCCTGGGCTTTGGTCCTTTGATGGTGCTGGGGACGCACTTCGCGTTGACCGGCAGCTACAACTGGGCCGCCTTTGCCGCCTCGTTGGTCCCGGGTTTTCTGATCAGCGACCTGCTGCTCCTGAATCAGTTTCCGGACCTGGAAGCTGATGCTGCTGCTGGCCGGCGTCACATCCTTATCGTCTGGGGGCGCGCCGCCAGCGCCCGGGTCTATGCGGCCCTGCTGGTCGCAACCTACGTTTGGCCGGTCGTGGCTGCCCTCGCCGGATTGCTTCCCTGGGGCGCGTTGCTTTGCCTTCTTACTCTCCCCTTGGGCATCCCGACCCTTCTCGGCGTGCTGCGCCATGCCGAAGAGATGGAAGCCCTGGTGCCTTTCCTGGGCAAGAACGTGTTGGTTACCCTGAGCACGCCCAGCCTGTTGGCGCTAGGCCTGTTCCTATCCCGCTGGCTGACTTGAAGGAAATTGTCTTCACTTCACAAAAACGGTCTTGATGTTCACGAGTTCTTTGATACCGCAGTGTGACAACTCGCGACCATTGTCACAGTTTTCCCCAATGTTTAGCCTACCGTCCTCACTCGCGTGGGCCTGATTTTGCAAATCACACGCACAACCTTATCTTCCATCTCGGCGGGCGCGACACCCCCATAATAAGTAGGCTTGTTCGCATATAACTGGGCCAACTGGTTGATGTGATCCAACGCACCTTCCTCAGTAATCTCGTCAACCGAGCCACGTACCTCTAAATAACGATAGGAACTTTGCGGATCTATCGCCATGATGGTAGCCATAGGTCGCTCTCGCATGTTCTTTTCTTTTTGTGTTCCGCGCCTGGTGTTGATCAGTACGTGGCTGCCATCGTAGCTACACCAAACCACAGTAGCTTGTGGTTGCCCGTCTGGCATGACCGTAACCAATGTGACATAAATGGGTCCTTCAAGCAGGTCTTTGTGCGATTCGGGAATCTTAGCAGACATTTTTATCCTCCTTGTAACGACTCAGGTGCCCGGCACTTTTGTGATCTTTGAGGTGCAACTTAGTGCCTGATAGCAGCCCAGACACAGCTCATTCCCACACTAATAAAGTGCCGGGCATCTCAAGGCTGAGCAGTTACTCCTCCTTCATTATATTATTACATAACGCTGTTTTCTGACAAACTTCTCCATCATGACAGCCATAATCTTCATTTAACCATAACGGAAAAGCAATCGATTTTCAATATATCAGGGTACACGAATGAGATATAAATTCAGATACACGTTTCGCTGGCTTGGTGCCAACCAGCAGCACATACCGATTTCGCTTTCCATAACTGACATCTCCTACCTTTCTTCGCAAGCATAGCTCTACTTACAGGA
This sequence comes from uncultured Anaerolineales bacterium, assembly GCA_964439175.1. Classification (GTDB taxonomy): domain Bacteria; phylum Chloroflexota; class Anaerolineae; order 4572-78; family NAK82; genus CAYTNQ01. The sequence goes on along the minus strand of CAYTNQ010000291.1, from coordinate 2,307 downwards.
TGCGGTGGAGGCACAAAATCTTACATTCGCACTCGTTAAGTAAACGTGTAGCATAAAAATGTGGTATAATGTAAGAAGTTAAGGCCCTTTGGATGGAGATGAAAAAGGGTGAGCCTCGAAATCAGCCTCCTGGGTCAGATAGAACTACGCTTGGATGAGCGACATCCTGAAAGACTTTTCGGCACCGGCGTTAATTGCAGCCATCGAAGCCAACCAACTGGAATTTTGGGCGGACCTGGCTCGTTTCCCCCAGGTCGAGCTGCACCAAGATCGGGAGACGATGTGGTTTACCACGGGCATTCCCTTCCCAATGTGTAACCTCGTTTGTCGTGCGCACTTTGAGCCAGACGACATAGATGCCAAAATCGAGGCGACGTTGGCCGGGTTCAAGTCACGCCATCTGCCCATGCTGTGGCATATTGGGCCGTCCACACGACCGGCCGACCTGGGGAAGTATTTGATAGCTCACGGTCTGGTACACGCTGGCGACGATGTCGGTATGGCGATGGACTTGCTGGCGCTGAACGAGGATTTGCCCACGCCCTCTGCTTTAAAGATTGAGGCTGTCAGCGATGTTGTGACGCTCAAACAATGGTTCCACGCTTTCAGTCTCAGCTTCGAGTTGCCGGAGTTTGTGGGTCAGGCCATTTCCGACATTGAGGTCAGTTCGGATGCCTGGCAACATCTGCCGCGACGTTACTATATCGGCTTGCTGAACCAAGAACCGGTTGCAACGACCATGTTGTTCTTGGGCGCAGGTGTCGCTGGCGTCTACAGTATAGGCGTACTCCCAGCCGCACGACGGCAGGGGATTGGGATGGCCATGACGCTGGCGTTGCTGTGCGAGGCACGGGCTATGGGCTACCGGGTAGGTATTCTGCACTCGTCACAGACGGGGCTGGGAATGTATCGCCGGCTTGGATTTCAGAAATACTGTAGCGTGAGCGATTATATATTGGACATGTGAGAAGAACTGAGGCAAAGAGAGGTTGCCATGCTGCTATCCTTTATTCGGCGCTGGATAGGGGCTCAGAAAAGGGATGAAGAGTCTCAAAAGGAGGTGAGACAGTAAAAAAACTGGTGACGACCATGTGGATTTAAGTCCTATCGAATCGAGAGGAGGTGATTTCAAATGGTGCTCTATGTTATGAAGTGGGATATTCTCCCGGACAAGGTGGAAGCTTACATGAAGTGGACCGAGGGTGCAATTCAGCGCACCCTGGCTGTGCCAGGCGTAGCCGAGTTCCGAGCGTATCGGCCGACCACCGGTGCCTCCCAGGTCGTGGTGACCTATGAGTTCGACGATATGGCCACCTGGGCCGCCTGGCAGACCCACGAGGACACGCAGAAAGTCCTGGATGAGTTGAGAACCCTCGCAGCCAACGTGACTATTGAGCTTTGGGGTCCGTCCCCGGTCGTTCCCAAGCCTATCCGGCCTGGTGGATAGGCTTCTGGCCCCCACTAAGAGTAGAGAGCCTGGTGGCCTTCTTTGGGACAGACTGTTGCGCCAGGCTCCCTACTCCTGTTACTGACACAAAAGAGAAAGGAGTCGAAGCATAGCTCACCTGAAGAAGAGCATACTCATCCACGCATCTGTGGAAAAAGTGTACGGCGTTGCCCGCGATCTCAACCGTTGGCCTGCCTAGTACATCAGGGCATAAATAGGTCTCCAGTTTTGATCCCTGGATTTATGCTCATCGCCAGTCCGTGACTGGCGTGTCAGGCCCAAAGTCGCTGGGTCGCGGACCCGGCTAGAGCAAAATAACTGTGGGTTTATTTACGCCTCAGTGTACTAGTTCGTAGGGAGCGGGTCTATGCTGCCACGCTCTTTTTGCGATGCTCGGCAACCAGTCTCCGCGCCAGTTCCACTGCTGTTGCGGCATCCTCGCCGTATCCGTCAGCACCCACGTGTTCGGCAAAAGGCTGGGTCACCGGCGCGCCGCCGATCATCACGATGATGTCGTCTCGAATACCTTCTTCTTTGAGCCGGTCTACCACTACCTTCATGTAGGGCATGGTGGTGGTCAGCAACGCCGACATACCGATGATGTCCGGTTGGTGCTCGCGGATGGCGCCCAAAAACTTGTCGGCGTCCACGTTGATACCCAGGTTGATCACCTCAAAGCCGGCCCCTTCCATCATCATCGACACCAGATTCTGGCCGATGTCGTGGATGTCCCCTTTGACCGTGCCGATGACCAGCGTCCCCTGGCGGGGTGCGCCGCTCTCAGCCAGCAGCGGACGCAGAATCACCATCCCCGCCTTCATCGCCTTGGCCGCCATTAATACTTCAGGCACGAAGAGAAT
>CAYTNQ010000290.1:0-4741 GCA_964439175.1 uncultured Anaerolineales bacterium | reverse complement strand
CATGAACAGATACGACATCATGTTCGGCGCGATTTCCGTGAAGATGATCTTTCGAGGCTTCATTCCACTCATCCTCGCCAGATCGACGAAATCCCTGGAACGTAGTGAAAACGTCTGGGCTCGGACGGCTCTTGCCGTCCAGGGCCAGGCCGTACACCCAATGAACAGGCTTTCTGCCAGAACGCCCCTGACTGTAAGATATGCTGCTATTATGATAAGTATGGCCAGGGTTGGAATGACCAGGACAATGTTGGTGAGCATATTGAGTAATTCGTCCACAATACCGCCACGATAACCGGCCGTGAAACCAATAAGTACTCCTATAAGGGTTCCGAGTCCTCCGCCGACCACTCCCACCAGGAACGTTGCTTTAAGGCCCAGTACAAACTGGGTATAAACATCCTGTCCGAATGTCGTGGTCCCGAACCAGTGTTCGGAAGATGGGGGGTGAGCAGGCGGCCCTACGTAACCATCCCAGGTGTAATCGGTGAACAGCGGACCAACAAATGCAAGCACAACAAAAAAAAGAACGACGGCTAAGCCAATCCGTAGTTTGTTGTTCCTCAGAGCAAAGTAGAGCATTTCATTTTTCTTTTTTGTTTTCGTCATGCTGTTTCACCTTGCATCCCTATTCGCGTTCTCGGATCCACCAGGACATAGGCGATATCAATGGCGAAATTGGCGAGCAACACGCCGGTGATGATAAAGAGGAAACATCCCTGGAGAAGGAAGTAATCCTTATTCTGAATAGCCTGAAGAATCAGGTAGCCGATTCCGGGGTATGAAAACACGATTTCTGTAGCGAGAGCACCCGCAACGATGACCCCCAGGTCAAGCGCCAGCCCGGTGAGCTGGGGCAGGATCGCGTTTCTGAAGGCGTATTTTCTGACCAGTTTTCTTGGCGCCCCAAGAGCTTCCAGATAGTGAGAATAATCCGCTTCGAGTTCGTAAATGATCATGTTCCTCATTCCAATCGCCCAACCACCAAACTTCACCAGGAAGATGGAGGCGAAGGGTAAGAACCAGTGCTTCAGGACGCTCCCGATGAAGGTCCACGAGAGATGAGGCCGCAAGGCGAAGCTGTACGCACCGGCAATCGGGAAAATGCCCAGGACAATCCCAAACGCCCAGGCCAGCAAAATGCCGAGCCACATGTAGGGAGTCGCCGTCAGTATGTACCCCAGGGGCAATATGGTGTTGTCAAGCCACTTGGATCGCGCCGCGAAAGCACCGAAATTGTTTCCCGCAAACCAGCTCAACAAGATCGCCGGCAGCAGAAGAAAGATGTCATAGGGCACGGCATTCATGATTACCTTTGTCACCGGCGTCGGAAACACAAACACGCTCGTTCCGAGGTCGCCGTGGAAAATGGCTTTCCAGAAATTGAGGTACTGTTGCCAGATGGGTAGATCTAGTCCGAAGGCTTGCGTGTAATAACCGTACATCACCTGAGCAGCCTCGGCGCGCAAGCCGGCCCTCGCCAGCATAACCTGAACGGGATTGCCGGGCATGAATCGCGGAATCATCCAGTCTATGGTCACCGCAAGGAAAAACGTGAGGATGTAAATGAGTAATTTTCTCCCGAAATAGCGTCTCACATGGCCTCCTTCCTGAAAGAAGGTTATAGAAAAACACCGCCCCTCCTCCCGCAAGCTGAAACGGAGGGGCGGTGATCCAACGAACTACTACTGCGCCGGTTTCAAGTCCGTGAGCATGAGTATGGTGGTCATGTTCCAGTATCCGCGCCAACTACAAGGCAGGTAGTGGTTGGCACCTTCTGCTGACGACGGCCAATTCGTCCAGACCGCATTGCTGTATTGGGCCCACATACCGTTGTACCACAACGGAATCAGTGGCATATCCGTGAGTTGGATTCTCTGAAGCTTTGAAGCGATGGCCTTCATACCCTCCACATCATCGATCGGGGTCTTGTCCAACTGGACCACCAGATCGAAGGCTTCCTGGTTGTCGTACCGACCGTAGTTGCCATTCTGTATCGTCGCGATATCCGCGAGCGGGTTCTGGAACATCCAGTCATAGTACGTCCAGGGGGTGTTGCTCATCTGCGGTTGGTTGTCGATGGCCATTTCAAACGTACCGCCTAAGCGCGCATCCAGATACCCAGGGAAGTCCGGATAGTCAGGCTCCAGGTTGATGCCCACGGCCTGGCAGCCGTTGGCAACGACCTTGATCGACTCCATCCAGTCCGTCCATCCGAACGGAACGATAATTTTCAGCTCGATCTTGGAGCCATCGGGCGTTTCGACGAATCCGTCGCCATCGACATCCTCGTATCCGGCATCGGCGAGAATTGTCTTGGCTTTCTCCGGATCGTAGCTGAAGCCCAGTTCGTCAACCACAGCCTGGTCGATGTACTGATCCCAGATCGGGAGCAGACCGGTCGGATTGGCGGCCTTGACGATATTGCCGTAGACCACCTCGACGATCTGGCTTACGTCAACGGCATGGGCCACCGCCCTTCGGAACGCCGGGTCATCCATCGGCGCCATCGTGTTGTTCATGATCAACCAGGCAGTATTGGCGGAGAGCATGTACGGGCGTTCCGGGTAATACGTCGAAAGAGCGTACCCGCCCTCTATCAGCGTTGCGACGCCCGGCAGGAAGTTGTTGCTCAGATCGAGACCGCCCTGGAGAACCAAACCGAGAGCCACGTTGTTGCTGCTATTGACGATATCGACGATCCTCTTGGGGGCGGGATCCAGGCCAAGCGCATCCTTTGCCCACCAGTTGTCGTTCTTTACCCAGACCATTCTGCTTTGGTCATGGGTTTCATACAGGTATGGACCCGTGCCGAGAGGATTCTCGTTGGCTCCGGCGGCGATCTCCTCCGCAGTTTTGCTTTCCCAGAGATGCTGTGGAACTATCGCTACAAAGTTGTACAGGTTGTTTGCCCATTCCTGGTAGAGGGGCTCGCTGAAGGTGAACTTCAGCGAGTAATCATCAACCTGCTCGATGCTATCCAGCCAATCCCACAGCGGGCTGAAAACGATCGGCGCCTTGTCGCCCAGCTCAAAGGTGAATTTCACATCGGCAGCCGTGAATGGTTCGCCGTCGCTCCACGTGATGCCCTCGCGGACCTTCAGCTCATACACATTGTCGCTCGTCCACTCGCCACTCTCCGCGAGCCAGGGTTTATACTCATTGGTCAGCGGATCGAAGATGAACAGCGTTTCATAGCAGAGCCCAAGTGTACCCATGGCATAATTCCCTGTATTAAAGGGATTCCAGCTTGATGGCGGGCCCCACTGTGTTCCGCTAGTGTACAGGGTTTCGCTCCGTGCGTATTCCGCTGCCTCTTGGGCGACCACCACGGTCGGGATAGGACCGTAGGCGACCACCAGGCTCAAAACCGCCAGTAGACTCAAAAACAGAATTGACTTGCGCATCACTCTTCTCCTTTCTTTACTCCTTGACTTTATACGAATGAACTGGTAAACTTGTCCCTATGTGGAGCTTGGCTCCGCACAGGGCTCGCGTACAGGTCTTCCCCTGTCTATGTCAGTTGGGGGTGAAGACCTGTATGCATCTTTCACATTGCTTCAAATGCCTCATCACCTCCTTTCGTTCGACCAAGAGAACCACAAGAGGCCCTAACTACCAGCTCCGGGGGCAAGATAATCCTCTGAGCGAGAGCCTCTTCTTCCAATGACCCTTCCAGCACGCTCAGCAGCACTTCCACCGCCATCGATCCCATGCGTTCAATCGGCTGGCGGACGGTTGTCAGCGCCGGTTCAATCGCCGAGGCGATAGGGATGTCATCGAAGCCGACCAGAGCAATATCCTGGGGAACTTGCCGGCCTGCTTGACGAAGCGCTTTCAAAGCGCCAATGGCCATCATGTCGCTGGCGACGAAGACGGCGCTGGGAGAAGCAGGGAGCAACCGCTGCATGCCCACCCTCCCGCTGCGCTCGGTAAAGTTTCCTTCAACGATCAGGCTCTCCTGCACCCGAATACGGTGTGCTTGTAGCGCCTGGCGGTAGCCCTCGAGGCGACCCTGGCCGTGGGACGTGTCCAGCCGGCCGGTGATGGTGGCGATGCGCTGGTGTCCCAGGCGGATCAAGTACTCGACGGCCATCCGTCCTCCGGCGACGTTGTCAACGTCCACGTAATGGACTCGCCCATTGGGATACTGCCCTACGGAAACGAACGGGACCCGGTCACACAGCAGATTGGGGATGAGCGGATTATCCAGTGAGGTCGAAGCCACGATCACACCATCCAGGTAGCCACTGTGTAGGACGCACTGGTACATCTCCTCCTGCCCATCAGGGTTATCAAAAAGGGAGAGCAAGAGTTGGTAGTGATGGGCGTTACAGGCCTCGGTGGCTCCGCGCAGCAAGAGGGGGAAGAAGGGGTCAGTGAAGAGTGTCGTCACCGCTTCGGCGATGATCATGCCGATGATCTGGGTGCGGTTGGTGACCAGGCTGCGAGCGACCGCATGGGGTTGATAGCCGGATTTGCGGATAGCCTGCTGCACTCGTTCCCTGGTTTCAGGCCGCACATTGGGGTGGTCGTTGATGACACGCGAAACGGTGGAGCGGGATACACCGGCTAATTGGGCGACCTCTTCTAACGTGGAAGCCATCAACTCCTCCTGGGAGCGCTCTCACAGTAACGCTATAAAAATCCCTGCTTTAGGGGCAAAAATCGCCGTTTCGATCCAGTTTTTGGGAGCGCTCCCAAAAATAATATACCACAAATCAGGAGGTTTGTCAAGGGG
>CAYTNQ010000289.1:0-4789 GCA_964439175.1 uncultured Anaerolineales bacterium | reverse complement strand
ACAAGGACAGCACTGCCGCCGCGCGGGCAACCAGTTGTCCATCAACCACGGCCGGTCGCTCGACGATCCGTCCCACAGCCAGGATGGCCGACTGCGGCGGGTTGAGAATGGCCTGGAAGGCATCCACCCGGAACATCCCCAGATTGGTGAGAGTGAAGGTGCCCCCGGATAACTCATCCACGGAAAGCCTCCCGGCGCGAGCCTTCTCTACCAACTGCGCCCGTTCCGATGCAATTTGCGACAGCGATTTGCTGTCGGCCTGATGCAGCACCGGCACCACCAGCCCGGCGTCGGTCGCCACGGCGATGCCTACATTGACCTGGCGGTTCAGACCAATGCGCCCATCCTCCCAGAAGGCATTGGCCCGAGGATACTCGGCCAGGGCTACCCCCAGGATTTTCACCAGCAGGTCGGTGACGGTCAAACGCACACCGGTTCGCCCCTCGATAAGGGGAAGCAACCGGGATCTCAAATCCAGCAGAGCATCTGCATAGACCTCGGCGCTCAGGTAGAAGTGAGGGGCACTTCCAAAGCTAGCAACCATGCGCTCGGCGGTGAGGCGCTGAACCGTAGTAGGCGTTTCCCAGATCACTTCTCCCTCACCCCCTTCCGGGGGAAGGACCGGGGCCCCCTCCCTGGCCTTCTCCCTCTCAGGGGGAGGGAATGGGGAGGGGGTTGCGACTCGCAGCACGTCCTTCTCCACCACCCGCCCGCGAGGGCCGCTGCCGGCCAAGCCCCGCCAGTCCACACCCAGCTCGCGCGCTCGCTTGCGGGCGCGGGGTGATGAGAAGATGCGTTGGCGAGTCGGTCTACCGGCACCCTGCCGCTTTGCCTGAACTGCCTGGATGTCCCTGGCTCGGATGCGCTCCCCCGGTCCACGGACCGGGATGCTGGAAAGATCCACCCCCTCTTTTTCTGCCACGCGGCGGGCAACCGGGGTGATGCGGGGAGCAGGGACTTCATCCCCGGTTTTCCGCAGTGCAGTTGCTTCCGGCTCGATTTTCTCCCCTGGTGCATAGATGCGCGCCAGCAACGTGGTGACCGGCACCGTTTGGCCTTCATCCACGAGCAACGGCCCTATTATACCTGAGGCAGTCGCCTCCACCTCCACCACCACCTTGTCGGTCTCGACTTCGAGCACCGCGTGGCCCTTATCAACCTGGTCACCCTCGGCCACCAGCCAGTGGACCACGGTTCCCTCTTCCATTGTCAGGCCCAGCTTGGGCATAATCAAATCAACGGCCATCGCGCTAATCCCGGTAAACAACGTCTAACACGGCGTTGATAATGTCTTGCTGGTTGGGGATAGCTTCCAATTCCAGGCGACCGTTGTAGGGCAACGGTACGTCTTCGGTGGCCACCTGCATAATGGGGGCATCCAGCCAATCGAAAGCATCGCGCTGTACCCGGGCGGCGACTTCGGCCGTGAAGCCGCCTGTCAGATGCCCTTCGTTGACGACGACCAAGCGCCCCGTCTTTTCCACCGACCTGACAATGGTGTCCATGTCGAGGGGCTTGAGCGTGCGCGGGTCAATGACTTCGGCCTCAATGCCCTGCTGAGCCAGCTCCTCGGCGGCCTCCAGGGCAAAGAGAACCATACGCGAAGTGGCAACAATCGTCACGTCATCGCCGGGGCGCTTCACGTCGGCCACGCCGATAGGGACGAGATATTCCTCGTCAGGCACAGGACCGGTAGTATTATACAGCAGCTTGTGCTCGATGAAGATCACGGGGTTATCGTTGCGGATGGCCGACTTGAGCAACCCCTTGGCATCATATGGAGTGGAAGGTTGGATGACGATGAGCCCGGGGGTGTGGACGTACCACATTTCCAGGCTTTGCGAGTGTTGGGCCGCATTACCTCGCCCGCCCCCTCCCTGGGTACGGATCACCATGGGCACGTGTGCCTTGCCACCAAACATGTAGTGGGCCTTGGCTGCCTGGTTGACAATCTGATCCATAGCCAGGGTGCTGAAATCAATGTACAGGATTTCGGCCACCGGACGCAGACCTGTCATGGCTGCGCCTACGGCGATGCCATTGAAGCCTCCTTCAGAAATGGGAGTGTCACGCACCCGCTTCTCGCCATATTTTTCAAATAACCCCCGCGTGACCTGGAATGGGCCTCCATAGCGGCCCACGTCCTCGCCCAACACACATACCATTGGATCACGCGCCATCTCTTCGTGGAGAGCCTGGTTAAGGGCTTCGCGGTATTGTAATTGTCGGACTGTCATTATATATCCTCAATTGAAATACGGTTATAGTACTAAGAGATCAGGTTACTACTCAGCCTGAAGGTGCCCGGCACTTCATCGACAGAAATGCGCCACGTCCGGGCCGCTGTCAGACGCCAGATTACGGCTTGAAGGCCGCAAAAGTGCCGGGCACCTGAGTAGTTACGAGATCAGACGTAAACATCTTCCAAAAGCGCAGTGACTTCAGGCTCAGGGCTGTTGATGGCAAACTCTATCGCTTCATCAATCTCAGTCTGGGCTTTTGTCTGAAGTGTCTCCAATTCGTTCTCCGAGAAGCTCGCTTCATGGGTCAGGTAACGCCCAAAGCGACTGATGGGGTCCCGCTCGGCTGACTTCCACTCGTCGGTCTCGTTCTTGGGACGATAGGTGAGCGGATCCCCAACCGTGTGACCCTCAACCCGGTAGGTTTGGGCGACGAGCAGCGTCGGTCCCTCTCCATCGCGAGCCCGCTCGGCTGCCTGGCGCACCGCTTCGTAGACAGCCAGCACGTCGTTCCCATCCACGGTGACGCCTGCCAGCCCAAAGGCCTGAGCCTTCGTCTCAATGCGCTCGACCGCAATCAGGGGCTTACAGGGGCTGAACTCGGCATATTGATTCTCTTCGCACAGGTAGATGATGGGCAATTTCCAGAGGGCAGCCATATTGGCAACTTCCATCAGAACGCCTTGATTGCTGGCACCGTCACCGAAGAAGCAGACTGCTACCTGGCCCGAGCCGCGCAGGTCGGCAGAATAGGCCGCGCCGGTCGCAATACCGATGCCACCGCCGACGATCCCATTAGCGCCCAGGATGCCCAGGTCAAGGTCGGCGATGTGCATCGAACCTCCTTTACCTTTGCAATAGCCGGTGACCTTGCCCAGCAACTCGGCCATCATCGCTCGTGGATCCCCCCCTTTGCCCAGGCAGTGACCGTGACCGCGATGGGTGCTGGTGATATAGTCGTCTCGATTGAGAGCAGCACAAGCGCCGACGGCGATGGCCTCTTCTCCTGTGTACATATGGGTCGTCCCACGTATCATGTTCTCCTGAAAGAGAGAGCGGGCACCTTCTTCGAAGTAACGGATGAGCCACATACGATAATACATATCGGCCAGTCTGTCATGATTGAGTTTCATCAGGCACTCTCTTTTGCTTCAATGCAAGTAACTACTCAGCCTTCCCGCAAGCAGAATGACATGGGTGCATTCAATTTCGGTTGTAGGGGCACTCCTCGCGGGTGCCCAGGGCGGGCGTCAGGCCCGCCCCTACAACCCACTTTGAACACGCCCGAATGACATGGGCTGAGCAGTAACCAATGCAATAGCTAAAACATGCTGGAGGACTCAGCGCAAGTAGAGTCCACCATTTATGTCAAGCGTGGCCCCGGTGATGAAAGCCGCCCGATCCGAAACCAGGAAGCAAACCGCCTCGGCAATCTCCTCGGGTTGGGCGAAACGTCCCAGGGGAATCTGGGCTCTAAGTCGTCCCTTGGTTTCCTCCGACCAGTCAGCAATGAGATCGGTGGCAGCAGTGCCCGGCGCCAAACAGTTCACGGTGACCCCGTCGGCGGCGAGTAGACGGGCCAACGATTTGCCGAGGCCGATCAAACCCGCTTTGGAAGCGGCGTAGTGGGCACCGACTGCAACGCCTCCCATTTGTGCGGCCACAGAGGCAATGTTGACGATACGTCCCTGCCGGCCGCTCTTCCGCAAGTATGGTAGCGCTGCCTGACAACACAGAAATGCACCTTTGAGGTTGATAGCCAGCACGCGATCCCACTCGGCCTCAGTGATGTCAGCAAAGTCAGACATAGGACAGATGCCGGCGTTGTTGACCAGGATGTTCAGGCCGCCGAAGTGTTCCACGGTCTGTCGGATGGCACGCTGCACCTCGTCCGGCCGGCCGACGTCAGCTTTGATGGCCAATGCCCCCTCGCCGATAGACTGCGCCGCTGATACAAGTGTCGTTATGTCAATATCGACCAGCGCCGTTTGCGAGCCCCGTCGGGTCAGTGCTTCGGCAATAGCCAGGCCGATTCCCCGCGCCGCCCCGGTAACGAGAGCAATACGCCCAGCCAGTTCGTCCCTCATCGCTTACCCCCCTCCAACTCCTGCCTCACAACTTACCCCTCTTCAATTCCCGCCTCACGGCTTACTTCCTCCAAGTCGGGTCGCTTGCGCGAGACAGGGCTCTCCCCCCTCCCAACCTCCCCCCCCTGGGGGGAGGAGCCAAGCTTCCCCCCCAGCGGGGGGGACTGAGGGGGGGAGAGGTTCGCCAGTCCCAAAAAACCTACCCATGAAAGTCCCTGGGAGGGGGGAGAGATAGTCCAGTCGCCTGCTTTCGAGCCAACACTTGCTGGACAGCAGTCACGATGTCGGCCACGGCCATACCATACATCGGGAACAGGTCAGCCGGGTCGCCAGAACGACCAAAGGTATCCGGCACACCCACTCGCCTCACAGGCACCGGCGTATGCTCCACCAGATACTCGGCCACAGCGCCGCCCAACCCACCCAGGATATTGTGATCCTCGGCGGTGACGATAGCGCCCG
>CAYTNQ010000288.1:0-4799 GCA_964439175.1 uncultured Anaerolineales bacterium | reverse complement strand
CAGGCCCTCGACCTCTTCCGCGCCGTCGGCGACCGCCTGGGCGAAGCCAACACCCTCCAGGCCATCGGCGACGTGCAACAATTCCAAAAGGACAACCAGGCCGCCCTCCAATCCTACGCCCAGGCCCTCGACCTCTTCCGCGCCGTCGGCGACCGCCTGGGCGAAGCCAACACCCTCCAGGCCATCGGCGACGTGCAACAATTCCAAAAGGACAACCAGGCCGCCCTCCAATCCTACGCCCAGGCCCTCGACCTCTTCCGCGCCGTCGGCTCCCGCCTGGGCGAAGCCAACACCCGGAAGGCCATCGGAAACCTACAACTGGACCAGGGACACGGGGAAGAAGCCTTAAAGTTATTCGAGCAAGCGCTCAATCTTTATCAGCAAATCGGGGACCGGGTGGGCCAGGCGAACATCTATTGGAACCTGGGATTGCGCCTGGCACAGAATGGCGCTCTCAAGGAAGCTGAGCCACTACTCGCTCAAGCCCTGGATATCGCCCAACAGTTCGCACCTGGTCATCCTATCACAGAGCAATGGAGCGCCATGCTGGAGCAGGTTCGGGCGCAATTGCCCAAGGATTGAACTCACCTATGACACCCGTCCGGCCACCCCCTGCCTCCTGTCTACCGTCTACTGTCTACTGATGTCTGTCCACTGTATCATCCCCCCGAAATCCAAACACACACGTTTGGGGCAACGTCCTTGACTTCTCCATCAATCGAGATAAAATAACTTCATCAAGTAATGGATTAATTGATGAATGAGGGGTGAAAGTATGGAACGCACCGTAAGTGCAACCGAGGCTCGCATCCGCTTTGGCGAATTGATGCAGCTAGCTGTGGAAAGCCAGGAGCCTATCGTCGTCGAACGCGGGGGGAAACCGTATGTAGTCGTGCTCTCCATAGCTGAGTACGAACGGCTGCGAACCGCCCCCAAGAGAGAGGAGTGGCAGGAAGGGCTGAAACGGGCCATTCAGGTGGGAGCCAGGATAAAGGACCGTAGGGGTGGCCAGCCATTGACGCCACCAGAAGAGGTCATTCGCCAGGTACGGGAGGACCGGGATGCGAGTTCCACCCATTTGCGTTGATGCCAACCTGGTCCTGCGCTTGTTGGAGAGCGGCACCTACGAAGCCCCCATCGTTCAATTGTGGAGCGGGTGGCACGAGGCGGGGCATCCCCTGGTAGCGCCTACCCTCTTATATTACGAGGTGAGCAACGCTTTGCGCCGCTACACTGCTCACGGGGAATTACTCCCGGAGGAGGCAGCCGAAGCCCTGGAAGCAGCCCTGAGGCTGGAGATTGCTCTCTATGGCGACACCGACTTGCACCGGCATGCCCTGGAACTGGCCCGGCGCTTCTCTCTCCCGGCAGCTTACGATGCCCACTACCTGGCCCTGGCGGAGCGGCTGGAGGCCGAATTCTGGACTTCCGACCGGCGGCTGACCCACACAGTGCAAACGGCTCTGCCCTGGGTGCACCTGTTAGAATGAGGAGTACTACCCGCAATATGCAATGATTTACTGCCTCATCCCCGCCAAACCTTACGCTGAAGCCAAATCCCGTCTTTCTCCCGTGTTAACCACTGCGCAACGGACTACCCTCAGCCGCTGGCTGCTGCAGCGCACGCTGCGCCTGGCGCGGGCGGTCGTCGGGCGAGTAGTAGTCGTCAGCCGGGATCGGGCGCTGCTGATGCACGCCAAGGCCGCCGGCGCCTGGGGACTGCTGGAGGCGTCGCCGGGACTCAACCCGGCGCTGACCCAGGCGGCGCGCTTCGCCCAGGCCCGGGGAGCCAGCGGCGTGCTGATCCTGCCCACCGACCTGCCCCGGCTCACAGGACAGGATCTGGAAGCCATCCTGGCCCTGGGAGCCGCCTCGCCTGTGGTGGTCATCACCCCCTGCCGGCACGAGACGGGCACCAACGCCCTGCTGGTGCGCCCCCCAGACATCATCCAGTTCGCCTTCGGTCCCGACAGCTTTGCTGCTCACTGCGCCGAGGCGCGCGCCGCCGGCCTGGAGCCAGTCATCCACCGCGCCGCTAGCATCGCCTTCGACCTGGACACGCCGGAGGATTGGGGATTGGAGATTAGGGGTTAGGGATTGGAGATTGGAGACAGTGTGCCCTTTGGGTATTGGAGATTGGAGACAGTGTGCCCTTTGGGTATTGGGGAGCGAAGACTTGCTATCTCGCTGATTCGCTGATTCTCGCTGACTCGCTGATTCGCTCCCTCGCTCCCTCACCGATTTGCTGATTCGATTCAAGCGTGGTAGCATAGCTTCGATATTTGACGATTGACGTTTGACGTTTGACACCCGAGATTTGACATTTGAGACAGTGGGCCCTTTGGGTATTGAAGTTTTGTCTGCTCGCCGCGCTGGCATCGGTTTTGCTGGCACTGGCCGGCTGCCAGGACCAACCGCGACAACTGTTCATTGAAGTGGATCACGGCCGCCGGGCGGTCACCACCGACGCAGCTACCGTCCGCGACGCACTGGCCGTTGCCGGCGTCAGCCTGGGCCCCCTGGACCGGGTCAGCCCCGACCTGTACGTGGAGACGGAACCAGGCATGGTCATCACCGTCACCCGCGTCGAGGAACAATTCGAAACGACCCGTGTGTCGGTTCCTTTTGAGCGCAAGACCGTGACCAATGAAGCACTGCCGGCGGGTGAAACCCGGCTCATCCAACTCGGCGTCAATGGTGAGGACGAAATCACTTACCGGATCGTCCTGGAAAACGGCGTTGAGGTGGAGCGAACCCAGGTCTCACAAGAAGCGATCATCGAGCCGGTGGACGAGATCGTCGCCGTGGGTGCCCAGGACAGCCTGGCGGCGGTCCCGCTGAGCGGCGTAGTGGCCTACCTCTCGGCGGGCAATGCCTGGGTGATGCGCGACGCCAGCGCCGGGCGCCGCCCGCTGACCACCGAGGGTGACCTGGACGGCCGGGTATTCGACCTTTCCCCCGACGGACGCCAGCTCCTCTACAGCCGCCGCCTGGAGGGAGACATCGAAACGCCCCTCAACCAATTGTGGATGGTCAACACAACCATCGTGGGTGAAACGCCCATCTCGTTGCCCATTCGCGGGGTGCTCTACGCCGGGTGGTCGCCCGATGGGACCCAAATCGCTTATAGCACGGCTGAGCGAACGGCCAGTTCGCCGGGCTGGCGCGCCAACAACGACCTGTGGCTCATTCAACCGGGCGACCCCATTACCCATTCCCAAAGGGAACCTGTGGGAGCAACCCAGGTCATCAGCCCCAGCACCGCTGGCGTGTATAGCTGGTGGGGTACCTCCTTCAAATGGTCGCCCGACGGGCGCAAGTTTGCCTATGCCCGCGCGGACCAGATCGGCGTGGTGGATATCCTCAGCCGAACCACTACCGTGCTCGCTGACTTCACCGCTTACCAAACCTACAGTGAGTGGGTGTGGGTACCCTCGTTGGCCTGGTCGCCCGACAACCATTTTGTAGCCGCCGTCGTCCACGGGCCACCGGTAGCTGGCGAGGATGCACAGGACAGCCCAGTCTTCGATCTGTGGCTCTTCGCTGCCGATGGATCGCTGAAGGCGAAGGTCGCCGAGCAGGTGGGTATGTGGGCATCGCCGACCTGGGGTCCCGAGGGAATCGTCTACGGTCAGGCGGTCAACCCGCTCCAGTCGGTGGACAGTCGCTACGCGCTGTATCTGCGCGACCGAGACGGCAGCAACCCGCGCCGGCTGTTCCCGGTGGCTGAAGAGCCGGGCGCAGAACCCCCTCCTCAAATCGCTTGGTCGCCAAATGGTCAAAATTTCATCTTCGTGTATAATGGAAATCTGTACCTGACCAATGTTGAGGGCGCTCCCCCCAGGCAACTCACGTCTAACAATCAGAACAGTCAACCGCGCTGGGTAACCGGATATACTGGCCGAGAAGTTATTCTTGAGGTAAGGAACACGCCCGCCATCACGCCCACGCTCCCGATAACCGCCGGAAATTCGGTAACGCCGACAAGGGAACTCACTCTACCTTAGCCACTATTCCAAAATCTGCCCGGGGTGGACGACACCATGCCCTTTGGGTGCAATCCGCTGAGGGAAAACTGTGGCGGCACAAACCTCAAAACGTATTCTGCTGATGGATGAGGATGCTGAAACGCTAGAAAAACTTCAGGCCGTCCTGAGGCGAGAAGGATTCCGGGTGTCGGTCGCCGCCGATGGGCAGGCCGGTTTGGGGCTGGCCCGGCGCGAACACCCCGATCTGATCATCCTCGACCTGCTATTGGCCGGTGTTGACGGACTTCAGGTTTGCCTGCAACTGCGTGAGGACGAAACAACCCGGCACATCCCCATTTTGCTGCATACAGCCCTGGCCATCCCTGCTCGAGGCCCTGACGGCCGGCTTGTGTTGGCTCCCGACCAACCGATTATCTCGGTTGATGCCTATATGCCCAAGCCCACCGACTTGCGGCGCATGGTCGAGATCGTCTGGGCCATGGTCGAACCCGAGCGCCCCTTCGGTGACCAGACGGGCGAAGTTGTGCTGATCATCGATAACAATCCCGAGCAACGCGCCGGTATCGCCAAAGCCCTTAACCATTATGGCTACTATGTTTTCACTGCCCAAGAGGTGAATAGCGGGCTGCGCCTGACCCAAGCCACACAACCCGACTTAATCCTGATCAATGACAATTTGCCAGGCAGCCGAACCATTCTATCTCACGTACGAAGCGCCTATCACGACCCAGCCATCATTACCATCATTGACCAGGAAGCAGAGATGTCCACGGCCCTCCTGGAAGATGTGGACGATTATCTGCTCCAACC
>CAYTNQ010000287.1:0-4806 GCA_964439175.1 uncultured Anaerolineales bacterium | reverse complement strand
ATGGCCACCTGCACGCCCATCGCCACCAGTCGCTTGGCGGCGGCAATGCCCTGGCCCCGCGTGTTGCGCAAAGGGCGTCCACACAGCACCTCGGCTTCTGGTAGGTCAGGGGTGACCATAAAGAGATCGGGCAGATGAGGCTTGAGGCGTTCGGCCAGCGAGGCCGAGGTGGGATCAGCGCTGATCGGCACGCGGTATTTGGCCGCCAGGCGCATCAGTGATTGGATCGTTTGCGGCGACAGATTGGCATCCAAAAACACCATGGCGGCATCGCGAACGAGCTTGCGCCGGGCATAGATCACTGCCGGCGTGATGGCCGACAGGACGGCCATGTCATCAATAGAAATGGATAGATCGCCGTTTTGATTATATACAGCCAGGTAGGCACCGGTGTGGTAATCCGGACTATCTATCAGATAGGACATGTCCACGCCAGCATCGGCCGCCTGCTCCCGAATCCGCTGACCGGATCGATCGGCACCCACCGCCGTAAGCAAGATAGGGTGCTCACCCAGGCGGGCCAGGTTCTCGGCCACATTGCGGGCCACTCCCCCCACGCTGATGCGGATGCTACCCGGGTTGCTGGTACCCGGCTGCAAGGAGCCGTCGGCGCGCCCTTTGGTGTCTAAACCAGCCGCCCCCACAACAAGGATATGCGAATGATTCATAGGTCCTTTCCTGGTAGCGTAGACTTTTCTTCGCTGGCTCCGGTGCCGCCCAGATTTGAAGCCAACTTCCCAGGTGTAGCTCTGTGAGGAATGTCGCCAGAGGCCGCAACGACCACAATAGCCAATGAAAGATCTGATGTCCTACTATAACACATTTTGGGGAAAAGTGAAAGGTGCGCACCATCACCCATCCCTCACCGCGCTCCAGGCTCGCAATACCTCCCCTACACTCCACGCCTGGGCGATGCAACCGCGCGGGGCAAAGGGTGCATCGCCATCGAAGATCTCACTTATGCTGCCCACGCCGTGATCGGCCAGGTGATGGATAAATGGCTGTAAGAAGGAGCGCGCCTGTTCGCGATCCCCGTAGACGCGCAGATAGGCCGTGACAAAGGGGCCGATGAGCCAACTCCAGACGGTACCCTGGTGGTAGGCCGCGTCGCGCTGACGCTGGTCACCGCCGTAGCCCCCTATGTAAGCCGGATCATCCGGTGCAAGGCTGCGCAACCCGTAGGAGGTGAGCAGGCGGCGCGCACAGACGTCCACGACGGCGCGCTGCTGGGACGGCGAGAGCGGGCTGTGAGGAAGTGAGACGGCAAACAACTGATTGGGCCGCAGGGCTGGATCGTCGCCGTCAGGGCCATCAATCACGTCGTAACAATAGCCGGCGACTCGGTTCCAGTAACGCGCGAACCCGGCATGCGCTTGCTCCGCCAGGGCTTCATAGGAGTGAACCGGCTCGCCCAGGCGGCGCGCGAAGTCGGCCATGCTGCGCAGGGCATTGTACCACAGAGCGTTGATCTCTACCGGCTTGCCGATGCGGGGTGTGACCACCCAATCGCCTACCTTGGCGTCCATCCAGGTAAGCTGCACGCCCGGCTCGCCCGCGTAGAGCAGGCCGTCGTCAGGGTCTACCCGGATGTGGTAACGCGTGCCGCGTCGATGCCATTCGACGATCTCTTGCAACACCGGGAACAAATCCCTCAGCAACCCATCGTCATCGGTGGCAGCGTGGTAGGCGCGAATGGCCTCGAAATACCAGAGCGTGGCGTCCGCCGTGTTGTATTCAGGCGTCTCCCCCTCGTTCGGGAAACGGTTGGGCAACATGCCCCGGTCCACAAAGCGGGCAAAGGTTCGCAGAACTCGCGCAGCAACGTCGTGGCGTCCGGTGACGAGGGTCAAGCCCGGCAAGCTGACCATGGTGTCGCGTCCCCAATCGCCGAACCAGGGATACCCGGCGATGACCGAGCGCCCATCCGGATCGCCGGGCAGGGAGCGGCGCACGATGAACTGGTCGGCGGCCAGAACCAAGCGTTCCGCGACCGTAGGGGCGGGCTTTACGCCTGCCCAACTCGTAGGGGCAGGTTTTACGCCTGCCCCGTCAGAGGCGGGCAGAGGGTGGGCAAGTTTTACACCTGCCCTGTTGGGGGCAGGCGTAAAGCCAGCCCCTACCAGCAATTGTTGTTCGTAGGCCTGCCGTTCGGCATAGGCCGATATCCCATCCAGGTTGGCCCCGGCGTCAGTGCTGGCCACCAGGGTCAACGACTGGCCAGGGTGTAATGTGGCTCGGAAGTGGCCGGCATAGAGGTTGTCGTCTAACGCATCCAGGCCGCGATAGGCTTCCAGGCTCAAAAAGTAATCCCGGTACCACTCGTGCTGCGCTGCCACCTGGGCGCGATCGCTTAACAGGAAGAAAGGAGTCGCCCCCTCAAAGGCCGTCACCTGCAGGCCATGAGGCCCTGGATCGACGCGCATGTGCCAGTCGCCAGCGTGGGTGTTGCCGTGGTGATCCCGATAGTTAACGAGGACCTTGATTTCCATGGCCAGCGGGCTGGTCCCCCGGCGCAGGTCGTAGCGAATGCTGGTGGTGTTGGCACCAGGCTGCATCCAGACGCGCTTCTCCAGCAGCGCATCGGCGCAGGCAAAGGTCCAAACCGGCGTGGTGCCTTCCAGGTGAAAGCGCTCCACATGCCGGAAGCCGGTTGGCTCTACCCGGTCGCCGGCCCAGCGGTTGGCAAACAAAGCGTAGGCTCGGTCCTCATAGATGGCCCTCTCGTCCAACCTGGTGAGCAATAACGTGCGCCCCAGGGGCGGCTGGAGCGCAGCAATGAGCAAGCCATGGTAACGACGCGTCAGCAGGCCGGCGACGGTGCCCGAGGCATAGCCGCCAACGCCATTGGTGACCAACCACTCGCGCCGTTCAGCAACGGGCAGGTGGTCGCAGATCTCACGTCCGAAATCGAGCATAGACATAGCCATCCTCAGACCCGGCCACAACGCGCTCGCCCGTGGCCGAGATGGTCACCTGGCGCACAAGTTTGCTGGCCCGCGCATTGTGAAGCACATCTCCCTCTACATCAAAGACGTGGATGGCTGCATCCCACGTCCCGGCGGCAATCCGCCGGCCATTGGCGCTCAGCGCCAAGTCGCTGACACCCCCTTCCACGTGACGTCGCCACAGCAATCGACCAGCCTGATCGTAGGTTCGCAGATGGGACTCCTTTTCCCCGGCGCCAACCAACAATCGCTCGCCGTCCGCACTCAAGATCACCGTCCATACCTTATCGGCGAGTTTCTCCTCCCACAGTAACTGTCCGTGCCGGTTCAGCCAATAAACATAGCCTTCGCTATCGCCAGCAGCGATCGCCTCACCGTTGGCAGAAACCGCAACCGTGAAGACGTCAGCCCGAGCCCGATGTTCAGACAGAGACACACCACTTCGCTCGAACAGACGCACCCGCTTGTCGGCCGCGCCGGCCACGATGATTCCGCCGTTGGCAGAGACGGCGGCACTCCATACCCAGGCGTACCAGCCCAGGCCACGCACATCTTGATGCCATAACCGGTGCCCACGACCGTCGAAGAGAAGCAATTGCCTGGCATCGGTGCCAGCAGCGACAGTCTCGCCATCGGCCGAAAGGGCCAGGCCCCAGACCGAGGCCTTGAGGTTTACCTGCCAGCGCAGGGAGCCATCGTCGGCAAAGCAGAATAGCCCCCGTCCGCCCATATCCCAGGGGCGGGTGCTGCCCGTACCAGCCACAACTGTCTGCCCATCGGCGCTGAGGCCGATGCGCCAGGCCTGGTTGCCCACATTAGCCTGCCATCGCACTTGCCCCGCTCCATCCAAACAAAGGACCGTTTTGCCCAAGGTGCCAGCGATGACTGTCTCCCCGTCGGCGGAGAGAGCCACAGCCGCCACGCCGCTTCCGGCATCATATTTCCAGGCTTGAATGGAGGTGGGGGTGATTGTCATTCGTCACGCTCCTGAATCTGTGCCCATCTTTATCGCGCCCAACATTCGGAACCACTGAACCCATTGCAATACACTATAAGAATACTACAAAATCGAGGATGGTTCAACAAAGTGTCCCGGCTTGACAATTTTGGAGTTTTTGCATATAATTAGGACGTTTAGAACAGGTGTTCTCTACCAGGCAGGGTTGTCAAACCCTCTACTAAAACAAGGAAAGAAAGATGCTTACCAAAGTAACGCAGGTATCGCTCCTGGTACGAGACCAGGAAGAGGCGCTCAAGTGGTACACCGAGAAGCTCGGGTTCGAAGTACGGGCCGACACTCCGTTCCCTGGCGGCGAGGGACGCTGGCTGACGATCGCCCCCAAAGGACAGCAGGAGTTGGAGATCGTCCTGGAACCACCTGAGTGGGGTCTGGAGAGTGACCCCGAGGCCAAAGCCCAAATGGTCGGCAAGGCCCCCGGCTGGGTGATCACCACCGATGATTGCCGCCAGGACTACGAAGTATTCAGGTCGCGGGGTGTCAAATTCGTAAGTCCTCCTGAAGAGTTGCCCTGGGGCATCTCGGCGGTCTTTGAAGATCTCTACGGGCACCAGCACAACTTGCTCGAGCCCCGCTGAGTTCGACTATGGTACCAGGGGCGGTTAAACAGGTACTGTAACATAAAGGGCGCTGGTCGGTGACCAGCGCCCTTGTGTGTCGCTTCTCGTGGGGTGTATCTGACCCTCTAGAAGCAATACTTTTCAAATAACGACGCTGGAGTGGAGGCTTTAGCCGGAAAATACCCGCCTGAAGGCTCGACTCCGGCCTTATTTGAACGGTATTGTCTCTAGAAGAGCCCGACCACCTTGCCATCGTCGTCCAGGTCCACCTGCAAGAAGACCG
>CAYTNQ010000286.1:0-4822 GCA_964439175.1 uncultured Anaerolineales bacterium | reverse complement strand
TGAGGGCCTCGGTGGTCAGGATCATGGCCGCGATGGAGGCCGCGTTCTCCAACGCTCCCCGCGTCACCTTGGCCGGGTCGATGATGCCCGCCTTCACCATGTCCTGGTACTCGCTTGCCATCACGTCGTAGCCGATCCGGTTGTTCTTTTTCCCCTCCTGCTGCTGACGCCGCACTTCCTGCACCACCACCGCGCCGTCCAGCCCCGCGTTGCGGGCAATGCCCCGCATCGGCTCCTCCAACGCCCGGCGTACCATATTCACCGCCGTCGTTTCGTCCGCGTACTCCGTCTTCACCCGGTCCAACGCCGCGATGGCGTTCAGCAAGGCCACGCCCCCACCGGGTACGATGCCTTCTTCTACCGCCGCACGCGTCGCGCTCAGCGCGTCCTCCACCCGGTGCTTCTTCTCCTTCAATTCCACCTCGGTGGCTGCCCCCACGCCGATGACCGCCACCCCGCCCGCCAGCTTCGCCAGCCGCTCCTGCAGCTTCTCCTTGTCGTAATCGCTGGTCGAGATGTCGATCTCTGCCTTGATCTGGTTGATGCGCCCCTTGATCGCTTCCTCGCTGCCTGCTCCGCCGACGATGGTCGTGTCTTCCTTGGTCGACACCACCTTGTCACAGCGACCCAGGTCGTTCAACGTCGCCGTCTCCAGCTTGCGCCCCGTCTCCTCGCTGATGACCGTGCCTCCCGTCAGAATGGCGATGTCCTGCAACATCGCCTTGCGCCGATCCCCAAAGCCGGGCGCCTTCACCGCCAGCAGGTTGAACGTGCCCCGCAGCTTGTTCAGCACCAACGTCGCCAATGCCTCGCCGTCCACGTCCTCGGCGACGATCACCAGATTCCGCTGGCCGCTCTGCACCAGCTTCTCCATCAGCGGCACGATGTCCTGCGCCGCGCTGATCTTCTTCTCGTGGATCAGCACGTGCGGCTCCTCCAACGCCGCTTCCATCGCCTCCGGGTTGGTGATGAAGTAGGGCGAAATGTAGCCCCGGTCGAACTGCATACCCTCCACGTACTCCGTCTCGAAGGCCAGCCCCTTGCTCTCCTCGACGGTGATCACCCCGTCCTTGCCCACCTTGTCCATCACCTCGGCGATCAACTCGCCGATCTCCCGGTCCTGGGCCGAAATGGAAGCCACGCTGGCGATCTCTTCCTTGGTGCTGATGTCAATCGCCATCTCCTTGATGGCGCCAGCCACCGCCGCCGTCGCCTTCTCAATGCCGCGTTTGAGCAGCATCGGGTTGGCGCCGGCCGCCACGTTCTTCAGCCCCTCGGTGACCAGGGTGTGGGCCAGCACGGTGGCGGTGGTGGTGCCGTCTCCGGCGATGTCGTTGGTCTTGGTGGCCGCTTCCTTGAGCAGTTGCGCCCCCATATTCTCATAGGGGTCTTCCAGCTCGATCTCCTTGGCCACGGTGACGCCGTCGTGGGTGACGGTGGGCGCACCCCACTTCTTATCCAGGGCCACGTTGCGTCCCTTGGGTCCCAAAGTGGTCGCCACGGCCATAGCCATGGTGTCGATGCCTTTTTTCAAAGACCGACGAGCTTCTTCGCTAAAAACCAATTGCTTTGCCATTGAATAGTTGCTCCTTACCTAATTTAATAGAAATAGAATATCAGATGCATGCTACGTCATTCGACGATAGCCAGAATATCGCTTTCTTTGAGAATCAGGTACTTTTTGTCGCCAATCTTGACTTCGGTGCCCGCGTATTTGGCGTAGAGGACAGTGTCATCTTTTTTCACGTCCATCTCGATGCGTTCACCGTCGTCATCGCGACGACCTGGCCCTACCGCCAAAACCTTACCTTGCTGGGGTCTTTCTTTAGCGGTCTCAGGTAACACAATGCCGCTGGCGGTAACTTCTTCGGCTTCAATAGGCTCGACAATGAGTCGATCCCCTAGAGGTTTGAGATTGAGTGCCATTGAAACTTACCCTCCTCAATAGGAAATTTGAATTTAATGGTTTTGCCCTTAGCACCATTTTAGCACTCTAAATGCCAGAGTGCTAAGATAGGCCAATCTTACCGCAACTTGTAAGAAACGTCAAATCCGGGAGAGAGTTTTGGACGATTAGAAGCGAGGCACACTGAAAGTCGCGGGGGAACTCAGGACGCACTGGTGGCACAGCTCGTCTCCACATAACTGTGGCGATGCTGCTGTGTCCACCGGTGCGCGAGTAGACAATGTGTTTACAGAGAAAACCAAGCTGGCGGTAAGCCTATGCTCCTTCCAACAGCCGCGCCAATTCCTTCTCCGCGATATCCTCGTCCAACTTCTTGAAAAGAGGCGATGGGCGTTGCAGCTTTTGGCCCACCGGTAGCTGGCTTGGCTCCCACCTGCCAGTCGCCTGGCTATTGTCAAAGCACAGAGCCACGTGAGAACGCTCAGTCTCAGCAAAGGTTTGCGTGTATTGCCGGCCAAATAGTTGACCCTCGTAGCCCAACATCTCGTGTAGCCGCTGGCTGGTAAAGGGCAAGAAGGGAGCAAAGAGTGTCTTGAGATTGTCGATGACGCGCAATGTGACGTAGATGGTGGTGGCGGCCGCATTCCGGTCTTCCCTGATCTGAAACCAGGGCGCTTTTTGATCCAGGTACACGTTAACCGACCGGGCGATACTCATCACCTCTTCCAGGCCGGCTTTTAGTCGAACGGCCTCAATCAACTCGCCGACTGACTGGAAGCCGGCTTCAGTTTTTGCCAGGATGTCTCGGTCCAGGTCATCCAGGTCTCTTGGCTCGGGGATGCACCCATCAAAGTGTTTGTAGCCGAAGCTGAGCACCCGGTTGACCAAGTTGCCCCAAGTGGCAACCAGTTCATCGTTATTACGTCGAACGAAGCCTTGCCAGGTAAAATCAGTATCGCGTGTTTCAGGCGCAATGGCGGTCAGGTAGTAGCGAGCCGGGTCGGGATCATACCCTTCCAGCAGGTCAGGCGCCCAGATGGCCCAGTTGCGGCTGGTGGACAGCTTTTGGCTCTCCATGTTCAGATATTCGTTGGCCGGCACATCGTAGGGCAGGTTCAGCTTTTTAGCTGGATCGTCTTCATAGAGACGCTCAACAGCTATCAATTCGCCCGGCCAGATTATGGTATGGAAGGGAATATTATCTTTGCCCATGAAGTAGTAGGTTTTGACGGCCGGGTCATACCACCATTCCTTCCACTTCTCAGCCTGACCAACATTGTGCGCCCATTCCACGCTGGCGGTGAAGTAGCCCATCACTGCCTCAAACCAGACGTATATTCGCTTCCGCTCATATCCCTGGACCGGCACCGGGATGCCCCACTCGATGTCGCGAGTGATGGGCCGACCCTTGAGCCCCTCTTTGAGGTAGCCGCGCGAGAAGTTGATGACGTTGGGTCGCCAGTGCTCCTTGTGATCGTCTAAATAGGCCCAAAGGCGATCCTCAAGCCTGGGCAAATTGAAGAAGAAGTGCTCTGTCTCGCGGATGACAGGAGTGGAACCGTCGGTTTTGCTGCGCGGGTTGATAAGTTCAGTGGCGTCGAGGAGGTTGCCGCAGTTGTCACATTGATCACCGCGCGCGCCGTCATAGCCGCAATAAGGACAGATACCTTCCACATAACGATCGGGTAAGAAACGCCCTTCTGTCTCCGAATAGAGCTGGCGCTGATTCTCCTTGTAAAGATAGCCGTTGTTCAGGCAAGCCAGGAAAATGTCCTGAGCGATGCGATGGTGATTTTCGGTGTCGGTATGAGTGAACAGATCGTAGCTGACGCCGATCTGCTGAAAAGTTTCGAGAAAACGAGCGTGGAAGCGCTCAAAAACCTGGCGCGGGCTGACCCCTTCGGCGTCGGCACGGACGGTGATGGGGGTGCCATGAGAGTCGGACCCAGAGACCATCAGTACGTCATGCCCGGCGAGTCGATGGTAGCGGGCGAAGATGTCCGGCGGCAGGTACGAGCCGGCCAGGTGTCCAATGTGCAGGTCACCGTTGGCGTAGGGCCAGGCGGTGCACACCAGTATTTTTTCGGCCATAGTGATTTCTCCTTTTCTTTATCCCCCTGGATTCAGATTGTACCACACTCTTTACGCAAGCCAAACAAAAAGCCGCGCCCGATGGCGCGGCCTGGAGTTAAGTTGGCAGGAGTCAGCAACTCCCAGCGCAGGTATAGCGGCCGCGCCAGCAAGTAAGGTACATCATCATAGAGATTATAGCTTGGATTGGACTCATCGTCATCTCTCAAGTAACATATTGGTAAAAGGGTCGAATTGATTGTATTATACTCGGAATCTACCAGGTTGTAAAGGACTTTTTGGATAAAATCAAGGCAATTGCATCTAAATCTCTATACCTCGTTTGGGGCACTTATACCCGGTTAAGGTCTGTCCCAAAGAGGACTCCTCAACTTGTTGAGGCCCATTTCCCGAACAAGTTCGAGACTCCCAAAAATTTGGGACGCACTCCCAGGTTAAGAGCACTTGCGCCCGTCGTCGGCGTGGAGTAGAATTCCTTAGCCCGCCGGGGCAAGGCATCTGTGCCTCCATGGACAGTCCGCCCTGACTCCGCCACGCGGCGGGGATGCAGCCAGGACGGAGCGCCAGTTCGACGCAAGAGAAAGGCAGATTCAGAAAGGACAGGCAATATTGGTCATCTGGTTACCACCAGGTTGTTTCCTAACTTTGAGTCTATCACTATGTGTGGTACTATATCTCCTGTCTCCCGCTCTATGACTCCCTGGGGGTTACCTGAGGGACGACGTATGGGAGGCAATTGGGCATGGAACTTGTGGCAATTTGAGGCATCGCAGGTCCGTTACCGGGATGATCCACCCGATGGTCAGGCTGCCTTTCGATATCTGC
>CAYTNQ010000285.1:0-4850 GCA_964439175.1 uncultured Anaerolineales bacterium | reverse complement strand
GTGACGAAAGCTACCAATACCCCCAAGCTAGCTCCGGCCTGCAAAAGTGCCGCCGCGATGGGATAATAGACATAGGGACCGCCGGGTATTAAAGCCCCGCCCAGGCAAGCCAGCAAGATACCCCACCAGCCTGACTCTGCTCCTAGCCAGCGGGCAACGATGTCCCGCGTCACCAGGGTCTGGATCAGCCCAGCGAGGAGGAAGGCAGCCACCAACAGGGGCACCACGCTGAGCAACGCATTGCCGCCCTGCAACAGCCCAGCCAGAGCTAGCTTCGCTCCTCCCAGCCACCAGGCCACCCCGGCCAGAGCCAGAGCGACCCCTATCAACGCCAGCGTTGTCCGATCTTTCATCTCGTGTGCCCCCTATACTTGTGTTATGTCGCTACCTGTCCATAATCAACTTTCAGCCTTTGGTGGGATTGCTGATAGTTGGCCACTGACGGACTCGGGCACAATCCGATCCTCGCGCTCGCCCTGGGCTACCAGTTCCCGGGTGGTACCGCGGGGTGTGAAGAATACAATCACCAGTCCAACCAGCGTCGCAACCAGGGCAATCAGAAAGGCAGGATGCAGAGCCCCTGCCAACAGTTCCCGAAAGGTATCAGCCACCGAAGGCGGCAGTTGTATCACGCTGGAACGGTCGAGCAGCGCCTGGGGATCAATCCTGGCGACACCAGGCAGCGACGCCAGGCCGGCGCTCAGCCGCGCTGACATCACGGCCCCCATCAAGCTGACCCCCAGAGTCGCGCCGATCTGACGGATGAATTGCAGGCTCGAGGTTGCCACGCCCAGTCGGCGGCGTGACACGCGGTTCTGAACGGCAACCAGGTAAGCAGTAACGGTCATCCCCATGCCCAATCCCATAAACAGCATGGCTACCAGTGCCAGACTCTGAGGGCTGGCTGGCCCTAAGCGTGCCAGCGTAAAGGCGCCAACAACCATGGAACTCATCCCCAGCAGCGCAATGCGTCGAGGACCGATGTGCAGCAGAAGTTGACCACTCAAGGTACTACCGCTCACCCAACCCAGGATCATGGGCATTAACGTCGCGCCAGCCTGGGTGGCGCTGGTACCCAGGACTCCCTGCACAAACAGGGGGATATAGGCCACACTGCCGAAGATGGCCAGCCCCGCCGCGAAACCCTGTCCACTGGCAACAGCGAACAGCCGATCCCCAAAGAGATTCAACGGGATGAGAGGCTCGACCGTGTTACGTTCCACCACCAGGAACACGATGAGACAGCCTATTGAAAGGACTAGAAGGCCCAACGTGCGCACGTCGCTCCAGCCATAGCTACCTCCCTGAAGCAAGGCATACAGCAGGCCCAACACGCCAGCCGTCAGCAAAGCTGTCCCCAGGTAGTCCACTCGTCGATCACCCCGCTCCTCGACCGGCTCCACCAGAGCCAGGCCGACCAGGGTTACTGCTATCAGCCCGAAGGGGATGTTCAGGTAAAACACCCAACGCCAGGATACGTTATCCACCAAAAAACCACCGACGAGAGGCCCTACCACACTGGAGATGCCCCATACGCTGGAGAAGAGGCCCTGCATTCGTGCCCGCTGTTCCAGGGTGTAGATATCGCCGATAATGGTGAAGGTTATAGGCATCAACGCCCCGGCCCCCAACCCCTGGATGGCACGGAAAACAATGAGCTGGGTCATGTTATGGGCCTGCCCGCTGAGAGCTGAGCCAAGAAGAAAGAGAAGGACACCCAGCCAGTAGATCGGCTTGCGGCCGTAAATATCCGAGAGGCGGCCGAAGACAGGGATAGTGGTCGTGGACGTCAGCAGGTAGATTGAAAATACCCAGCTATAGACCTCCAGCCCGCCCAACTGGGCAATAATGGTCGGCATAGCAGTGCTGACCACAGTGCCCTCCAGCGAGGCCAGAAAAAGGCCCATCATCAGGGCAAAAGTGACGATAACAAGGCGGCGTTGAGTCATCTACTCCTCACCATTTTTGATCCAGACTGTTCCCTATTAACGCTCATAGTTCACCACAGCGCCCTCCCGCCGTGAGACAAGAACACGTACGGTATGCCAAAAAAAGGCGGCTGTCAACAGCTTGAACCAACAACCTTGAAGTTAGGTTGAGCTCTAGCTGGGGATGGGACAGCCGAGTCTGCTATGCTGGTTTCTACTATAAAAAATAAAGTAACACGCCAGAATATATCATAAGAGCAGCCCCCTGTCAATTAAGGCGTGGGTGCGTTCGGATTTGGGGGCAACGGAGTCGAGGCTTTAGCCGGTGGGCTTGGTTTGACGCGAAAATGACCGGCTAAAGCCTCGACTCCGGCCTCTACAGCGCAATTCGCCCCCAAATCCGAACGCACCCTTAAGGCGTCGATGACTTGACAAGCTTTGTTATTTCTGGTACAATGGGCTTGTAATCACAGTCACAAACTTCTGTGAGTGTTCCCCTTTGCAGTTGGTCTGGCCGGGTACTTCCACTCAAGTCTTCATTCCAGAGCAGAAGATATAGTTGTCCATTGTAGCCTCATGGGGTACATCTCAGTCTGCTCACCCGACCCAGTCACTGTTTGGGTCAGGTCATCATTCTAGCCTCAACATTGATGAGATACCCGCATACTCTAATCCTTGCTCATCGACCTGACTCACCAAAAACAAAGCCCGGAGGATTTTCTCCGGGCTTTTACTTTGCGCCAGTGGTGGTCCTTATGAGAGGAATTAAGGTGCCCGGCACTTCATCGCACAAAGGTACTACGTCCGGGCCGTTGTCAGACGCCAGATTACGCCTTAAAGGCCGCAAAAGTGCCGGGCACCTGAGCAGTTACGCTAATAGAATGGCCTCAAAAGGACACTCGACCAGGCAAACCATGCAGCCATGACAACGATGCACGTCTACAAAAGGAGGCTCATCCCGGTCAATGCGAACGATAGCTTTGACCTTGCACACCTGCTGCGCCAAACAACGCCGGCACGTATGACAACGGTCGTCGTCAACGTAGAGTGAGGCTTTGCTGACAGGCACACCTAACATAGAACACGTTCCTCCCTGCTGGTTAGATGCGCCTCAGCGTGAAAAGTTACAGGGTCAATTGGTGCGCGGAAGTACATCCGTTTTGTGCCACTCGCCCACCGGTGCGTAGACGATCCCCTTCTCATAAATCTGGACGCGGTAAGTCTTGCCTTCGTATTCCACATCGTATTCGCGGGTCAGCCGCTCCCCCAGGCCCTTTTCCCTGGCATACTTGTAGAACATTGCATCGGGATTTAAGGGGATGACCAATGGTTGCCCGATCAGACGAATGGTCTCTTCTAGTGACAACGAGGCACCACCGCCGCCGTGCCCGAAGGTGGTATCCTCATCGGTAGGGATGTCCGTCCGCTGGAAGACGACATAGAAGGAGTGATGAAATAGCGTATTACCCACTTCCTCGTCGGGGTGACCGGTACTGAGACCTGTGACCTGCTCGCTGGGAAGCGGGCCGTCGTCGGGCCAGGCAACGGCGATCGTGGCCTTATCGGCTTTCCACAAGGGAAAATTGGTGCCAGCTTCGGCGGCCGGTTTGTCCACAACGGCAAAGGCAGGAGCCACATTTTCCTGGAACAAGACCATGCGAGCTTTCTTGACCCGCTTGCCCTCTTCGTCGAGAACGTCGACATAGATGTGATGATTGCCCATATTCTCGGCGCCGGTCAAGTGATGCACGCCGACGACTCGCCAATATTGCTTAGCATCTTCTGGCACTTCAATGTCGGGCAGGAATTTGATGCCAACTTTGTACTTGGCTGCTGCGTCGTTGTAGACCGGCTCCTTCTCTTTTACCTTCTCCAAAAACTGTTTGTTATAGCCTTCAATATTGAGTCTCATGACATGCCTCCTTACCCCTGCGGGCCGCTCTGACCTGGCAGAGGATTGTCTGTGCCATCCTCTGCTTCAACCAACCCATCCGCCCCTCCTGTTTGGGGATGGCCCCCCTCTCCCTGGGGGCGATCCCTATGGGAGGAGATGACTATCTCTCCGAACAAAATATCCTGCCGCACTTCTATCACGTACTGCTTGATGAGTTCGAGGACTGCCAGGAAGGTGACAATGACCCCCACCCGGGTGGTCACCTGGCGTAGCAGACGTTGAAAACTAATCTGCCTATGGTGAGTTAGCTCATCACGGATGAGTGCCATTTGCTCACCAATCGTTACGGCTACGGGTGACACAACCTCGTCCACAGCCGGGTCGGCAGGCCGCACAGCCAGCGCCTGGCGCACAGCGGCAATCAGATCGTCCAAGGTCACTTCACCCAGGGACAACCTGGGCTCAAGCTTGGGTGGCGGCGCCAGACGGATGAAATTTCTCAGGCCATCTGCCTCCTGCTGGCGAAGCGTTTGGGCCACCATTTTGAACTGCTTGTAAGCCCGCAATTGGCGCGCCAATTGGTCACCGACGTCTTCCCCTTCCTCATCTATCAGGCTGGGAGGTGGCTTGGGCAGCAACGCCTGCGATTTGATGAATAGTAGCTTGGCTGCCACCACCAGAAAATCGGTTAAGAACTCAACTTCCACTTCTTTCAGGATAGCGATGTAAGCCAGATATTGGTCAGTGACCTGAGCCAACGCCACTTTAGTAATATCCAGCTCCTCTCGCTCAATCAGATGCAAAAGGAGGTCCAGTGGTCCTTCGAACATCGGAAGCTGGACCCGGTAGTGCTGCGTATCGTGGTTTCCGTCTTGCTTTGTAAAAACAGAGGACTGGGGAGTGGTTGTCATAGAGTCGTCAACTTGCTCCAAAACTCAGAAATCGTTTGCCTTCTTCTGCCATCTGATCAAGTAAGCGTTTGGTTTCAGCAAAAGTGTCGCCAGCCACGCGATCAACCTTACAGCCGG
>CAYTNQ010000284.1:0-4874 GCA_964439175.1 uncultured Anaerolineales bacterium | reverse complement strand
TTCTGGGGATTGGCGTGATGCTCCAGAGGGGCGTGATAAAAGAACGCAGTCGCCACTACCAGGACGAAGATAGTCAGACACGCCAGGAACACTTCGTGCGTCAACAGATCTGGGATGAAATCAATACGCTTGGTGACCTCCTTCTTGACCTCTTTAGGCAGATCTCCCTCTGCGATACGCGCCGGTAGAGAAATACCATGCTCGCGCGAGACTTTGTAATAGTGGATGCTGAGGATGGCAATGCCTACCAGGGGGAGCAGAACCACGTGAAGCAGGTAGAAACGCAGCAGGCCACCGGCACCGATGTCTGGTGCCCCCCGCAGTAACAGGTTGACCTCGTTGCCGAATAATGGGGCCGCTTCGGCCATGCTAGTGCCGATCGTCACTGCCCAGTAGGCGAGTTGATCCCACGGCAACAGATAACCACTGAAACTGAGGAATAAAGTGATCAGCAGCAGGACTACCCCGGTAAGCCAGGTAAAAGACCGCTCCTTCTTATAAGATCCGGTCAGGTAGGTACGGAGCATATGAAGAGCAGCAAAGGCGACCATTGCCTCGGCCCCCAGTCGGTGCAAATCTCGCAGCATCAGCCCGTAGGGTACATTGCTCAGCAGTTCCAAAATAGACCCGTAAGCTTCAGATGGCGAAGGGACGTAGTAGACCATCAAGATCAGCCCGGTGATGATCTCGAGGATGAAGAAGAAAGTTGTAAAGTAGCCCAGGCGGAAAGTATGGGTGAACCATGTGCTGGCTTTTTCGTAGTAGCGGGGGCGGATGTGGAAGAGAAAACTGGTGATGTGCACCCGGTAGCGGGGATTGGGGCGTTCGGTAGCCGCGTCGCCGCGCAGCACCGCACGCAATTCTTTCAGCCCTAATCCGGCAGTGATGATCCGCACGCGTTCGTCCAAAAGGGTCAGAGCCTGGGTTCGCAGGTCTTGTATGCTCAGGTTTTTGATCATAGGTCTTCTCTCTCAAGTATCCAGTAGTCAGTGGTCAGTAGTCAGTGGTCAGTGATCAGTGGTCAGTGGTCAGCCCGCCCTGGCTTGCGCCAGCGGGCCGGGGTGGTCAGTGGTCAGTAGTCAGTAATCAGACAACTAATCTGGCTACTGGCTACTGGCTACTGATTACTGACCACTGACCACTGACTACTGATTAGCCATGACGCTTACCGAGAATCTTGCGGCCGGTATCTACCTTGACGGTGACGTCAGGATCATCTGGGACGGGCACTGGCCCGCCGGTTTCGGGGTCAGTCTCGGCCAAGACCTGACCATCAGCGGCGACAACCTGGACGACGAAGCGATCCAGGGAGCGCGGCGCTGGCCCTCGGATGTAGGTGCCGTCATGCTGAAATTGAGAACCATGGCAGGGGCAGATGAATTTGCCTTCCTGGTCTCTCCAGGCATACAGACAGCCCAAATGGGTACAGACTTTATACAGAGCTGTTACACCTTGCTCGGACCGGGTCAGCCAGAACTTCACCTTGGGGTAGTTGACCGGCGGTGCGTCTACCGGCGGCAGGGTCGATATCGGGCCCAAGGTGAAGACACCTCCGAATTCACCCTCTTTGAAGCGAGGCATAGAGAAGAGAAAGCCAATGCCAGCCACATCAACCAGTAATATGCCTAGCGAGGCCAGCCAGGCGTAGTTCAACAACTCACGCCGGGTCAGCTTTGGTTGTCCCTCTGCAGGAAGTGTCGCTTCAGCCATAAACTTCTCCTTAATCGAATTTCGGTATTGGGGGACTATAGGTGTTTAACTATGATAGTCTTTTCATATTAATTATATCTATTTTATCAAAATTTTCCAGCTTTGCACGAGCGATTTTATGGATGATTTCCAGCAACTTGGAGGGTGAGGTGCGGATGATATACAATCACCCAAACGAGTGAGCGGGTAGGTGATAAGGGAAATGAATGGTGAGCCTCAAGACTCGGAAATTTCGGATAGGTTGAGTATAATTGTTGAAGAGCTACTGAATATCCTCAACAGGAACGGAGAATGATTAGAAACCATCGTTTTTCTTGTCACCTGGTCTTGATTAGCTTATGCGTCTTGGTTGCAGCTTGTAGCCCTGCGGTGAGTCCAACATCTCCTCCGGGCTCGGCGCTCTCTCCATCCACCCCTTTAACCCCTACCACCCTGGTCTTAACTTCCAGTCCTTCCGCCACGCCGACGCCGGTAGCGATACCGACGCCGACACCCACAGCCGGGCTGGCGAGTACTGTGCCGGTTGGGCACGCTACTTCTACTACCCCGCTGGTCAATCCAACATGGACGCCCTCGGTGGAGTCGCTTCCCACCACAGCTTCAACCCCCACACCTCCCCTATCTACCTTCCCGCCGAGCATCGCCTTGGAGCCTGCCTTTACTGGCTTCCAGTCTCCGGTTTACATTACTTATGCCGGGGAAGGCCCATCGGGGGCCTCTCGGCTGTTCGTTGTTGAAAAGGGGGGCCGCATCTACCTGGTGGAGAATAGCGTAGTGCAGTCCACGCCCTTGCTTGACATTACCGACCGGGTGGGCTCCGAGGGGAGCGAGCAGGGGCTTCTGAGTGTCGCTTTTCCGCCCGACTTCGCTACCAGCGGGCTCTTCTATGTGGACTATACCGACCTACGTGGTGACACGGTCATCGCCCGCTACCGGCTGCTGGCAGGGGATTCGCGCCAGGCTGATCCCAACAGCGAGCAAAAGATTCTCCAGATTGAGCAACCGGCTGCCAATCACAACGGCGGCCAGCTTCAATTCGGCCCCGATGGCTATTTATATATCGGAATGGGCGACGGCGGGCGGGCGGGCGATCCATGGGGCAACGCCCAAAACCCGGGCGTACTGCTGGGCAAGTTGCTGCGCATTAGCGTAACGGGAACCGAAACCTATACGGTTCCCGATGATAACCCCTTCCTCGGCCAGCCTGACGCTCGCCCCGAAATTTGGGCATTGGGAGTGCGTAATCCCTGGCGTTTTGCCTTCGACCGGGCCACAAGCGATCTCTACATTGCTGACGTCGGCCAGAATCAATACGAAGAGGTAGATTTCCAGCCTGCCGCCAGCCCCGGCGGGGAGAACTACGGTTGGGATGTGATGGAAGCCAGCCATTGCTTTGAGCCACCAGCCGGCTGTGACACCAGCGGGCTGGTGCTGCCGGTAGCTGAGTACGATCACACCCAGGGATGCTCCATCACTGGCGGTTATGTATACCGGGGAACTCGCTACCCTCAGATAGCAGGTGTGTACTTTTTCGGCGACTTCTGTTCAGGCAACATCTGGGGGCTGAGACAAGAATCGTCCGGTGAGTGGAAGCTGGCACTGCTGCTCAACACTGGCGTGAGCATTAGTTCCTTTGGCGAAGACTCGGCCGGGGAGATTTACGTCGTCGGCTATCGTGATGGCATTATCTACCGTCTGGTTGCTTCGCCGTAAGGGGGGTGCGGGGAAGGCACTGCCCCTACAAATCTCAACTGAAATTGAATGCAGCCATCTCAAATTGTCCGGGAAATTGGCGCTCTCATTGTCCTGTGATAGAATACACAATAGCCGGTAAGCACATTTAACAGGAGTAATATCATGAAAGGCCTGGTCGCCTCCAACTTGGCTCGCCGTGCGCGAGCCCTGGCTGCCTTCGCGTTGGCTTTGACAATCCTGGTGTTGCTCCTAAGCACCTGGGGCAGCCTCAGGCTGGTTGTGGCACGAGATTTGGCACCCCCTCAGCCAGACAGCACCGACTTCTCCCTTTCCAGCACCAGCCTGATGACCTACTACGTCTACTTGCCTATTACCTTCCACCCATACTACGTCTACTTGCCTATTATCTCCTCTTCCCCTATCGTCTTTTACGATGACTTCGGCAACCCAGGCAGCGGTTGGCCAACGGGAAAGGCAGCAGGGCAGGAATGTTATTTCGAGTACCTGAATGGCCATTATCAGGTTAAAGTTGAAGAGTATGGCGAACGCTGTATCATCCCTAACTTGAATATCCCTAAGCAAGTCAACGGCACCTTCAGCGTGAAAGTGCGCCGCACCTCGGACGAAGATCGGCATATGCTTTACGGCTTAATCTTCGGTGCAGGGGCTGATGCCATCGAAGATCGCTGGGGACTGGAGGTTTATCCCAATAAAGATTCAGACTGTGACGACAAACCTTTTTACTGGCTCTATGCCTTAGTAGATGGCGATAATGAGTACTTCGAAAGCAGGTGTACCGACTCAATTGATAAAGACCAAGATGATTGGAATGAGTTGAAAGTCGTTCGCAACGGGACGAGAATCGACATCTACATCAATGGTGAGCACAAAGGGAGCTACACCGACGCCGACTACTTGCTGAACGAAGGCTATACGCTCCTGGAAGTTGTCTCGGCGAGCGACGATACCATTGAGGTGGAATTTGACGACTTTACCATCTCACGCAGCACACAACTGCCTTGAGTAACTGGTACACTTCAATATCAGGCAAGCCGTCGCCGCCAGTAAGACCCCGAAATCCAACCCCAGCCCGTAGACACTTGCCCCTCCTGCCAGCATCAGTGTCCGCAGTGCGTCCACCTCATACGTCAATTGGGTGATCTCCAACCGACGGATCATACCGCCCGAATACTCGCGCACCAACTTGTCGGCCGAGTCGGCTAACCCCATAAAGGCCAGCGCTGCACGCACGCGGGCTCTCCGCTCGGTCCGCGGAATGTCGTATAGTTTGCCAAAGAAATCCGCCTCAGCTCACCCACAAGTCCCAGGACCAGCCCTTGCCCTTGGATCATGCGAAGTAACTGTCTTGGACCTTCAAGCGACAAAGCAACGACTCCCCTTGCCCTGTTAGGGAGAGGGGCTGGGGGCATATGCGCTAACTTAAGCCTTTTCCGGGCGCAGGGTGACGC
>CAYTNQ010000283.1:0-4896 GCA_964439175.1 uncultured Anaerolineales bacterium | reverse complement strand
GCACCACGCGACAGCGCCTCAGCAGCTCAAAGTCGGCCAGCACTTCGGCCGGCGGACCGTCGGCTGCGATGCTACCCTCGTGGATGAGGATCACCCGGTTAGCGTAGCACACCGCCATGTCTACATCGTGCGTAATGAAAAGGATGGCCGCGAAGTTAGGTAGCCCCAGGATGGCATTCATAAAGGCCATGTAGTTCTTATAGTCCTGCCCGGCCGTCGGTTCGTCCATCACCAATATCTTGCTGCGCATAGCCAGGATGGCGGCGATACTAACCCGTTTTTGTTGTCCAAAACTGAGGCCAAGCGGGGGGTAATCTTCCAGCGTTTTGAGATTCAGAATGCCAACCGCTTCGGTCACGTTGCGCTCAATTGTCTCCTGGTCAAACCCCAGGTTTTGGGGGCCAAAGGCCAGTTCCTCGCGTACCGTCGGTGCGAAGAGCATGTGCGAGGGACTCTGAAAGACGTAACCGATGCTGTGTGCAATCTGGGCCACGCTGAGTTGGCGGGTGTCCACCCCTTCCAGCAGCACCTGGCCCTGCCTGGGTTTAAGCAGGCCAATGGCGTGTTTCACCAGCGTCGTTTTTCCGGCACCGTTGGGGCCGAGCACCGCAATGATGTCACCGGCCCGGATGGAGAGGTTAATGTCCTGCAAAACCGGCGTCTCGGGCTCGTAGGCGAAGGCGACCTCTCGAAATTCAACCAGCGGCCCGTTGCGAGCAGCCGCCGTTAGCACAGGCGGCACGTAGGCCGGGCGAGAGTCGTGACGGGCCTTCTCCAGGATCATGGGGGCCGGTAGTTTCACCTCGCGGTAGTCAACCGCCGCCTCCAGTCCGGCGGTAGGGCCAAAGTAACGTACCTCACCGTCCACCATAAAGCACGACAATTCGGGGCTGATCTTCAGCACGTCTTCCACACGGTGCTCAATGATGACCACCATCTTGC
Organism: uncultured Anaerolineales bacterium; assembly: GCA_964439175.1. GTDB lineage: Bacteria > Chloroflexota > Anaerolineae > 4572-78 > NAK82 > CAYTNQ01. Next base: position 3,954 of record CAYTNQ010000283.1, on the reverse strand, counting down.
CTTCGTCGGCCAGTCGCCGGATAAGCATGAGGGCTTCCTGGGCGCTGGACGGGTCCAGGCTGGCCAGTGGCTCGTCCAGAAGCAGGATGGAAGGCTGCATCACAAGAGTACCGGCTACTGCCACCTTTTGCTTCTCGCCGCCCGAGAGATAAAAGGTCTCCCGCTTCTTCAGGTGAGCAATGCCCAGGTATTCCAGCGTTTCACTCACACGGCGCAAGATCTCTTCGCGCGGCAGACCCAGATTTTCCAGGCCAAAAGCCACCTCGGTGAAAACGTGGGCACCCAATATCTGCCGTTCCGGGTCTTGCAGCACGGTGCCAACGATTTGCGAGATGCGCGACAGGGGCATGTCGGCTGTGTCCTGGCCGTTGAGGAGCACGCGCCCGCTTAGTTCCCCTTTGTAGCTGCGCGGAATCAGGCCATTGATGCAGCGGATAAGGGTGGTTTTGCCACAACCGCTGGCGCCGGCGACGAGCAGGACTTTACCCGGTTCCAATTCAAAGGAAACACTCCGGATAGCCGGCTCATCCCGGTCGCGGTAGCGGAACGAGAGGTTTTCGACGACTAGGGGCAGGGCCTCAGTTTGTGTCACCGGCACTCCTTTGGCGGTAACCACCCTCAATGAGGATAACAAGTTGCATGCTGATTATACTGGCAAACTGGATAATTTTCAACCACCTGGATTGTGGGATTTTGAAGCAGAGCGCCATTCGCGTAGGGGCAAGCCTTGCGCTTGCCCACAATCAGCGGGCAAGCGCAAGGCTTGCCCCTACCTGTCGATGAATTGCTTCGAAATCCCGCATCTTAGTCACGGGTCAAATGCGCCACCTTCTGACCTGTGGTCGGCTCCAGCACTGTCTGGCGCAGGAAGGAGTGGAGCTGAGTGCTGCGCCGCTTGACCATGATGACCGTGATCTTAGCGCGTTTGGCGATCTGTTCGGCGATGTTGCCCAGCAGCAGATTTTCAAATAGCGGCTCATTGGTGGCACCGAGGACGATGAGATCATGCCCCTCGCTCTCGCGCAGCACTACGTCCACCACATTGGACCCTTCAACAATGCGTGGCTCAATGTGCTCGTAGTTGATTCCCTCCAGTGTGTAATTGATGACTTGTTGGGCACGCACCACCGTGCCATTGCGTGCGCCGATGGGGACGATGTGCAACAAGGTCACCCGGGCCGGGCCATCTTCTCCCGCCATAGCCATGATGGTAGCCATTTTGACCGCACGACGGCTGTTAGGGCCACCGGCGACCGGAACCAGGATAGAACGCACTGGCCGGCGCGCCCGGTAGCGGACGACGGCGATGTCGGTCGGGGGATCGTCCACGATGGGGTCAATGACCGAGCCGTAGAGCCGGCCGGCGGTGTTGGTGTAGCCCGGCCAGCCGAGCACAACCAGGTTTGACGCATTCTCTTCGACCGTCTTGTGTATCGCCTCGGCCACACTTCGCCCCAGGCGGATGATGGTATGGACCGGCACTTCCCGATCTTTGGCCTGCTGGATGACTGTCTCCAGGTAGGATCGCCCCCCCTTGAGGAACAAGCGGCCTTCACCCAGGGTGAGTTGGGGGGGCACGCGTACCACGTGTAATGCCAGGACCTCGCCCCCGTTGGCCTGGGCGAGGATGGCTCCGATCCGACCCAGAATGCGTGCCTGCTCCTGAGTAGCCACCGGCACCAAAACCGAGTAGTCGCGGCTGACCAACACCTCCTCCAGCAGAATCTCTTTAGGCTTCTCCATGGCTTCGACTTTGGAGAAATAGGTGTAGTAGGCCAGCAGCCCCGCCACAATCCAGCCGACGGCAAAGTACCAGGCGATGGGGCTGTAACTGAATAGATTCAAGGCCAGCAGGGCATTACACAAGATAGCGATAACCGGCACGATGGGAAACCAGGGAACCACAAATCCGCGAGACAGGTCGGGCATTTTGTGGCGCAGAGTCATCAAGGCTACGTTGACTTGCAGGAAGAGCAACAGAAACATGATGTCCGCAGCCGCCGCCACCCCCTCAAGGGGTAAAGACCAGGCCATGACAATCATCAAGCTGCCCGAGATGAGCACCGCCCAGTGGGGGGTATGCCGCCGGGGGTGGATCCGGGCGAAGAAGCCAGGCAGATTATGGTCGCGCCCCATGGCAAAAGAGACACGCGAAGAGGAGTAAGTAGTCGCATTCAGAGCCGACATGGTGGAGACCAGTCCGCTGAAGAGCAATACCACCGCCCCGACGCCAAGGGGAAAGACCTGGCTGGCGACATCCACGATGGCCATCTCTTTCTGGCGTCCCAGGTACTGGTAAGCCTTCATCCCGTCCGGGGGGGTTATGGCCCCAATGGCGGTGACACCCACCAAGATGTAAATGATCACGGCAATCAGAATGGCCAGGAAGACAGCCCGGGGAATATTGCGTTTGGGGTTGATCACTTCCTCCCCTGACTGGGCAATGATCTCGTAACCCTCGAAGGCAATGAAGGTCAGCCCCATCGCCACAAACACCCCCATCAAGCCGTTGGGCGTGAACCCGGAGGTAAAGCGGGTGTGCCAGGCCTCGGTTCGTGCCATAGCGATTATGCCAAAGATGGTGAACAGCCCCAGGATCGTCACTTTGGTTATGGTGACGATGTTGCCCACCGCCCCTGTCTCGGAAGCGCCCCGGTAGTTGATGCTGGTGAAGAGGATGATGATCAGGGTCATCAGGCCCAAGGACATTTGATCCACCGACAAGCCCAGGGTGGGGACGCCGGCCATGACCAATAACTCGCTGGCAAAGCGCCCAAAGGCCAGCGCGTACAGACTGCCGGCGACAGCGTGGGCAAACCAGCTCATCCACCCGGCCAGGAAGCCTTGAGCCCCCCCCAGTCCTTCCTTGACCCACAGGTAACCACCGCCGGCTTCGGGAAAGGCCGAGCCCAACTCGGCGTAGGCCATGGCTGTAAGCATGGTCACCAGGCCATTCAAGAAAAAGGCCAGCACCAGGGCCGGGCCAGCCACCCCGGCGGCAATACCGGTCAGCACAAAGATACCAGCGCCGATCATCCCGCCGACGCCGATCATGGTTATGGTAAACAGCCCCAGATCCCGGCTGAGCGTGACTTTATCGGGCACCTGGGCCATTGAAACTTGTTCCGCATTCATAAGCTTGATAATCTCCTTATCCAGGCAGCGAAGCAGCGGTTAATGCTTATAGAACAAATTAAGCCCCCAACTCCTCCGTGGAGATATCACCTCGCGGGAAGCCAGGCGGCCTACTCGAGATTAAATTATAGCATAAATCCCAGTCAAGGAGAAAGTGTTTTGGACAGCAATTCTCATTTTGAAGCCAGCATCTTGTAGGACAAGCTGTTAGCTTGTCGTTCCCTGGGACAAGCTAACAGCTTGTCCTACTTTTTATGGGCTACACTGCCAAAATGAGAATTGCTGTGTTTTGGGGTATGTTCAGATTTGTGTGGCACGCTAACACAATGAGAATTGCTCGAGGGGAACGTCACCGACCTGGGATGTCATTCTGAGATGTCTCCAATTGAGATATTGCCGTTCTTCACCCGCTGACGACCTGACCTGGCAAGAGCAACCGCCTCAGCCACGATCTAACCGGTCCCTGGTAGCGCTTGACCACGATCACCGTCTTGGTACACTCGTGTGCTACCCGCTCGGAGATCGAGCCGAAGAGACGCTGCTCAAAGAGTCGCTCTGGCGTGGCCCCCATAATGACCAGGTTGTGTTTCTCGGCTTCGCGCAAAATACCGGTGACGACGTCGGGCGCAGTGACGACCGACGCCTCTAACGGGTAGTCGAAGCCGGCCCCCAGGCTGCGCAGCAGCTCGTAACGGCGCGCTGTCGTGCCGGAGTTTGTATCCTCGGGCATGACGTACAGCAAGGTGATGATCGGATGCTGATCTGGATGCTGGCGTTCGTACTGGCGTGCCTGGGCAATTGCCAGGTCAATCGCCAGCC
>CAYTNQ010000282.1:0-4938 GCA_964439175.1 uncultured Anaerolineales bacterium | reverse complement strand
CTTGAAGCAGGCCGACGACCGGGAGCGAGATAATAACCCGCAGTATTACTTCCGCTTGTTAGAGCCCGATTTCACCCCCCAACCGGTATACCGGGCTTTGAGCGACGCCGCCCACCTGCCGCCGGTGATGTATCGCGGCTATCATCAGGAAGATCACTGGGCTGTGGCCTACGCATGTCCCACGACAGGCGCATGTGCAGAGGCAGGCGAGGATGGTTGGGAGGGAGTGAAAGACGAACGGGCGGTGCTGGGAGCCTACCGCCGGGCGACGAGGGATGGTGCACGCGTTAGCTTCACCTTTAATGGCAGCGATCTATGGCTGGTGGTAACTCGTCAGCCCGGCGGCGGTCAGTTGGAGGTGGCAGTTGATGGAAGCCCAGCGGCAATGGTGTCATTGGATGCACCCGATATCACCTTTGGAGTTCGGATTCCGGTCGCCCGGGGACTGCCCCAAGGTGAACATCAAGTGCACATCACCGCACATTTGGATGCAGAGAGCAGGTATGGTCCAGGGATCGACGGCTTCATCGTTGAGAGTTGGCCCACCTGGTGGCTACGGCGTGAGGTGGGAGCACTGGCGATGGTCGTGGGCCTCGCGGCGCTGTGCTGGCTCGTCCTCACGCAGAGACGACATATGCGCTGAGCCAGCCAAACGGCTCATCTACCCGCCAAAGTACTTTGATCTTCTACCTTGTCCTGAGGGACGACGAGCCATATATAGTCATCGGGAGCCACCTCTTGATCCCGCCACCGCACGTACTCCGGATCTGTAATACTGGGGCGGGATGGCGCAGGCTTGCGTGCCTCAGAATCAAGCGGATATCCCACGGATATACCGACGATGACCCACCACTCATCAGGCAGGCCAATGATTGAACGCGGCTGGGGATAGTAGTTGATCAACTCCGTCGTCTTCAAAATGCACGTACCGAGACCACAAGCCCTGGCCATCAGGGTGACGTTTTCCATGGCAGCCGAAACATCGATTTCATACGCAGGGGAAGCTTCTTTCCTGGCACACATAAGCAATAGCGTAGGAGCTCCCCACCAGAGGTCCTGTGGCATCTTCATCGCGCCTTTGAATTGCGCCAGCACCGTCTTAAAGTTAAAAAGAGGCACGATTCCCATTGGGAAGAGTCCCGGGACACGGCGGCGTAGAAACCTGCGCCCTTTCTTCAAGAAATCGACGGAGGTTTCTTTGATAGCATCGCTGAGGGCTGCCAGCAGTTGCTGGTCTCTGATCACCATGACCCGCAGGGCATGGCATCCAATCGTGAACGGTGCTGCGAAAGCTGCCGCCAGCAACTCGGTGATGACCTCCGCAGGAACTTGTTGCGGCTTGTACTTGCGTATGCTACGCCGCGTGCGAATTGTCTCTTGCACAACCTGTCGCGCTAGATCTGTGTCAACCTGAATCATGCGTATCGCCTCCCTTCTTGTGCATAGGCTCAACCGTCGCAAGAATTCGAACCAGAGTGAACACTGGCCCGACGGCCGAATCCTTTGGGCTTGCTGCGATCTGCCATGGAAAAGTGAGGAACCTTAGCCGGTCGAGGTGAAGAAAGCAGGGTAGCCTGGGGAATTAAGAGCGCGTCAGATGATTATGCTTTTATCAAAGATCATTTAGGGTCCGTAAATAAACAACTTCCCGCATTTAAGGCGGATTTCTTTGGCAAAACTGGTGGGAATGCGGGAATTTATTCTTTTATGGACCCTCAGGGGAAATAGAACTGCTTTCAACCAGAGGTGTGAGTAACCCCATCTCCTGTGAACCTGGGTGCTTTCTGCGACTTCGATGGATACAGCTATGAAGCGACAATGATGTAGCAGGAGCCAGGGAGGTAGAAGAAGAGAAAAAGAGGTGGAAGAAGTTGAAGTGGAAAAACACGAATTGTCGCCAGGACTATGGTACTAATTTATCATAGTTTTTGGCCCATGTCAACCATTTTCTGGCCTAAGGGCCTGTCCCAAATTTTAGGCGAGTTAGGTCTATGTTATAATGAGGCCAGGATTTTCCTATGGACCCGAGTCTCAGTTTTTATGTATCGGCTTTTGGGGGGATCTTATGCCAAATTCATTCGGCTCTATACCGCCTCGTGCTCAGTCCCACAGGGGTTACTACTCAACCTGGTTTGTATTGATAACAGCCCTATTTATCACCTGCCTGGTCACAGCCAACATCATCGCCGTCAAGCTGATCGGCCTGGGGCGCTTGGTCTTGCCAGCAGCCGTGATTATCTTTCCCATCAGCTACATCGTCGGCGACGTGCTGACCGAGGTTTACGGCTATCAGCGGGCGCGTATGGTCATCTGGCTGGGTTTCCTTTGTAACCTGATTGCGGTGGTTGCCATCTGGATTGGGGGACTGCTGCCAGCCGCGTCGTTTTGGGACGGGCAGGCCGCTTACGCACGCATCCTGGGCTACACGCCGAGGCTGCTGGCCGCCTCGTTTCTGGCCTACCTGGCGGGCGAATTCGCCAACTCCTTCGTATTGGCTAAAATGAAAATTGCCACGAATGGTCGCTGGCTATGGACGCGCACGATCGGCTCGACGCTGGTGGGGCAAGGGCTGGACTCGGCGGTGTTCATCACCCTGGCCTTTGTGGGGACGATCCCACTGACGGGGCTGGCCTCAGCCATCGCAACCCAATGGCTGGCGAAATCGGCCTACGAGGCGGCAGTGACACCCCTGACGTACGCCGTGGTGAACTTCCTCAAGCGGCAGGAGGGAGTGGACGTGTATGACTACGAGACGCGGTTTAATCCGTTGTCGATTGGGGAGTAGATGGGTTTTGCCCTTTCTGTTTCAGTATGTTATCATTGCCTCAAGGGAGTAAGAGAAAGTGTTGGAAGAAAGCGAACGTCACCAACAATCTGGCCCTTCTCCTCTCTATAAAACCATCTCCCGGCGTAGATTTCTGCAGGCGATGAGCAGCTTCGCAGCGGGACTGCTGGCTGCGGCCTGCCTGCCCAAGAATCCTACGGAAACGCCTGTGCCTCCTTTCACTGCCACGCCGACCTCGACGCCGAGCGCCACGCCGACCTCTGCGCCGACGGCCACCCCCAGCGTCGCCCCGACTTCGACGCCGAGCGCCACACCCACCTCTGCACCAACGGCCACCCCGACCGCCACCTCGACTGCTGCCCCGACTGCGACGTCAACCATCACGCCAACCCCTACACTGCCTCCCCCCTCCCTCTCCCAGGTAGCCATCGCCCAGGCTACTAGTTACGACCGGCGTCTCGTACACCAGCAGGTTCAAGACTTGCTGGATGGGTTGGGAGGAGTGAGTGACCTGATCCGGCCCGGGGACCGGGTTGCCATCAAGGTCAACTTGACCGGTGGGACCGGCGTCTCGCCGCTGCCGGGCGTGCCGGCCATTGAAAGTTACATCACCCATCCAGAGGTAGTTCGGGCACTGGGCGAGTTGCTGCGCGATGCAGGGGCCGGCCAACTTTTCATTGTTGAGGCTGTCTATGACGGGCAGTCATACCCGTTATGGGGTTACGAAGAGGTGGCCGAGGGGCTGGATGCTATCCTGATCGACTTGAATGACCCCCATCCCTACGCGGATTTCCTCTCGGCGCCGGTGGGGAAAGACTGGTTCATCTACCAGGAATATACACTTAACCCCATTCTGCAAGAGATCGACGCCTTTGTTTCCGTGGCCAAGATGAAGTGCCATTGGAGTTGCGGCCTCACCCTCTCCATGAAAAACCTGATCGGCCTGGTGCCGGTCAGTTACTACCGGTGCGGTCCTGATCATATCTACCGCTCCGACTTCCACGGATGTGATGGTGAGTTCAAGATCCGGCTGCCGGGGGTGGTCGTAGACCTCAACCGGGTACGCCCGATACAGTTGGCGTTGATTGATGGCATCAAGACCACGGAGGCCGGCGAAGGGCCCTGGATTGAAACCAGCACCCCGGTGGCGCCGGGCGTGCTACTCGCCGGCAAGAACCCGGTGGCTACCGACGCGGTGACCGCAGCCGTCATGGGGTTTGACCCGACTATCACTTATCCCTCGGCGCCTTTCCTGCGCAGCGACAATCACCTGAGCCTGGCCCATGAAATGGGGTTGGGCCCCCATCGCCTGGAGGAGATCCAGGTCGTGGGCGCTTCGATTGAGGACGTGCGCTATGAGTTCAGGCCGGCTTAGGGGTGAGAGACCGGGGCTGAAATATATCAGGAGTGTAGCGCAACAGCATTTACCAAATCTATCGCCGCGCCTAACCATTGCCGCCATTGGCCGGGGCTGCTAACGCCGCCAGAAAAGCCGCCATCTGAGCCTGTAGGGTTGCCAGCACGTCAGGCAGCGCCTGGCTCAATTCCCGCACTCGCTTCCATTCCAGGTCGTAGCCATAAGTATGACGGAAGAGGTGGCGAAAACGCAGATATTCTGATAATTCCACTTCCAGGGCATGGTCTATAACCGGCGGCCGGCGCGAGCCGAAGGGCCGGCTCATCCGCTGCAACAACAGTGTGTGCCAGTTGATCCCGGCCGGCAGATCCTCGTCCAGGCGCACAGCAATACGCTCAAAAATACGCTCCACCCCGTTGTAGAAATCGTGCAGGTACTTTCCTCCGCCTTGCACCTGTATCTCATCTGGTTCGGCGGGCGCGCGCTGCAAGAAACCGGTCAGCCGTTCCACCACCCGCTCCAGGTGACGGATCTCGTTCTCGATCTCAAATTTCAGGGCTTCCACCGGGTCTGTTGGCATTTTTACCTCCCCCTCGATGCGGGCGCGCAGCTCTGGCCAGGCCGACTCCAGCGGGACCAGGTCGATTGCCAGACCAGGAGGCAATAGTTCGTAGCAGGCGTTGAGGGCACGCAGATGATCCTCGGGACGCAGTCCCTCTACCGCCACATCCAGGTCAGAGTGGCTGTGCCAGGGAGCATCCCCTGCGGCCGAGCCGAACAGGATCACGCGACGGAC
>CAYTNQ010000281.1:0-4969 GCA_964439175.1 uncultured Anaerolineales bacterium | reverse complement strand
TTACCGGACGCACGGCATGCAAAGCCGACTTTCGCATACAGTGGAGTGATGTGCTGTTCCGTGACATATTGTAACAGAATGCAACACGATGGTCAATAACGAATTGAGAAAACAACGAATTCCCCGACCATTCGTTGAATTCCAAATTCGGTGTTGTGTTCTGCAAGTGAACCGGACTTCCTGAAAAAACGCTGCTAATCAAAGAAGGAGCAGGTGGGAAGGACGCAACGGGTCCCTCACAGCACCGCCAGCAACTGCTCAATCACCTCGGCCGGATCAGCGACGAGGCCCAGGTCGGCCTGGGCGAGGATGGGCGCCTCGGGGTCGGGATGAACGGCCACGACGAACCGGGCACCCTTGATCCCTGCCGCGTGCATCACGTCGCCGGCAACCCCAAAAGCCATGTAAAGCCTGGGCGCGATCTTGTGGCCGGTGACGTCTACCAGCCGGTCCTTTTCGATCCAGCCCAACTCAAAGGCCTCGCGCGCGCCAGCAAAGGCACCTCCCAACCGCTCGGCCAGGGCGGCCAGCTTTTCGAACCCGGCCTCTCCCAGTGCCGCTCCGCCGGAGACGACAATCGAAGCCTGCTTAAGGGGGACTGGCCCATTCGGAGGCGTTGCCTCGCCCCGCACCCGCACGCGGGCGGTGGGCGACAGGTCCGGGGTGAAGCTCTCTGTTTCCCCAGTCCGATAGCGGTCCAGGTAGGGCGGGCTGAGCGGGGCAGTGATCAGCGTGGCCATTTGCGGCCAATGCGGCGCGAAGTTCACCACTTCGTAGTATTCCCCTTCGTACACCGGGCGCACGGCGATCAGGGTGCGGTCGCTCTCGTTGATGGAAACCTCCAGGCAGCGCGTCGCCAGGCCGGCGCCCAGGCCCTGTGCCAACCGGGGCGCAACGCCTCGCCCTAACCAACTGTCGGCGCACAGAATGAATTCCGGTTTGGCCTCCTCCAGGAAAGGAGTCAGAGCGTCCACGGTCACTTCTGTGTCACCGGCAAAGCCTTCTGCGGCGACGTACACCCGATCAGCACCGGCGGCGATGAGGTCGGTTGCCTCGCGTCCCTGCCCCGAAGGGGACTCGCCGGGAATCTGCACTACTTGAACCCGCGCGCCCAGCGCCTCGGCCAGCCTTCGCGCCTGATCCACCACAATCAACCCCTCGGGCGCGTCGTCGGTCAACACCCAAATATCCCCGTATTCGGTGCTTATTTCAGGGAGTTCTTCGCCTCCCATCAATGCCTGCAGGTATTCAAAATCTTCCATACGTTACCTCCCGGCCTCAATCAATTCGTTTGCCCGCAACTGTGCCACCAGGTTTTCGACGGCTTCCTCGACGGAACCCTCCAGTCGGGTGCCCAGCGCCCGCTCAGGCGGGAAGCGGCGTCCCCCCACGGACGTCAGCGGTTCCAGATCGTCGGGGGTGAATCCCAGGTCGTCCAGGCTCCAGGCGACCACCTGATCTCCCTCGCGATAGGCGTTGATGGCCCGCGCGCCATAAATGTGACGTGCTTCGTTGGCGTCACGAGGGACGGTCAGCAGCGCCGGGGGGGTGGCCTCCAATCTTAAAGCGCGCTGAGAGGCACGCACCCCGTCATTGTTAATCTCATCAAGCGTGTAGACTTCGGTCAGTATGGGCCAGCCTAGTGCTTCGGCCAGCCGGCCCGGCAGCTCACCGGCCCCGCTGTCGAGCGCAACCGCCCCGCACACGACCAGGCTCACGTCCCCGATTTTCTTCACGGCAGCGGCCATCAACCGGGCGGCGCCAGCCGTGTCGGCCTTGAGATCGGCGAGGGCGGGATCGGTGATGAGGACGGCACGGTCGGCACCCCGCGCGATTGCCTCGCGTAGGGCATCGTCCACGCGGGGCGGACCCAGGCCCAGCCCAATAACCTCCACATCGTCGCGCTCATCTTTTGCCTGCAAAGCCATTTCCAGCGCATTGAGATCTGCGGGATTGATGATGTATTCTTCGCGGTTGACAAACACCCTTTCCCGCCTGCGATTGACTGTGAAGCCAGAGGGATCGAGGATGTGTTTGATCGTGACAACAATTTTCATCATAGTCTCACTCCTTATAGGAGGCAGTAGGCAGTAAGCAGTAGGCAGTAAGCAGTAGGCAGTGGACAGCCCGCCTCGGCTGCCCCGCGCGGGCCGGGGTGGTCAGCGGGAATCACCTTTACTTCCTGTTTCCTACTTCCTACTTCCTACTTCCACTTCCCGCTACGGACGGATGCGCACGCCATGTTCCTGGAAGATGTTGGATGCGATGACGATGCGCTGAATCTCGTTCGTCCCTTCGAAGATCTCCGAGATGCGCGCGTCACGCAGGCCGCGCTCCAGCGGCATGTGACGACTGTAACCCAGGGCGCCGTGGATCTGCAGCGCTTTATCGGTGACGCGCGAGCATACCTCGGAGCCATACAGCTTACAGATGGCCGCTTCACGACTGAAGGGTCGCCCCGTGTCTACCATCCAGGCGGTGCGGTAGACCAGCGAGCGCAGCGCTTCTACCTCGGCCGCCATGTCGGCGATCATCCATTGGACGGACTGCTTATGCGCGATAGGGCCGCCGAACGCCTCGCGGGTAACAGCCCACTCAACCGCCATGTCCAACATATATTGCGCACCGCCCAGCGACGCCGCGCCAATCGTGGTGCGCCCCACGTCCAGCGTCTTCATAAAGGTGACGAAGCCCAATCCTACCGGCCCCAGGACGTTTTCCTGGGGCACACGCAGCTCCTCTAACACGATCTCGCCGGTGGGGCTGCCGCGAATGCCCATCTTGTCTTCGACCTTGCTGACCTTGAAGCCTTCCCACTGGCTTTCGACAATGAAACCGGTCATGCCGCCGCGCGGACCCAGGGTGGGATCGGTGATGGCCAATACGACGGCCACGTCGCAGATAGAGCCGTTGGTGATGAAGTGCTTGGTGCCGTCGAGGATGTACGAGTCCCCCTCGCGCACGGCCCGGGTACGGGTGGCGGCCGCGTCGGACCCGGCTCCCGGCTCGGTCAGGGCAAAGGCGCCGATCTTTTCTCCCCTGGCCATGGGCACCAGGTACTTTTGCTTCTGCTCCTCGCTGCCATCCAGATAAATCGCCATGGCGCTGATGCCGATGTGCGCGCCGACCACCGTCGCAAAGGAGGGCGAGACCCGATTCAGTTCTTCCATCAAAATGCAGTAGCCAGTCTCGCCAGCGCCCATCCCCCCGTATTTTTGCGGGAAGGGCACGCCAAGAATTCCATATTCGGCGGCTTTTTCCATCAGGTCAGCCGGCGGGCCGGCCTTCCCCGGAGGGGACGTATGGCTACTGTGCTCGATTTCGTCAACACGCGGCGCGATCTCTTGCTCCGTGAACTCGCGAAAGGCTCTGCGCAACAGTTGCTGTTCTTTGGAAAACGTAAAGTCCATGGGTACGCTCCTTTAAGGATATTAGAGATTGGAGATTAGAGACTTAACCTCGACAGCGATGGGCTTCCAATCTCCAATTCTCCGATCTCTAATCTCCGATCTCCAATCTCTAATCTCTAATATCCAATCTCCAATCTCCATCTGCTACGCCGCTATTTTCACTCCATACGGCCTGAACAAATCTGCTGCCAGCACGATGCGCTGCATCTGCCCCGTGCCTTCGATCAGGTCCAACGCGCGGCAATCGCGGAAGATGCGCTCGATAGGATACTCTTTCATGTAGCCGTACCCACCGTGGACCTGAACCATTTTATTGGCGACCCACATGGCCGTCTCTGCGCCCAGCAGCTTAGCAGCGGCCGCATCCTCGGCGAAGGGCAGGCTCTCGTCAACCAGCCAGGCGACGTAACTGACCAGGTGGCGCAGGCCCTTGATTTTGGCAGCGCTTTCGGCCAGGTAGTTCTGAATGGCTTGCTTCTGGCCGACAGGCACGCCGAACTGCACGCGCTCGCTGGCAAACTTCACACCATAGTCGAGGGCTTGCTCAGCCGCCCCCAAGGCAATGGCTGCTACACTCATGCGACCGTAGTCCAGAGCGCGCATGGCCTGGGCGTAGCCCTCGTTTTCCACGCCGCCCAGCAAATTGGACGCCGGCACACGGACGCCATCCAGATAGATGGGGGTCATGCCCAGCCCGCGCAGGCCCAACGTGGGCTCGGTCCGGCCAATTCGCACGCCCTCCATCTCGCGTTCCACGAGGAAGGCACCGAGCCCTTTCCCAGCGCCTGGATCGCTTCTGGCGAAGACGAGAAACAGCCCAGCCACGGCGCCGTTGCTGATCCAGGCTTTGCGACCGGTGAGAATGTACTCATCGCCTTCCTTGTGAGCGCGGGTCAGCAGTCCACCCGCGTCCGAGCCAGCGCTCGGCTCGCTCCAGGCGAATGCCCCGATGCGCTCACCGGCCGCCAGTTGGGGCAGGTACGTCTCCTTCTGCGCCTCGGTGCCCTCGCGCAGGATGGTCATGCCGGCCATCCCGCCGTGGATGTGCACGGCGACGGCGGTGGTCATGCAAGCCTTGCCCAGTTCCTCCAGCCACATCGAGTAGCTGAGAGTATCCAGTTCCGCACCGCCGTACGCCTCCGGCAGCGACGCGGCGAGCAGGCCTTGCATGGCGATTTTCTTGAAATTCTCCGTCGGCGTTTCTTCTGCCTTGTCCAGATGTTCCGCATTGGGCGCGATTTCGCCCTGGGCAAAGTCGCGGAACATGTCGCGGAACATTCTTTGCTCTTCGGTGAGGCTAAAGTCCATATCTCATGCTCCTAACATTCCCTACCGATCCTTAAACTGCGGCTGTCGCTTCTGCAAGAAGGCCTGCACGCCCTCTCTCATGTCCTCGCTTTGAGAGATAGCGCCAAACTGCTCGATCTCCACTTTCAGTGCCTCGGCCAGCGGCAGATGGCGACCGCGCTCGATGGCCTCCATGGCGCAGCCGATGGCCACAGCGCTCTTGCTGGCGATCTTGCGGGCCAGCCCTTTGGCCTCTTTGAGCACGTCACCCA
>CAYTNQ010000280.1:0-5022 GCA_964439175.1 uncultured Anaerolineales bacterium | reverse complement strand
GTCGAACTACCCTGTCTTTAAAGTGGAAAGTACGCAATAAAACCCGTCCCGTGATAGGCAGACCGAGAAATAGCAGGCATCGAGGGCTAACACCAGCGGGCCTAAGTTACGGTGGGCCGGGGCCTCACGACCCCGACCCCCGCTCCTGAACTACGCGTGAGAGCTTTCCCCTCCCGGGACTCTTCGGAATACGGGCTTTTGTCACAAGACGATAGTCCTGCGGATAGGCACCTTGAGCCGTGAGCGATGTCGTGACAGTGCCCATGCATCAAGCGCAAGTTGTCGAAGGCGCTGTTGTTGTGGTTCCTGTCGTGGTGATGCACTTCTATTACATCCTCTGTCGTGAAGCGCAATCCGCAGCGTGCGCAACAGCCATGCTGTCTCTTAAGCAATCTCGTGACCCGTCGCGGTTTGCTGGGGTCACGTCCCAGCCGGGTTGACGGGTAGACCCAATCGCCGTCATCGGGGCTTTTGTTCCCTTACGCCTTGACACAGCGGCGGATCATCGTTCCATAATGTCAGGGGCGGCAACCGGGATAGTGGCGGTGTGAAGACGCACAGCATCGCTGGCTTCGTCTTGCTTGATTTCAGAAAAAGGCTGCTCTGGGGCACTGGATTACCTTCCATGCCCCCCCGCGCGCCCTCCGGCTGAGCTGGAGTGCAGCGGAGACTGGTGTCCCATCAAAGTGATTCTGTGTTGAGTCCACCCACATGTTGAGATGAATCGGGCCCGATTCATCAAGCATCGACGCCTGACTGACAGGAAGCACATCCAGGTTACTTGACCGGCGACACCCCTTGAATCACTGAGTACTTGTCTACTAATAACTTTGCATTTTAATCGGCAGATCAGGCGTAAACTGATGGCAAAAGTACCAAGTTATTTCTGGACAAGTGCTGAGACACTGATCCCACTGAGGTTCACTAAGCTGGGACGCCCTTTTTCAGTGCCATCAGCGCCTTCAGTGGATCAGTGGTTCCAAGAACCGCCCCTATCTGCTGAATGTCCAAATGTCCGTAGACTCTACAGTGATTCTGATAAGTTGGATTCGGCCTCGTAAGCGTGATCTGTTCATACCATGATCCCTGTGATGGGGTACTGGCAAATATCGGCCGCTTCTGCTAAAATTGCCTCAGATTTCCCGCTTGAGACGAATGGCTACCGGCTGGTTTGCCTGCTTCCCCAGAGGGGAGGGTCACCTAAATTCCAAATACAACGCTCGTCTCCCAGCAACGGCTTAGTTCAACGTAGGATGGTGTGGCGGCTTGCCGGTCTCCTTGCCTTGTATCCGTTGTCTATAGGATATGTCTTCAATTCAGGGCCCTACGCTTTCGCTGCGCCATACTAATCCTTAACTCGTTAGCCGCCACAAGTCAAAAGAGGTTGAGAGATGCAAGCTATACATTTGTCCACTCCGCCAAGTGAACGATTGTCGGCACGTTGGCTGCATCGACGTCTGATTACAATCTACCTGGTCGACACATCCATAGCTGCTAACCGACAGCGCATCGTTTAGTGCCTGACCGACAGCGCATGGTAGAGAATAGAACATTAACGTACCGACAGTGCATGGTAGAGATTCGTGACGGAAAATGCCGTCACTGTCCGGGTGAATGGCCAAGCACTATCCGATAGATGCGCGTATAGTGTCTCCTGGTAGCCGCCAGCTATCGAAAGGAGGACACTTATGCGTGACGAATTATCAGCGCGCCAGGCAGCCATCCGGTTGCGTCTGGCGGGAGAAAAGATCGAGAACATCTGTCGGACCCTGAACCGTTCCGCAGCTTGGTTTCACAAGTGGTGGCGGCGGTATCTGGAGGCCGGACCAACCGGTCTGTACGATCTCACACGCGCCAACCAGCGCGTGGTGAACCGCACACCACCACACATTGAGCGGGCTGTTATCAGCATTCGCCAGCGCTTAGCCAAACGAGCAACGGCACAGACGCGCTATAGTTTGGTCGGTGCGGCGCAAATCCGGGCTGAGTTGGAAAAGTTGGATTACGCGCCCTTGCCCTCCCTGCGCACCATTGAGCGCATCGTAGCTCGGGCAGGTCTGACTTGTCCCCCGCTCCGGCTAGCACCGCAATTGGCCCGAACGGAATATCCAGGGCCGCAAGCCCAGGACAGCAATCAGGTCCATCAGGTCGATGTCGTTGGCCCACGTTACTTGAAGGGCGACAAGACCCGCTACTACTTTTTGGTTTGCAAAGATGTCTTTGACCAAGCCGTCTACATCGAGTTTGTCGCCAGTCGGAGTAGCGATACGGTTTTGGCCTTCTTGACCCACGCTTGGCAGTCCTTGGGCTTACCGGACATGGTCCAGTTCGATAACGGTCGTGAGTTCTGCGGGTGGGGCGCTTCAGCTCGTTACCTCAGTCGCGTGATCCGCTTCTGCCTGCGGCTGGAAATCGAAGTGCTCTTCATTCCCGAAGGCAGACCGTACTACAACGGGGCCGTTGAACAGTTCAATGGTTGGTTCCAGCCCTTGCTACTCAAGCGGTCATACCGCCGCCCGGCTGATGCCCGCCGTCAAGTGAAACGCTTGATGACCACGGTCAACGAGCAGCACGTCCATGCTCACCTCGGTCATCGCACAGCCGCTCAATACCGGCGTGGCAAACGCCTGCGCAAGCTGCCCGCTGATTGTCAACTGCACCAACAAAAGCTACCCATCTCGGTTGGTAAGGTTTCCTTCATTCGCTTGGTGACAGCCAAGGGGACCATGAACGTCTTGAGCCAACAATTCAAGGTGGGTAAGCGTCTCAAGTTCCAGTACATCAAGGCAACGCTATACACCAAGCCTCAAGTCTTGAAAATCTATCACAAAGGACGCTTGGTCAAACAGTTTGACTATAAACTGTCGGCCAAGTAGGCACCAATCTAAACGCGAAGCTGGCGGCTATCACGCTCAAAATCTCTACGATGCGCTGTCGGTACTTTCCGTCATAAAACTACACCATGTTCCGCTGTCGGTTAGCACATAGCCGTCATAGTTGGCGTCATACTCTATGTTTTTGGGTTGGACCTCAACTCGTACCAAATGCTCACTTACGCTAGCTTTGCTCCCCTTGCATGTGCCCCGATGCTCTTACTTGATATCTTGGTCATCAATACTCATTTCCGGCCTGTCGGTGTTTTCTTGCGTACCTTGCCGGAGCGACCCACGCCAGTCGTTGGTGCTGCAGCGTTCTGTTCGCCGACATCCGAGGTTTCACCGCGCTCTCCGAACAGATGTCTCCCATAGAGATTGTGAGCCTTCTCAATCGCTATTTCGCAGCGGTTGAGCCGGCCATTCATGCCGAAGGAGGATGGATCAACAAGTTTGGCGGGGACAGTCTGCTGGCCATATTTGGCGCACCGGTGCCGCAGACTGACCACGCCCAGCGGGCAGTGCGTACTGCCCGAGGGATTCGTGCTGCGTTGTCTGAGTTCAATGAACGGCAGCGCGAGGCGGGTGAGCCAACGCTGCGCATTGGCGTTGGGATTCACTGCGGCGAGATGGTAGCCGGTAGCATAGGCTGCCCAAGGCACATGGAGTACACGGTGATCGGTGATGTGGTCAACGTGGCTTCACGCATTGATGCCCTAAACAAAAAGTGGGGCACGGATGCCTTGATTAGCGCGGAGGCGTATGCAGCCATTGGCGTGGAGGTCTCTGTCAAAGCGATGCCGCTTGTTGAGGTGCCAGGCAGGGCCGAGCCGCTTCAGGTATATGCGTTGGAATGAGAGTGGTCAAGACAAGTGGCTGGTGATGGCGCCTAACCAGCGCATGGAGCCGACCTTTTACTCAAGCGGGGTCGGTTAAGAGAACCGGCGGCAGTACGGGCCGCTTGGGCGGAACATGGGCGCACTGACACTTATCTTACTTTGTCGCAGGTGCGTCGAGCGAGTGCGACGATATTACCTCTGGCCCAGGTGAAAAGGCATCTTTTATGGCGTTATTCGATTGTCTGGAAGAAAGAACCTGTTGCCACTTGCCAGCCTGCGGCTCGCTGATGCTCGCCTCGGCCCATCAAGCGGATGGAGCCGACGAGTTTCAGGCTCACAAGCGGCCTTCGACTGGCGGCTCATCCGCCGCGCCGTTAGCCGGCCTAAAAATATACAGCTATCGAGTTGGTAGATTGAACTGAACAAAAGGGCAGATTGACATTTTTGGAAATCTGTGCTACAATTTATTTAGCCGACTAAATAAATGGCTTGAGCCAAAAATAAATTATGCAAAAACCAATTACCGAAACGATCAGCTATCTGTTGGTGCAAGTTTGTAAAGCGCATCGCGGCAAGGCGCAGGAACTGCTGACCAAAATCGAGCTCCATCCAGGGCAGGAGATGCTATTGCTACGCCTGTGGCCAGGGGATGGCCTGACCCAGTCCGAACTAGCAGGCGATCTGTGTATCAGTCCGGCGACGATGACTAAAATGCTGGATCGCATGGCGAAAACAGGCCTGGTTGAACGACGCACAGACATTGAAGATCAGCGGGTGTCGCGGGTTTACTTGACGGCCGAGGGACGGTCGTTGCGAGAACCGGTTGAAGGAATCTGGCATGAATTAGAAGCACAAAGTCTGGTTAACCTGACCCTGGATGAGCGAATCCTGCTCCGTCGCCTGTTACTCCAAGTATATGAGAACCTGACCCGGTGAAGTTTTTTTGAGCTAATATTTAGTCGGCTAACTATTACAGGAGAACTGGAAGCTCAATAGAATTTGATTAACCAGAAACAATTACTGACAAGGAAGAAAACAGAAAGGAGGCAACTGATGCAAAAGTATATGTTCAAATTGATAATGGCTATCCACGTTTTCTGATAAAGAAATGCAGTACCTAAAATCGCAACGCTTGGCCAGGATTGCTACAGTATCAAATGAACTGCAGCCCGATGTGGCACCAGTCGGATTTGAGTTCGACGGAGAATACTTCTATATCCACAGACCGGCTACACCTGCTTGACGAGGCCCTGTATGAAATTATGCGCTTGATGGAGGTTACAGACATCGACGAATGAAAGCTCTGCAGC
>CAYTNQ010000279.1:0-5036 GCA_964439175.1 uncultured Anaerolineales bacterium | reverse complement strand
ACCACGCAACATACTATCACAGGCATTTGGGCTTGTCAAGTGAATTTATCTAAACCTCTTGTAACTACTCAGGCCAGATAACCCTTGCGAAGGTTTGGTGAGAATTTTCAGGGCAAAAATGCCTTGGTCTATCGAAAATTGCCCTGTTGGCAAAGCTATTCTTAACCTTCGCAAGGGTGGCTAAGTAGGTACCTAAACCTCAAGAATGTTCCAATACGTAAGAAAAGACGCGCTCCTTTTCCTGGCTGGCGCCGGCCAGCACCTGCTTCAAGTATTTCTGCTTTTCTTGCACAAAGTCGGGGTCGCGAATGGAGCTCAGGTTGATGCCGACATTGAGCTGAGCCCCCCGCAAACCGGCTTCCGCCAAAAGAGCGGCAGCGCCGGCGTCGCTGAGCGCGTTGGGGTTGACTTTGGAGGCTACCTGGGCTGTCAGGTTGACGACAGCCGCACAGGCGGTAGCCGTCTCCAGAGGGACCTGGGTTGCACCCTGGAGAGCCCTCTGAATGGCCGCCTGCCGGGCAGCCTTCTCCTCCTCTGTCTCTTTCGGCCGGCGATACGCAGCCATTACCTGGTCGAAAGCGTGGGTATCGGCTTCGGCCAGGCCGGTCAATTGGCGGCGCAAGCTCTCAGCCTTTTCGAGAGTATCACGCAGTTCACCTTCCACAGCGGCGAACCGTTTTTTGCCGATGGTCAGATTGCAGACCATGCTCAACAGAGCAGCTCCCATGGCTCCGGCCAGTGCAGCGGCGCTGCCGCCTCCCGGCGTGGCCGAGGAACCGGCCAGTTCGTCCAATAACGCTTGAACACTTCCGTCTTTGATCGTCATGTTTTAAATCCCTATATTTGTGTTGAAATAACTTTGTCCAAATGCTCTTCGCACTGCCGCAGGTCAGCGGCCAGAGCACTTAAGTCAGCGCGAGCCGTGAGGTCAATGCTGAGGGGGGAAACCGCCACCACCCGCTCCACCGCCAGGGCGTGCACGTCAGAATCGGGCTCTAACGTGTCCCAATCCACCCAGACACCATAGTCTATCCCCTTCTGTTCGCTCAGGCTGCGTCGCCCGCTGGGCCGGGGCACGTGGTAGCGCTGGCGTGAGACGCGGACCATACGCCAGGGGGTATCGGGCTGGGCGTCGGCCGGCACGTCAATTTTCAAGATGTCCACGTCAGGCGGCAACTTGCCGGCCAGCACAATTTGGGCGAAGCGGCGGGTGAATGCAGCAGCCGCCGCAAAATCGACCGCGTCGGAATGGTGATAATGGAATTCTTTAGACGTCTCTAACGACACCGCCAGGCCGGGTACCCCAAAGCTGGCCGCCTCGATGGCGGCTCCGATCGTGCCGGAGATGGTGACGCCGGTGCCCAGATTCTCACCGAAGTTGATGCCGCTGATGAGTAAATCAGGAGGGCACGGCAACAGGTCGAGCAGAGCAGAGAGCACCGCCTGCGCGGGCGAGGCCTCCAATCCGTAGGCGACGACGGTGTGACAATTGACCGGTATTTCCTCTTGATAGATCGCCTTGTCACGCACGGGGGGGTAGCTGCGGCTGGCGCTGGTCTGCTGCCGCCGGGGTGCCGCCACAATTACTTCGCCCAAATCGCACACGGCCCTGACGACAGCGTGCAGGCCGGGGGAATGGATGCCGTCGTCGTTGGTGACTAAGATAAGAGGGGGCCCGGCACGATTCTTCGCGCTTTCCTCCCCACCAGGCGTGCAGGAATCCGCCGCATGGGCAGCCCTGGGTTGAGTCATAGCCTATTCCTCCGCAGAAAAGTCTGAACCAGATGATACCATAGAGCCTCCAGTTATGGAATTTTCACCCCAATACGCCGACTTGCGCGCGCCAGCCGCGTGGGGTAGAATGCACATCTGTTGCCTGTCAGGTGCCCGGCACTTTTATAACCTTTAAGGCGCAACCTGGCGCCTGATAGCGGCCCAGCCACAGTTCGGTCTCATATGAATGAAGTGCCGGGCACCTCAAGGCTGAGCGGTTACAAACAATTCATTAAATGAAGGAGGATTCATGCAGATTCAATTCTGGGGCGCGGCCCAAACCGTCACCGGTTCGATGCACCTGCTCAGCGTGAACGGACACAACTTGCTGCTCGATTGTGGTCTCTATCAGGGCAAGCGCAAGGAAGCCTTCGAGCGCAACCGGAACCTGCCCTTCGATGCAAGTGAGATAGACGCCGTGGTTCTGTCTCACGCGCACATCGACCACAGCGGCAATCTGCCCTCGCTGGTCAAAGCCGGCTTCACCGGCCCGATTTATGCCACTTCGGCCACGCGTGACCTGGACGCTTATATGCTGCTCGACTCGGCGCACATCCAGGAGAGCGATGTGGCTTACGTCAACAAACGCCGGGCCAGGCAGGGCAAGAATCTCTTTGAGCCGCTCTACACGCGCCGGGACGCAACTGACACTCTCATTCACTTCAACACGGTAGAGTACGGCCGCTCCTTCGAGCCGGTCCCTGGCGTACAAGTGCACTTTCGCGATGCCGGGCACATCCTGGGCTCGGCCATTGTCGTCATTGACGTGAAGGAGGGAGGACGCCAATTCCGCCTGCTCTTCAGCGGCGACATTGGGCGCAAAGGGCTCCCCATCCTGCGCAACCCCCAGGTGGCCGAAGGCGTCGACTTCGTCATCATGGAAAGCACCTACGGCAATCGCTTCCACGGGTCTACGGGCGAAGCGAAAGAGATGTTGCGCCAGGCCGTCCAGGAGGCTTACGACCGGGGAGGCAAGCTGGTCATCCCCTCCTTTGCCGTGGGGCGCACTCAGGAACTGGCTTACGGGCTGGATCAGTTGTGGGAAGCAGGCCAATTGCCGCCGATTGACGTGTTCGTAGACAGCCCGTTGGCCGTGAACGTCACCGAGGTCTTCCGCCTGCACCCGGAGTGTTACGACGAGGAGACACTGGATGCCATGCTGAACGAACCTGACCGTGACCCGCTGAGCTTCAAGCGCCTGCGCTACATCCGCGGTGTGGAAGACTCGAAACGGTTGAACGATCTCACCACGCCGGCCGTCATCATCAGCGCCTCAGGCATGTGCGAGGCAGGACGGATTTTGCACCACCTGAAAAACAACATCGAAGACCCGCGCACTATCGTGATGTTCGTCGGTTACCAGGCGGAAAACACGCTGGGCCGCAAGCTGCTGGAAGGGCAAGACCCGGTTCCCATCTTTGGCGAGGAATATCACGTCAAAGCGGAGATACGGCGCGCCGAGGGCTACAGCGCCCATGCCGACCGGAATGAACTCTTGAACTGGGTGGCTCGCGTCCAGGAGCAGGGGAGCCTGAAGCGGGTGTTTGCGGTTCACGGCGAGGAGGAAAGCATCCAGGCCCTGGCCGAAGCGCTCAAGGAGCAGGGCGTACCCCAGGTGGACGCGCCCGAGCGAGGTCAAGTCTTCGAGTTGTAGCGCTGGCCTGGCGATCGTGATCGGGCGAAGTGGCAAGGCAACCCTCCATCAAGAAGACCACCTCTCCCAGTGCACGACTTCCTCAAATGATCGCCGGCCATCCTTACGCGGAGGGCGGGGCCGGGTCGATTCGGGCAACGGATAGCCAAAAGAGAGGGCGACCCGAATGTGCAGATCCTCGGGAAAGCCCAGTAACTCTCGCGCTTTGTCCGGTTCGTAGATGGTAGCCGGACAAGAGGCTACCCCCAGTTCCCAGGCAGCCAGTTGCATGTAGGCCGCAGACTGACCGGCGTCAAACATGATGCTAAAACGCTGTTCCGGGGGAGGCGTGAGGATAGTTACCCCCAAGGCGGCGCCGGCCAGATGTCCGGCAAAATGACCCAGTTGTGACAGGGCGTTCAGCGTGGCTTTGTCCCGGATGGCAATGAAATACCAGGGCTGCATGTTTTTGGCCGATTGCGCCCGGCGCCCGGCGTTGAGGATGGCGCGTACCACCTCGTCGGGAAGCGGTTTGTCCTGAAATTGGCGTATCGCACGTTTGGTACGAATGGCGTCGGAAACATTCATAGAGTCCCTCCTCACACTATGTCCATACCCAGTAATTCTTCCACGACCGCGCCGAACGTTCTGGCCCCCACTCGTGCCTGGGCGGCTTCGATCCCTTGCGCGGACGGACAGTTGGGCCTCCAATTCCGCTCGGAGCTGTTCAGCCCGGTCTTTGGCTCCCTGGCTGCTGGCAGGATGTCCCAAAACATGCGCCAACAACTCCAGTGCTGGCTCAACGGCCCTTTCTCGTGCCAACAGGATGGAGAGCCCGGCCAGGGCGACCGGGACGGTATGTGTCTCTGGGGCGATCTTGAGCGCTTGAAGAGATGTCCCCTATGTTCAAAGTATAGCAAATCTCCTACAATTTGTAAAGCTAAGGACAGGCTTGTTTGTGTCACTTTTTGTGTTGCTAAATGTGTCACTGAGAGATACAAATTAGACTAAAAAAGGTGGTTCAATCTAATTCGACGACTGCTCTTCTCGCCTATTCGTCCATTGCGCGCCCATCCGGTGATGGAGGCATCATCATAGTGAAAGGCGACTATTCAGGCACCGAGCTTTCCGTTCGGCATTCTAAACTGGTTCTTGTGGGGTAACCTCCTTTGCCGAGAACGCACTCATGGATGCCTACACCCGCGCCAGTACCGACGGCACCCGCGCCATTATCCTCAACGAAGCCGAGGCACTGGCCGCAGTGGATTAGAGTGGTCAGATTCTGAAATTATGCCTCGACACCAAAGCTACGATACTGTCGTCGTTGGCGCCGGGCCAAACGGCCTCGCTGCCGCGATTACGCTGGCTCAAGCGGGGCTCTCGGTGCTGGTGCTGGAGGCCGCGGAGACCGTCGGCGGGGGGGCACGCTCGGCCGAGCTGACCCTGCCCGGCTTCATCCACGACGTCTGCTCAGCGGTCCATCCTCTTGGGGCCGGCTCGCCCTTCTTCCACACGCTGCCGCTAGCCGAGCACGGCCTGGAATGGATTCACCCGGCGGCCCCGCTGGCACATCCCTTCGACGACGGCACGGCGGCCGTGCTGGAGCGCTCGGTCGAGGCGACCGGGAAAA
>CAYTNQ010000278.1:0-5087 GCA_964439175.1 uncultured Anaerolineales bacterium | reverse complement strand
CCGAAGCGCTTCGTAACATGATCATAGGTTACGCTTGCCATTGATTTTCCTCCTTAATCTGTTTAAGTGTTTTGGTTACACAGCCAATACTTTGTTGCCCTCTGGCTACGTTGCTTCGGGTGCCACCCTCAGCCGTCACGCCCAGGGTTGCATCCGAGTCAATACTTTGTTGCCCTCTGGTTACGTTGCTTCAGGTCGAAAACCAATTCCGGTGACAGATGCGTCACAGCGCGCCAGAGTTTACAGCCATAGGTCCAGATTCGTAGATTGACGAATGATCAGAGATGGCTCCAGCAACACGTGCCGCCCCTCAGTCAACGGCTTGCCACGCGCCACGTTGACGAGCATCTGGCCTATCAACTGCCCCAAGCGGTGAGTCGGTTGGCGAACCGTCGTAAGCGTCGGGTGCGAAGTGTCGGCCCACGGGATGTCACCGAAGCCAGCCACGGCGATATCCCGTCCCACGTCAAGTCCGTGATCTTGTGCCGCACTCATCACACCCAAAGCCATCAAATCGTTACTGGCCACAATGGCGGTGGGCGGATCGCTCTGGCTGAGCAGCGTCTGAGCACCTCCATATCCTCCTTTTTGCGTCAGGTCGGCTTCAACCATGAGGTCTTCATCCACTGGCAAGGCACGGGCAGACATCGCCTGCCGGAATCCCTCAAGCTGATAATGAACGAAAGTAAAATCAGGCGACCCGGTAACACAACCAATCCGCTGGTGACCCAAATCGCTGAGGTGTTGCATCAGGACACGCATGCCCGTCACGTGATCCACGTCCACATAAGGAGAATCCCGGTCATCCAAAACCCGGCCATACGCGACAAAAGGCATGCCGTGGCTCAAGAGGAACTCAACTCGCTCGTCGTGGCAGCGAGTGCGCACCACCAACACACCATCCAAGCGCCGCCCGCTGATCTTCTGGCGGTATGCCTCCAGTTCGTCCAGGTGTGGGTCTGCAATGCTAATAAGCAGATCAAAGCCCTCACGGGCGACCTCGTCGCCGACTCCCGCCAGCACTTCGCCAAAGTGAGGATCAGATAAGCGAGGCCCAAAAGTAGGCAGAATCAACCCCAGGGTGTCGGTACGCCGCTTCTGCAATCGCTGGGCGACGACGTTGGGCGTGTACCCCATCTCACGGGCCGTGTGCCTGATCAACTCCCGGGTCTCTTCACTGACGTCGTCATAGTCGTGCAGCGCCCGTGAAACAGTGGTGACGGAGCGATTGACTCGCCGGGCGATGTCTTTGAGGGTGACAGTCACTTACGTTGTCCTTAACCTGTCAAACCAAAACGTTTTGGTCACACATTCATTATAAACCAAAACGTTTTGGGTGTCAAGGACTTTTCCTCTCTTGATCCCCAGCCTCCAGTTCTCCCAACTTCACCCACTCTCCGATCCCCTGCCCTGCCTGATCTACTATGCGTACCTGCAAGCGGTACGTGCCTGCCGGGAAGTCCGGGGGAATCCACAGGGCATGGTTGTCACGTACCCGCTCACCAGCGCTCCAACGAGTGGTCGGGTAGTGATTGTAAGAGGGACGTGTTGTTTCTTCCAGAACTACCGCTCCGTCAATATCCAGCAGGCGCAGACTCACCTGGTAGTCAGAAAGGGGTACGGACAGTATTTCCCAGAAGAGCGCGACGCGCAAGAAGTCATTGCGTGGGAGCCATTCCCTTTCCGGTGTGGCTCCCAGCAGGCGCAGCCCAGGGCCTAGATCCGTCGAAGCTGGCCAGGTGATGTCCAGGTCAGCCAGGGAGGGCGGGCGTGGGGCCTTGACGACAGTCACCGGGATGGCGACCACATCGCCCCAGCCAGGATCACCGCCTTCGAGCACCGGCAGTCGCAACCAGGTCATCGGTTCATAGAGTCCCACGACCAGGAAATAATCGCCAGGTGGCGTACCCGGCGACACACGAACCGCATGAGGATCTTGCACAAACCCCCATGGTTCCCAACGGGTTGTGGGCAGCCCGCCAGGATGCAGATTGTCTTGCGCAGCATACAAGTGATGCTCATCGTCTACCAGTTGGGCCAGGGCGCTGTAGTTGATGGTCAATGGCAGACGCACTCCCCAATAGACCCTCAAATTGAAGGTCTGGCCAGCCATAACGGTCTGGCGATTGAGATCGTAACCCAACAGATTCATCTGGTTACCAAAGTTCACTTGCATCGGCTCGTCGGCAACGGTTACGTGTGTCCCGTCAAAGGTGTGCTTGAGCGGGCTGTCGTAGCGGTCAAGATAAAGCGCTTTAACAGCGATGAGCACCAGGGCCAGCCCAATCAAAGCGGCGAGTTGAGAACGAGTGAAGCCAGTCGGAAGATGGGGGTGGGAAGCAGGGAGTGGGGTATCTGGAGGGGTAGCCAAAAGCAAAGAAGTTCCAGACTTAAATTTCCAGAAGGCCCAACCAAACAACCCCACTACCACCAACAATGCCAGCGCTGACAGCCCATCCGCTACCAGACGGACAGGTGTCTCGCGGAAGCGAAGTTGCAGGTCATGCAGGCCGGCCGGCATCGCCACGCCGATGAGTCCCCGCTCACTGACAGGGGCAACAGGCACAGGCTGGCCGTCCACCTGTGCCACCCAACCGGGAAAATAAAAAGTGTGAAAAACCGCCTGGTAGGGCTCCGCCGAGGCGATGACCAGTTCCACCTGGTTGAAAGTATAAGTCGCTGACTTAACCCTGGCATTTTCAGGCAGATAGGCCCGATCCAACCGCTCGATGTCTCCCCCTGCCTGGTACATCGGCTCCAATGGTGATTCACGTGGCACTTGCTGTACCCATATGGGAAGATACTCGCCAAAAGAAGTGGTACCAATGGCACCAGCGCGATGCTCGTAGGCCATCATACCCGTCAAGTCAGGATCGGTGGGGAGCGGATCATAATAGCGAGGGTAAAGGAGCGGGACCGCCGTAACAAAAATCAGTATTATCCCCCCCCACATCAAGCCAACCTTCAGCCGGTCAGGCAAGCCCGCTACCGAGGCTCCGGCCAAAGCGGCCAACAAAAGAGCAGCCAGGCTCAACAGCCGGTGCGGCTGCTGTACAAAGGCGATGATCGGCAAGCGCTCCCACACGCCAACCGAAAGTGGCAACATCATAAAAACGGCGCCGAGCAGGCCCAGCAAGGCAAAGATAAGTATCCCTTTTCGGTGAGCATCCCTTTTTGGATTCGGGCTTCTGGACCCTGGATTGTGGGTTGACAGCTTCCAATCAACAGTTCGAAATGTGCCATAGATAAGGCCCACCGCCGCCAGCCCTACCTGCGCCAGTCCCATGGTGAAGGGATAGTCGGGATTGATCAACCCCGTATTAGCCGGATGGGGAAGAGAAAAAAGATCTTTAAGGCTGACAAAATTGAAGTGGTAATCAAAATTCGGCGGCGTGATGACCCGTTGCACTTGCACGAATTCCTTCTCGATGACCGCCGGCATCAGGAAGAAAGCAGCCAACCCCAACCCCAGCCCCAACGCCATTCCAGTCCTCAAGGCTGCCTGTCGATCGCGCCGACCGAGCAACTCAACCATTATGTAAACAATCAACAGCGGCAAGAAGAGTAAGCTTGAGATGTTGTGCGAGAGCAGGACTGCGGCACAGGTAACGGCACTCAATGGAAGGTAGCCCGGCTTGCCTACCCTGATCAGTCGGCCCAAAGACCAAAAGGCAAAGGGGAAGAGGGCTCCTGCCCAGGCGGCGGGCAGACTCCCCCGGGCCAGGACATTGAACAACTGATACGGCGCGTACACATAAGCCACACCTGCCAGCACACCGGCTTTGGACCCGAACCCATCTTTTACGAAGAGATAGGCCCCTGCTCCCGACAAGAGCAGCGCCAATGCAAACGAAGCGTTAACCGCACCGAGGTGGCTCAGACCCAACAGATTCAGTGCCTCGGTGGTGTAATACGATAATGGGGCATAGAAAACGAAAAGCGGCAGGCCATAGCCATAGGCCAGGTCAGGCAGCCAGCGCGGGAACAGGGCCCCCTGCCGGATGGCGTGATCTAGAGTAACCAGCCGATACAGATGCAGCAGTCCATCGGCGCTGTGGGGAATGGTCGGCTGGATGAGTGGCATCGTTGCTGGCAGGGCCAGCAGCCAGACCAAAACTAAGTTCAAGTCCAGTCGACGCAGAGCTCGGGATGGGAATGCTCTCATTGCATTGTCTGTGATTTTCTGTTTATCGTCTATCTGCATCATGCAGACGCTCAGGGGATGGTGTTATAGTAAACCCAGGCCATTGTGTGCAGCGCCGAAACCGCGATGATCAGGCGAGCAATCCGGGCCAGGATATATTCGCCGTCTGGAGATGCTCGCCAATCTCTCAGTTGGAGCACCAGCAGGTTGGCAGCCAGAGGAGTGTACACGAAAGCCGAGGGTGCGAACAAGTCCCAATCCTTACGGCCACCATAATCGGGATTCCAGACGAAGGTCAGGAGCAAATAAGCTACGCTGGCGATGATCAGGAAAGGCATGACGCCCGAATCGTTTTGAACCGGCTGTAGACCAGGCTGTGATTGAACATCGCTCACAGCGGCCTTTGGCGACTTCTGCCAGCCTATGTGGGTGACGAGCGCCAAGAGCAAAAGAGGCAATCCAAAAGGAGAGATGAGAAAGTGCTCGTTGGCCCAATCCAGCAAGTGAGCCAGGGAGAACATCGTATAATGCTGCCATTCAGTCGTCACCTGGAACAGAGGAACAAAAGGGATGCCATCGGAACCGCCAGGCCTGTCGTCAACCAGCATAGCTTCCGGGCCGTGGCCGCCGGCCGTCATCAGTACTACCAGCCCGGCAAAGACCAGGATGGGAGGAAAGACCAGCTTGGCCCACTCAGAAGCCTTGCCACCGGCTGACGAGCGTCGCCCGGCAATTTGCCATCCCGCATATCCCAATGCCGGCCAAAGCACGATTGTTGACGGGTGGAAGGCATTGGTGACTGCGAGTGCCAATGATGGCCAGACCAGGTTTATTTCTCCCCTCAGGCTACGGGCTGCCAGATAGAGAGTGAGAATAAGTCCCAGGGAGATAATGGTGTAGTTTTCCACATAGCCAAAGAAGAGTTGCATCGAGCCGGTAGTGA
>CAYTNQ010000277.1:0-5107 GCA_964439175.1 uncultured Anaerolineales bacterium | reverse complement strand
TGCGCTGCCGGCCGGCCAGGTTGATGACCAGGGCGTCCTTCTTCTGGGTCTCTATGGTCCATGAGGTGGCCGCAACCGAGATGGAGACCAGGAGGAAGAAGGCGAGAAACAGCAGCCCCATTCTTCCCCGAAGGCTGGCGACCATCCTCCTGCCCCTTTCGCCACCGTCCACGGCCCACTCCTGACTTTCTACATAGCCACGACCCGATTACTCTGATTATAACCCAAAAGCAGGAGTCGCGCCAAGATAAGCTTTAAATACACCCCCTTGACACGCCCTTTCGATTGTGATATGCTGACCGTCGAATAATTCACATTCCCCCCCATGCTCAGGTCGATAGGGGTCGCCAGAATACAATGCGTCGCGAACGAGTGTCTGATGATATTTATGTTTTCACCAGTGATCTTTACGCGCAGGTCACCGCTTCGGCAGTTGTGACCGACGAGGGGATCATTGTCATTGATACCCTGCCTTTTCCCGAAGAAACACGCGCGATGATAGACTTCCTCCAGCGGCTGGGGCGGGGAGAAATTCGCTATTTGATTAATACTCACTGGCACGGTGACCATACCAACGGGAACTTCCTGTTCGATAAGGCACAACTGGTGGGACATGCGCTATGCGCGGAAGCTTTGCTGGAGTTGGGCGCGCAGGCTTTAGAGGAGGCCAAGGAATCTTCGCCGGAGTTATTGGAAGAGGCACACCTTCGCGTGCCCGACATCACATTTGACCAGGGAGACATGTTCCTTCATCTGGGTGAGAAATCGTTGCAAATGGTGCTCACCCCGGGGCACACGCCCGACTCGACGGTGGTCTACATCAGGGAAGATAAGATCCTGCTGGCATCCGACACCGTGATGCCCCTTCCTTATTTTGTGTGGGGAGACCGCGAGGATTTCATCACTTCTCTGGGCAGGATTCTCGAGTTTAACCTGGAAAGCATCGTGCAGGGCCACGGTGAGGTCCTTCTACGGGGTGAAATTCAGGAATCTATCCGAAGCAGCATCAAATACCTGAACTTGATCCACAAATGGGTGAAACGCATTGTAGAAGCGGGTGAAGGGGTCGAGGCTCTTCGACGTATCGACATCGAATCATGCGGCAAGTCTCGTATCCCCCTCAATGGGCTGGTTCAAGACTTGCACCAGAGTAACCTTCTTGCTCTCTATGAGCACATGACCAATAGCAATCGAGGTTGAATCGAAAGGAATGTGGTGGTAGGGGCAGCCCTGCGCCTGCCCCTACGCGAGATGACCAATAGCAATCGAGGTTGAATCGAAAGGAATTACTAACGGAGGCTGAACTATGAACTCTGATAAGGTAGCACGGGAACAATTGCTGGCTCTGCTGCGTGGTGGAAATTCACATATGGGGTTTGACGCAGCAGTTGCTGACTTTCCTGAAGAATCTATCAATCGCAATCCGCCCAATGTCCCTTATACCCCCTGGCATCTCATTGAGCATATGCGGATCACCCAGTGGGACATTCTTGAATTCATTCGCAACCCGGACCACGTTTCTCCAGACTGGCCGGAGGGATACTGGCCGGCCAGGGATGAGCAGGCGGATAAGGACCGATGGGAGAAAAGCATTCGCGATTTTCACGCCGATCTCAAAGCGCTGCAGGATTTGGTTGCGGACCCTAACACGGATCTTTTCGCCCCGATTCCGCACGCCAAGGACTACACTATTCTACGTGAAATATTGGTGGTCGCCGATCACACTGCCTATCACGTTGGCGAATTCGCCATCCTGAGGCAGGTCATGGGTACCTGGCCGCCCAATCGCGGCTAGTGACCGAGGGTGGTGGCTCAACGCTGGCTTGCACGCGCCAGTGTTTTGACGTATAATCCAGCATCCCAATTCGTATCGGCTGTGATGGAAACGAGTAGGCGGGACCAGCGTTCAGCGAGCCCGGGGTGGTGTGAGCCGGGTACGGGAAGCTCGTCGAAAATCCTTCCGGAGCCGGCAACCGAACGGCCTGCGCCCAGTAGGCTTGCCCGGACTCGTCCCCCGTTACCGGGACGCGCCTATCGGACTTGTCCCGTAGGCGCCAGAGTGGGCGGACACGCCAAGCGGGGTGGTACCGCGGGAGATTCATGAGACTCCCGTCCCCTGGGGGATGGGAGTTTTTGCTTTGTGGGAGCTAACCAGTCATTTGCCCCGCAACCTGAGCGTGGGAGGAGTAAGGTGATGACTGACCAGTTGTTCCAAACCGACAGCTATTTGAAGGAATTCGAGGCGACGGTAGTGGCGGTCAACCCCGACGAAGGCGCTGTCGCCCTGGACCGGACAGCTTTTTACCCCGGCGGCGGTGGCCAGCCTAATGACGTCGGCACCCTGTTGGCAGGAGACCGTTCGCTGGCTGTGACCAAGGTCAAACGCCAAGGTGAGCACGTGTGGCACTGGCTGGATGGGGAGTTGCCGGGCGTGGGCACGGCAGTAACCGGACGCATCGACTGGGAGCGCCGCTACAAGTTGATGCGCACCCACAGCGCGCTCCACGTACTGTGCGGCGTCGTCTGGCGTGATTACGGCGCATTGGTGACAGGCGGCAACATGGAGCCCCTGAAAGGGCGCATGGACTTCGAATTCGAAACGCTGCACGGAGACTTGGTGAGAGAAATCGAGGAAAAGGTGAACACCGAGATCCACAACCAGCGGGAGGTACGGGTGAAAATCTTGCCCCGCGCCGAGGCTTTCCAAATCCCCGATCTGATTCGTACCAAGATCAACCTGCTGCCGGAGAACATCACCCAGGTGCGCACCGTCGAGATCGTGGGCCTCGATTTGCAGGCCGACGGCGGCACCCACGTGGCCAATACCCGCGAGGTGGGATACGTGCGGGTGGTTGACTACAAGAGCAAAGGGCGGATCAACAAGCGGCTTCATATTGAGCTGGATAAGTGACGAATGACGAAAGACGGAGGACGAAGGAACAAAGATTCGTCATTCGTCAACTGTGAGAGCTGCGAACATGACTCGCAAATGGAAGCTCATCTCCAGCGCCGACGAGGCGCTGGAAGCGATATTGGCTCTGTCCAAGGCAGAACGCGCCCGGCTCTTCGACTTGATGGCCCGCGAGCCGGCGCTGGCGCGCTATATGATGCCGCCTTCCCCCAAACAACTGGGGTTTGAGCTCTCGGCCGAGTTTGAAGGGGCGCCCGATTACGTCATCATTTTCGATGGCGGCAGCGAGGGTAACCCCGGTTTTGCTGGGAATAGGGAACTGAAGATCATACGCGCAATACGTAGATTGTATAGTTCTGGACTTCGGCCATTTCCGAATTTTACACAGATTTTTACATGTTTCGCGCGCGGGTAACTTGAAATTCATCCGCGAAAATCCGCGTCCCAAATAAAAATGGCCAAAGTCAAGTAGTTGGGTAGCTGCATGTCACCTGAAATAGCGGGAATGGACGATGCTACGTCTCTCCGGGAGACGTTGGTCAACAAGTTACTGGCAGCGGAGATCATCACCCAGCCGGCCGTGGCCGAGGCTTTCCGCCTCCTTCCGCGCCATGTCTTTCTGCCAGGTGTCGAGGTGACCCGCGCCTACGAAGACATGGCCATTGTTACCAAGGAGATGCATGGAGTTCCGGTCAGCTCCTCGTCGCAGCCAGCGATGATGGCCATTATGTTGGAACAGCTCGACCTGCGACCCGGCCAGCGGGTGCTGGAAATCGGCGCCGGCACCGGCTTCAATGCCGCGTTGATGGCGCACCTCGTGGGCGATCCATCGCTGGTGACGACAGTAGACATTGACGAGGACCTGGTTGGGCAGGCCCGCACTAACCTGGCCGCGGCCGGTTTTGAGGGCGTGAGCGTCATTTGCGCTGACGGGGGGCAAGGCTATCAGCCCAACGCGCCTTACGACCGGATAATTCTGACCGTCGGCGCCTGGGATGTCAGCCCGGCCTGGGTGGAACAACTGTGCGAGGAGGGTATCCTGCTCCTGCCACTCGACTTCAACGGCCCGCAGTTGAGCGTGGCTTTTGAGAAGCGCGATGGCGTGCTGCACGGCCGCTCTGCCCGATGCTGCGGCTTTATGCGATTGCGGGGTGAACACGCCGGTCCCGATCTCATCGCTCCCTTGGACGAGAGCGGTAAAGCTGTGATTAGCGCCGCCGACGTCGAGAGGTTGAACCTGAAACATCTGCGCGCTTTGTTGGTGAAGGAACCCCAGGTTGATGAGCTCTCTTTACCCGACGGGTGGCTGGCCGGGTTCAGCATGGCCCTGTGGTTAGCTCTGAATGGAATATTGCTGGGCTGGCTGAGGCTCCCTGAGCCTGCTTTTGGATTGGAGGCAGGCGAGTACACAATATTCGAAGGCGAGATAGGGAGTCTGTGCCTCATAGGTAACGGGGAAGAGAGGACGAAGCTGTTGTATACCTACGGTGACCCTGATATGCGTGAGCAATTATTGGAATTGATAGCGGACTGGGAGGCAAAAGGGCCACCCGATCCCAACCATGTGTGCGTGACGGCGTGCCCGGCGAACGTGCAGGTAAAGCCTGCTGAGAATGAATGGCTGCTTCGTAAGCGGTGGTGGCAGTACGTGGTAGGGTGGTAGTATTCACGGGCATTCACACAGAGACTCCGCCCAGAATACGATAGCGCCGCTCCCACAGATCGAAGCCATGCTTGGCTGCATACCAGTCAAAATAGATGGCGTCGTCGCCCAGCTCACCCGCTTCGAATCGCATTAGAAACTCATCAGAGGACATATTATGTCCGTTCTCAAAGGTGCGGCATAGGTCTTTGTAATAGTCTCACCGAATTCGGGCCTGTTCTGTCTCAGTGCGAAGCGCGTAGTCGACCGCATCACGAATTTCTGTAACAGGGAACTCGGAGCGACCAATTTTCAGAGCAATATCCATTGTCAGCCTGGCCTTTCAGAGCAAACGTTCCATCTCTATTATCCCAGACACCAAACCGCGCACCGAAGAAATCCATCAAAGTCGAGTATTATCATTGAAATCAAGCTCACAGGTGATTATATCCTAAATCCATATATCTGACAATCATCTCTCTTACTTGAAACCGACTCAGTATCCGTTCAGTTGGTATGAGCTCAGATCAGACCGTTGCTGGCAACAGGGAAGG
>CAYTNQ010000276.1:0-5138 GCA_964439175.1 uncultured Anaerolineales bacterium | reverse complement strand
GGGCAGTGTTGTTGAATGAATGAGGGGCTTCGCCCCTGTTTATCTGGGCGGCCAGAGTGTTCAGAGACGTCTCGGTCAGGCGGGTGCGCCCGCTGCCATCGGCCTGCACCTGCCCGTCCTGGCTAGCGCCAGCGGGCCAGGGTGCCTGCGCCCCAGGTGCAGGCATCACCTGGATATCCCAGTGATCCGTTTGCCAATAGGCGACGGCGATCTTGCTGCCGTCAGGGGAGAAGGCGGGCGAGTGATCGTTCACGTCGTTGGTCAACGCCCAACTCGTCTGGCGGTTGATATCCAGGCTGACCAGGCCCAAATCGCCTTTGTAGACCAGGCGCCAGGACTGGGCCGGATCCCAGGTCGGGGAGAAAGCATGGCTGGAGGAAGGCTGATCCTGGAAGTCGCCACTGGCCACATTCACGATCTCCAACCCCCAATAAGGGTTGGGCGGCAACATATAGCAAATCTTGAAACTGTGGGGCCCCTCCCTGGTCACCTCGATATCGTAAGCTCCAGATCCTGGGGGCGGTCCCCTGTGGCCACACACGCGCTTGGGGTTCACCCAACCGCCGTGCTGCATATCGACTGCAACTTGGGTTCCATCCGGCGACCAGGTAGGCGACTTGGGCTGGCGTACAAAGCCCTGCACCTGCCGCTCACCCGTGCCGTCGACGTTGATCACCCACAGGCTGCCGAAAGCGCCATCCCCGCTCCCCTCCCAACGGGTGAAAGCCACCCATTTTCCGTCGGGTGACAAAGCCGGGTCCATGCCGGTTGTTAACTGGCGCAAATGGCTGCCATCGGCATTAATGGCGTAGATAGGACCGCCGCTGTCGGTCTGGAAGACGATGGTGCCCGTCAGCCCCGACTCGGCGGCTGCGCTGGGGACAAAGGCGCTTCCACCCACCAGCAGCATACCGCATAGGAGTACAATTGCATAGGATACAAGTTTCTTCATAGATTCCCTCTCAACGCTACTGGCCTGCCCGTCAAGCCGGGCGGCGTTTGGTAGTGACGTATCTCTCCCCCCTCTAGCTCCCCTACAGGGGGGAGAACTTGTCTCATCTCCCCTTGATGAAGGTTCAATAATTACCTGGGTAACACGGCAGAAGCCGCACCGGCCTGGAAGAGCCGGTGCTAGGCCGAGTTTTCTGGGGAAATCTACCCAGCACCGCCTGTTCTACGGCGGTGCGGCCCATGCATCGGTAACCCGTTTAATTCCTTAATCTTCATGTAGGGGGGACCGAGGGGGGTAGAGTTTTCACTGGCTCGCTGCTATTGCTAGTGCCCCATCAAAGTGATCTTGATAGACCCGATTCAGCCGCCATAGGCGTGGCCTTGGTATATCATAATCTCTGTGATGGGGTACTAGTCACCTGGTCCCCGGCCTCCTCCAGCGCCAGGGCGTAGATTCCGAAACTGATTGAAGCCACCCGGTCCGGGGGTCGTCCCAGGCTGGGTCAGGGGCGCAGTCACACTGCCGACTACCACGTCACCCGCGTGCAGATCGGACGAGTACACGACGATCCACTCCCCCTGGGTCGGGCCGGTGGTGACATTGACCTGCGTTTGCTTACCACTCTGCATAACCAAGACATAAGAGCCGCTCGTGCCCCGATGCAGGGCATTCTGCGGCACCAACCAGCCCTGGCTCTCCTGTTTGTTCACAATGGTGGCGACGGCGGTCATGCCGGGCCGGACCTGGCTCAAGTCAGAGTTGGTAAAGCGGATGGTGACCAAGTAGTTGACTACCCCAGATACCGAAGTGCTGGCCGGATCGATGCGCTCGACGACACCGTTAAAGGTTTTGGTGGGCAGGGCATCGATGGATATTTGCGCCGGCTGACCCAGCGCAATACGAGGGACATCCACTTCGGCCACGTCCACGACCAGTTCCAGTGTGCTCAGGTCGCCAATGATAACCGCTTGGGTGCCGGGGGATACCATCTGCCCCACCTGCACATTTACGGCCAGCACCGTGCCGGAGATGGGGGCACGCAGCACTGCCTGGGCCAGATTGGCCTGGGCGGTTTCCAAACTAAGCTGGGACTGCTGCACAGTGATTTCGGCCGCGCGCTGATCGGCTTGGTTGGGGCCAGCCAGCAATTGGTCCAGCTTATCCTGGGCGTCGACGATGGCAGCTTTGGCTGACGCAATCTGGGCGGCGGTTGGCGGCGCAATGGCGGCGTCGTAGGCAGCCTTGGCGCTTTCGAAATCAATCGTCGCGTTCTGAAGGTTGACCGCTTCTTGCGTCAGGCCGACGTCGTTACGCCAGGCGATTTGGTCGTATTCCCCCTGGGCCTGTTGCAGCGCAATTTGGGCTTTGACCAAGTTGGCGCTGAGCTGCGTCAGTTGGTCTTGGGTCTGGCCGGCCAACAGATTTTGGTATGCGGCCTGGGCCGAGGCCAGGTCGGCCTGGGCTGCCGCCACGTCAGCTTGCAGGGGGGGTGCGACCACCTTATCCAGTTGGGCCTGGCTTTCGTCCACGCTCAACTGGGCCTGCTGGACGGCTTGCTGGAAAGTGGTGGTATCCAGGCTTGCCAGGGTGTCGCCAACTTTGACGTTGTCGCTCACATTAACTGGCACGCTGGCAACCGTGCCCTGCACCTGGAACACGACCGACTGCTGTACCGCCAAATCGACATTTCCAGCGGCACTGACCTGAGCCACCTCGCTGGCAGGCCGTATCGTGACAGTGGGAACCGGGGTGGGCGCGTCGGCGCGGCTCGGCGAGCGGGCTGCCGAGCCGCCGATGAGGAAGAAACCTCCCCCAATGAGTACAATAATGGCCAGGCCCGAAATCCAGATCAGTTTATCTTTCACGTTGATCTCCTATTCATGCTGTAATGCTATGGCATACCTTCCTGAAAACTGTACGATCCATTCGACTAAGCGGTGGTTTGTCTGAAAACCCCGATGACGCCCGGTGAAAACTTTCGGGAAGGTTGGCATCCACCGGACGGTTATTCATAACGTAAGGCTTCGATGGGGTCGAGCTGGGTGGCACGAATGGCCGGGTACAGGCCAAAGACCAGACCAGCCAGCAGGCTGACACCCAGCGCCAGAGCCAAGGCATCGGGCTGGATGAGCACCTTGAACGTGACGCCAGGCACCCGTCCCAAGCCGGTGGCGATGGCGTAGCTCAGTCCGACCCCAATGATGCCACCCAACAAGCTGAGAACGAGCGCCTCCATCAAGAATTGCAACAGGATTTGCTCATCGTAGGCGCCCACGGCGCGGCGCAGACCGATTTCGCGGGTACGTTCCGTCACCGAGACCAACATGATGTTCATGATGCCGATACCACCCACCAGGAGGCTGATGGCGCCGATGGCGCCCAGAAAGATGGTCAGCGTGCCGCTGACTTGAGAAGCCGTGGCCAGCAGGCTGGCCTGGTTGAAGACTTGAAAGTCGTCAGGTTGGTTGGCCATCAGGCCATGGTCCAGGCGCAGGGTTATCTCGATTTGGCCTTCGGCGGCCTGTATCTGATTGGAATTTTCGACGTTGATGTCGATACTGTTGACCGTATACTCCCCCCGGTAGCGGGGCGCATTGAACAGCCGGCCCTGGGCGACCTGGATGGGCACGAAGGCGACGGTATCGTTGCTGTTAAAACCAAAGCCGCCGCTGGCCTTCAAGACTCCCACCACCTGGAAGGGCTGATTGTTGATGCGGATGATCTGATCCAGGGGGTCGGCTTGACCAAACAGGTCGGTGGCCAGCGTGGCACCCAGAACTACGACAGCCTGCTGTTGTACCACCTCCTGGTTGGTCAAGAAACTCCCACTGGCGACGTCCAGGTTGCGCGTCGTGGCATACTCGGACGTGGTGCCCACGATCTGATTGCGGCTGTTGGTTGCGCCGTACACCAGGACGGCGTTGCCACCGTAAACTGGCGCGACCGTGCCCAAGGCCGGATTCAGGCTGGTGTTCTGTAGGGTGTTTACGTCGCCCATGGTCAGGGTTTGTGCCGAGCCGCCCCCCTGGCTGACGCCCCCGCTGCTGCTGGACCCAGGCAGGACGATCAATAGATTAGTGCCTTGGGCTTCAATCTGCTGGGTGATGTTCTGCGCCGCTCCCCGCCCGATGCCCACCGTGGTCAGCACGGCGGTGACGCCGATGATAATGCCCAGCGTCGTCAACCCGGCACGCAATTTGTGTGCCGCCAGGCTTTCTACAGCTATCCGCAGGTATCTAAATAGCTTCAACATTTGGCTCTCTCCCGTTCGTCGGCTGGTCGTCGACGATCTGGCCGTCGCTCAGGGTGATAATCCGCTGCGCCTGCCCGGCCACGCTGGGGTCGTGGGTCACGACGATCAAAGACAGGCCCTCCCGGTGCAATTGGGTGAACAGAGTTAACAGATTGGCCCCAGTCTTGGTATCCAGTTGGCCGGTGGGTTCGTCGGCCAGCAGCAGGCTGGGCCGGTTGACCAACGCCCGGGCGATGGCCACCCGCTGCTGCTCGCCGCCGGACAGCTCGTCCGGATGATGAACTGCGCGGTCGCCCAGGCCAACGCGCTCCAGGGCGGCCAGGGCACGTAGCTGGCTTTCGCGCGGCGGCACGCCAGCGTAGAAGAGGGGCAACTCCACCTGCCGGCGGGCGCTGATGCGGGGCAGCAAATTGAAACGCTGAAAAACGAAGCCAATCTCGTGGTTGCGCAGATCTGCCGCCCTACGTTTGCTGAGTTTGCCAGCCTCAGCGCCGTGGATGTGATAGCTGCCGCTGGTGGGCCGGTCCAGCAGGCCGAGGATGTTCATCAACGTGCTTTTGCCGGATCCACTGGCGCCCATGATGGCAACATACTCGCCTTCCGCCATTGAGAACGAGAGCCCGCGCAAGGCACGCACCTCAACATCACCCATTTGGTAGACCTTGGTCACGTCTTCGAGTTCTACGAGCAGGGAATTCTGGGTATTGGGTGTCATTGTCCGTGTCAATCCTAAGTGGCAATATTTAGAGGAACCTGAAATTCCATAGGCTCCCAATTCTATTCCATTATATCGGAAGAAATAGGGGCTGTCCTTAACCCTGACTTAAGCCGAGCTAAAGCGAGCCTTAAGAAATTGTTAGGAAGTTGTTAAGAACCCGCTCCCCCAGCCCCCATATGCGCTAACTTAAGCGTGTAAAGGGGACCTCACCCCAT
>CAYTNQ010000275.1:0-5151 GCA_964439175.1 uncultured Anaerolineales bacterium | reverse complement strand
AGCGCCTTCGCCCTGCGCGCCCTGGGCCTGGAGGTGACGGTCATCGAGTTACTGGAGCGGATTGTGCCGCAACAACTGGACGACGTCGGCGCCTCCATCTTCACTGGCTTCATCAAGAAGGCCGGCATCCACCTGCGACTGGAGCAGACGTTCCGGGAGGTGATCCACGATCAGGGAAAGTTGACCGGCGTCATACTGGATGATGGGACACGCCTGGCAGCCGATATGATCGTGGTCGCTACTGGGGTGCGGGCCAACGCGGAACTGGCCCAGGCGGCCAGCCTGGCGGTCGGTCAGGGGGTGCAAGTAGACGAGGGAATGCGCACCAGCGCGCCTGACGTGTATGCGGCCGGCGACGTCGTGGAGACAACGGATGCCGTAACCGGCCAATCCATCGTCAGCGGCATCTGGACGAACGCGGTGGGCATGGGGGCCTGCGCTGGCGAAAACATGGCTGGCGGCCAGCGCTGTTTTGCCGCTGCCTTCAGTCTGCTGAATGCGATGGAACTGGGTGGACTGCCTGTCATCTCGATCGGGCTCATTCACCCACCGGAAGAGGATGGCTACCAGGTGTACGCCGTCCGCCGGAGAGACACCTATCGTAAGCTGGTGCTAAAAGAGGGGCGTTTGGTGGGGCTGATCCTCATCAATGAGATCGAACGGGCCGGCGTCTACCAAACCCTCATTCGCGAACGTGCCGATGTCACCTCGTTTCGCGACAAGCTGCTTTCGCCCCGCTTTCACTATGGGTACTTTGTGTCCCACCCACCGCAGGAAGTGGATCGTTTCCTGGCGGCGTAAATCTCCCCCCGAGGGGGTAACTACTCAGGTACCCTTGCGAAGGTTGCGCATAACCTGGCTAACAGGGCAGTTTTCGGTAGGCCAGGGCATTTTCGCTCTGAAAACTCTCACCAAACCTTCGCAAGGGTTATCCGGTCTGAGTAGTTACCCGGAGGGAACGTTACAGGTTTTCCGCTACAGAAAACAACTTGACAAAGAGCCTGCCAACCTGGCAGGCTCTTGGCGATTTGGCGGTTCCTTTTAAGTGTATCTTTTCAGAAGGTAGGGGCAGGTCTTGCGCCTGCCCGCCAGGGCGACTACAAGGGTTCGCCCCTACCGCAGATTATTGAGAAGATACTTTTAAGTCTAAGAAGGTCTGACGGTGCTGAGTAGCTGTATCCGGGTGGCGCGCAGGCGCGCCGAAGCGATCTGGCATGCCTTTTGCATGAGCTGGAAGCCTAAACTACAATTGATAATCGCCAGGGCTCGCAGACCCGACGCAGGGATGGCCACAACTCGCACTGGAGTGGCGCAGCGAGCCGAAGCGGTCAACTCATTCGGTTCTACCAGAGCAGACCAGGCGAAAACTT
The DNA here is from genome assembly GCA_964439175.1 of uncultured Anaerolineales bacterium. Classification (GTDB taxonomy): domain Bacteria; phylum Chloroflexota; class Anaerolineae; order 4572-78; family NAK82; genus CAYTNQ01. Next base: position 3,781 of record CAYTNQ010000275.1, on the reverse strand, counting down.
CTCCTGGCCCAACGGTCATCACTACTTCGTGTCGAGTGCCCTCGGCGTTGGTGCTCATCAACATCTCTACGTGGCCTTCGAGCAATAGATACAGCTTAGCCGCTGAGGCCCCCTCGTAGAAGATGAACTCGCCGGCTTCATATCGCTCCTCTTCAGCCAGGGTGGCCAGGGCCTTGACCTGATGTTCCTCAAGAGTGTTAAAATCTAAGAAACTTTTGATGACCTCCGGCGCGATCATACTCAGCCTCCTTCCTGGGGATATTCAACGGGCCACAAACAAGCTTATCATCTGAAGGCGAGTGGCGCGAAGCCGATTAGCTATTACCTGGCAGGCTTTTTTAACAATGATGCAGCAGAGTCGGGGATCAATCTCGAACAGTGCCAGCAGGTCGACCCCCCTAAACCCGATTGCCTTTACCGGGCTGGCGCACACCGCCGAAGCAGTGTAAATGCAAGGCTCGACCACTGCCGACCAGCCGAATATGTCCCCGCAGGTGAGAGTCATCACCAGTTCGCGACGCTCGCCCCAGGTGTCGGCATTAATCATTATATCCACCCAGCCGTCGAGGAGCAAATACAACGTATGAGCCGGGTCATTCTCCCTGAAGATGTAGTCTCCCCGCTGAAATGATATCTCCTCGGCAATGATGGACAGGCTTTTCAATTCCGCTGCATTGAGGCCAGAGAAAAAGGGGAAACCCTTCAGAACTTCGGGAGCAATCACCCTGGCTTCTCCTCAGAGTATTGCGTGTTGCGCGTTGTGTGTCATTGGCCTTATGCAACGCGCAACGCGCACTAGTACATCGCGGCGTAAATGAACCTATAGTTCGTAGTAACGACTTCAGCAATTGCCTGAGAATAAATCCTCAGGCTGAGAGTTAAAGCCAGCTGAAGCAGGCTGAACCTGGGCAAACCTGAGCAAAATAGTGCGCTTTCAGCGTACTTGAACTTTTAGCCTGGAGCTTTAGCTCAAGGCGGCAGGGCGCTAGAACCCAGCTTTATACCCCAAATAATTTCTGAACCTTCATAAGTCGCTACCCCGGCCCGCACGGCGAAGCCCCGCGTAGGCGGGACGAAGCCGGGGCGGGCGGACTGGCGATGAGCATAAAGTCAAGGTCGAAACTGGAGACCTATTGATGCCCTGGTGTACTAGTTGTTCCGGCGCACACGTTCCACTATTTCGCCTTGCGCGTCGTAGACGATCACTTCCAGCGGCATCTGCCCAGGCAGGGAGTGAGTTGCACATGCCATACATGGGTCGTAGGCTCGGAAAGCCATCTCAATCCGGTTCAGGATCCCTTCCGTGATCTGCGTTCCTTTCTTGATCACCCCCATTGCCGCCTTCTTGACGCTCAGGCACATCGCGCCATAATTGTGTGCCGTAGCCACAATGATGTTCAGTTTCTGTACGGTTCCCTTGTCGTCCGTCTTGTAGTGATGGATCAGAACTCCCCGGGGTGCTTCCACTACCCCGACTCCCTCGCTGGGCGTTGCTGTGGGGATGGCTCGTACCTTTGTGCTACAAATTTCCTCATCCCTGGCCAGCCCGTAGAGCCGTTCGGCCGCGTACAGGAGCTCAACCAGCCTGGCCCAGTGGGTGGCTAGCGTCTGGTGCACCGGCTTGCCGCCCAGGGTGCTGTAAAAGCGTTCGTATTCCGCCTGAGCCAGAGGTGTTGCCATGCCATCGGCTACGTTCAATCGGGCCAGGGGCGCGACGCGGTACATCCCGCTGTCTGCCCCGTCGATGATTCCCTTCCACCCCTTGCTCTTGAGGAAGGGGAACTTCAGATAGCTCCAGGGCTCTGGGTGTTCGGCGATGTAATCCAGGTAGTCTGCTGGAGCGAACTGGGCGATGCGGGTTCCGTCCGGCCCGGTCACCCTTAGCTCCCCATCGTAGAAGTTGGTCTTCCCGTCCTGATCTACCAGGCCCATATAGTTCGTCTTGATAGTGAATGTATCGCTCAGGATCAGGTCCACATAGCCCTGATTCTTCAAAACCACGTCTTCAAATAGCTGGAGGGAGAACTTAGCAAATTCCAGGATCGAGGTGGCCATCTCCTCGATCTTTTCCCGCTCTTCCTCCGTAATTGGCTTGGACATTCCGCCGGGGATACCCCCCACCGGGTGAGTGGCTTTTCCCATCAAGATGGCCTGGATATCCTGGGCGTAAGCTCGGGCTTTGATCACCTCGCCTCCGATCTCCAGCCCCACCCGGTTTACGACACCCAGGATGTTGCGTTCAGCCGGGGGCGCATCCGGTCCGCAGACGAAATCGGGCGCAGCCAGAGCGTAGAAGTGGGCGATGTGGGAATGGATGAAATGGGCCATGTAGAAGAGCTCACGCAGCTTCCTGCCCGCCGGAGGGACTTCCACTTTGTAAACTGCATCGGTGGCCTTGCACGAGGCCATATGGTGTGCGCCCGGTCAGACACCACAGATACGGGGAACGATGCGCGGAATCTCTTCGACGGGCCGGCCCTCGCAGAACCGCTCAAAGCCGCGTAATTCGGGGATCTGGAAATAAGCGTTCTGTACCTCACCTTCCTCGTTCAGGAAGATCTCGATCTTCCCGTGTCCTTCCAGGCGGGTAATTGGGTCAATGGTGATGCGTTCCATACTGTCACTCTCCTTGTAATCCGGGACTCAGGGAATCGGGGATCAGGGGATCAGGACTCAGGGAATCAGGACTCAGGGAATCAGGACTCAGGGAATCAGGACTCAGGAATCAGGCCCCTATCCGCGCGGATTTCAGGGCGCTGGCTCCCGATTCCCTGATCCCTGAGTCCTGATTCCCTGAGTCCTCATCCCTGATTCCCTGAGTCCTGAGTCCCGATTCCCTGATCCCCGACTGCCACTCGATGCAACAGCGATGTCGGCAACGTGAAACGGTAGAAGGTCCCCAGCGGATCTAAAATGCCGTCCAGTGTCTTCCTGACGCTGGCGTCGTCGCTGGCGTTGATGATGCTACTGATGGCGCACAGCATCTTCGCTCCCTGGTCGGTCACCTGGTCGGTAGGGCCATAGCAACCCCGGCAGGGCATCCATGCCTGGACACAGCGAGCCCCACAGCCGCCTCGAGTGGCCGGCCCCAGGCAAACGATCCCTTGTTCCAGCAGACATCGCTCTTTATCAGCCTGCACCAGATGCGGACGGACGAAGCTGTCTACCATCTTCTCCTCTTTGGTCCGTGGGCAGTCCTCGCAGACGGTTGTGTCGGTTACACCCACCGTGGCCCCCTTAGGCGGGAGCTGGCCGCTGAGAATGACGCCGATCACGTCCCAAATACGCTCCGGCACCGGCGGGCATCCGGGCAGAAAATAGTCTACATCTTCCACCTGGTCCAGGGAGCAGACCGTATCGTAGAAACTGGGCAGCGTCAGCTCCCCTTCCGGCACGGTAACCGTGGTCTGAGGGCGTGCCTCATCGGGGTTGTCGGTGGACCAGGTCTCCTGATAGACCCGGCTGAAGACTTGAGCCCTGTCCGCGACGTTGGCCAGGCCAGGGATGCCGCCAAAGCAGGCACAGGAGCCGAAGGCCACCAGGACCTTGGACTTTTGCCGCAACAGGTGGGCCATGTGCTCCCCTTCGGAGTTGCGGATGGCTCCATTGAAGAGGCAGACATCAATGAACTGGTCAGGCCAGCTCTCGGCATCCTTGTACTTGAAATCCATGGCCACCGGCCAGAAATAGATGTCGGCGGCAGCGGCCAGGTCCAGGATCTTCTCATTCAGATCCAGAACAGCCACCTCACAACCGCCACAGGTGGCGGCCCAGTAGAGCG
>CAYTNQ010000274.1:0-5168 GCA_964439175.1 uncultured Anaerolineales bacterium | reverse complement strand
CCCATTACGCCGACGCCGATGACTCCGACTCGAAGATTGTTCATAGTGGCCTCCTGTAGACGTAGAATATACGAAGGCAAAAGTCACCCCGAAACCAGTACTCGCTCCCCTCGCTCTAAAACGGGCTTTTGGGCCTGGCGGCAGGCTTACGAGCCTGCCTTACGGGGCGCTTTTGCCGTGATACGCTAAAACGTTAAAGATTTCGTTCCTCATCCGCGGCCCCTTTGCGCAAAGGGGCCGCGGATGAGGAACGAGAACCTACAGTTCAACTTGATAGTAGTTGCCGCACCTGGGGCAGAGCCAAGCGCTTTGCTCTTCTTTTTCCCAAGAGGAGGTCAGCACCTGACCGCAGTAGCAAACATAACCACGCAAGCGGGCTGGATTGCCATAGGCCAGGCCATGGGGAGGCACATCTCGGGTGACAACCGAGCCAGCGCCAATCATGGCAAACTCACCGATGATGAGGCCCGGCAGTACCACAACGCCTGCGCCAATAGAAGTCCCTCGCCTGAGAAGCGTAGGACGTACCTCCCAGTCGGTATCTGCTTTGAGTGAGCCGTCGGGGTTGATGGCGCGGGGCAATTGGTCATTGGTCAGGATGACACCTGGGCCTAGAAAGACCCCATCCTCGACCGTCACGCCGTGATAGACATAGACTCCATTCTGAAGTTTCGAGTTAGCTCCGATTGACACGTCGAAGTCGACGTACACGCCCTTGCCAATAATACAATTGACCCCAATGTGCGCTCCTTCACGTACCTGGGCCTGATGCCAGATTTTGACGCCAGCGCCGATGGTAGCCTGCGGCGACACCTCGGCCGTGGGATGGATAAAGGGGTGAGCGTGGTTCATACTCATTCGTCTCCTCAGGCGACACTCCCCAAGAAAGCCCCTGGGGGTTCTGGAATGGGCAGGTAGGCCAAAAGCTATCCCCCTTACGTGGTCGGGCAGATTAGCCCTCTACAAGAGGACTGGTGGGGCATATCGCTGCGTCGAATGGTATTATATTCTCGAAATCTACAAGGTTTATTTGAAGTTCGTAGGAAAATGATTAGAGAACTCGCCAGGAGGGCACGGCAGCGGGTGCACTTCAGTTTTGGGGCAGACCCCTCCCCCAGCCCCTCCCCGACGCGGAGAGGGGAGCAATCTCCCCCTTCCCTGGCAGCCTGTCCCTGCCAAGGGAGGAAGGGGCCGGGGGTTAGGTCTGCCGGCAGTCAGTTCCCTTGCAGAAAACCAAGAGGGGTGGTAAACTACTGGCGGCTTTCCGAGCGATACCTAAAGTTTTGTATTTCCCGTTATCAGTCTAATGGAAGCATAAATGGCGACTCAGGCTCTCTATCGCAAATGGCGCTCGCGCACTTTTGACGAGGTGATCGGGCAAGAGCATGTGACCCGTACTTTGCAGAACGCGCTGGCGACAGACCGGGTGGCGCATGCTTATCTTTTCACCGGTCCGCGAGGCACGGGCAAGACCACCACGGCCCGGCTGTTGGCCAAAGCTGTCAACTGCGTAGGCGAAGGAGACACCAAACCTTGCGGGGTGTGCAGCATCTGCCAGGCAGTGGACGAGGGCCGTCTGTTGGACATGATTGAGATTGATGCAGCCAGCAATCGCGGCATTGATGAGATTCGTGACTTGCGCGAAAAAGTCGGCTTTCGGCCGGGCGAAGCCCGCGTCAAGTTCTACATCATTGATGAAGTCCATATGCTCACCGATCCAGCGTTCAACGCTCTGCTGAAAACGCTGGAAGAACCACCACCCCACGTTATCTTTGTGCTGGCGACCACCGAACCACACAAAATTCCGGCGACCATCGTCTCTCGTTGCCAGCGTTTCGATTTCCGTCGTATTCCCCTTTCAGAAATAAGCCGCTGGCTGGCTCACATCGCCCAAGCGGAAGGCCTGAAGGTGGAGCCGACGGCGCTGGAATACATCGCGCGGCAGGGGAGCGGCAGTATGCGCGATGCCATCAGCCTGCTCGACCAACTCACCGCCTACGGCAGCGATACCATCACCCTGGCCCAGGTTCAGGCAGTGTTGGGCGCCGTGGCTTCGCAGGTGGTGATAGAGCTGGCCGACAGTCTCATTGAAAGTGACCTGGCACGTGGACTTGACGTGATCAATCGGGTGGTTGGCGATGGCACAGAGCCCAGACAATTTACGCGTGAGTTTGTGGAGTACTTGCGAGGATTGCTACTACTGAAGATAGGTGATGGTTCCAGCCTGCTCCGGGCCAGCGTCCCGGACGAAACTCTGGCGCGCATGGAGGAACAGGTGACTCACCTCAGCCCCCGGACATTGCTGCGGGCGACTCGCCTCTTCAACGCAGCAGCGCTGGAGATGAAGGCTGGCTTTTTACCCCAGTTGCCGCTGGAGCTGGCCTTTGTGGAGGCGGTAATGGATGAATCGACGGCGGAGTCGCCGGCAGCACCATCGCCTGTTCCGGCGCAGAAGCAGTCACCGCCCCCAGCGGCACCTTCTAAGTCTCCTCCACCAACGAGCTCTTCGCCGCCATCACCCTTGCCTGCACCCCCCGTCCAACCTCCTCCTTCGTCCACTCCGCCAACGACAGTGGGGGACCTTTCCCTGGATGCGGTGAACGACAACTGGCAGAATATCTTGGTTCAGTTACGCCAAACCAACAAGATGGTTGAAGCATTAATGCGGTCAGTGAGAGTCGTCGGTGTGGAGGGAAACGGCGTAATTGTTGAGGCACCTTCCGATCTGCTCAAGGGGCGCATTGAGCAAACAGGCTCCAAATCACAAGTGGAGCAGAGCATTAGCCAGGTGATGGGTATCTCGGTTCGGTTGCGCTGCGTGCTGAGGGGAGAATACCGGCCACGCACACACCCAGCAGCATCGGAACCAGACCTCCCATCAGCAGGTAAGACGCGCGAGGAAGAGCCCAGTTCCTCCTCTAAAAGCGCGGCCGGAATCACCGACGGTGGAGACTCGAGAGAAGACCCTATGCTGCAGGAGGCCTTGAATCTGGGCGCAGAGATTAAGAACGTGGAATGACGAAAATTGGGAAATGACACAGGAGATAGCCAATGGCCAAAGGAAAAGGAAAAGGTATGCGATTGCCTAAAGGAGCAGGGGGTGGCATGGCTCAACAATTGCAGAAGCTTCAGCAAGAGATGCTTGCCACCCAGGAGGCATTGGGTGATGAAGTAGTGGAGGTAACTGCTGGCGGCGGGGCGATCAAGGTGGAGATCACCGGCCATCAACGAATCCAATCGATCACCATTGACCCGGAGGTAGTGGACCCCGAGGATGTGGAGATGCTGCAAGATCTGATCGTGGCGGCCGTGAATGAAGCCATCGAGAAATCTCAGAGTCTGGCAGCCGAGCGCCTGGGGGGGCTGACTGGTGGATTAGGACTTCCCAACCTGTTCTAGCGTATCTCGATCCCGCGGCTTAGCATCTGAGAGGAAGCTTCCTGGAACGATAGGGGAATTGGGTAAACGAATGCAACTTTTGGTTGAACCAGTTGCCAGGCTAATAGATGAGTTTTCACGCTTGCCAGGGATTGGCCCAAAGACGGCCTCGCGACTGGCCTTCTATTTGTTACGTGCCCCAGAGGAGCAGGCGCAATCGCTGGCCGACGCATTGCACGAACTGCGGGGACGCATCACCTTTTGCAGCATTTGCTTCAACATTACTGAGACCGACCCCTGCGGTGTGTGCACCGATGAGGGGCGTGATCGCTCGGTCATCTGTGTGGTTGAAGAGCCACTAGATGTGGTCGCTATCGAGCGTACGCGCGATTACCATGGACTTTATCATGTGCTGCACGGCACTATCGCCCCGGTCGAGGGGATTGGGCCTGACGAGCTGCGCATTGCCGAGCTGTCCCCTCGCCTGGACGCTATACCGCCCGTGCGTGAGGTGATCATTGCCACTAATCCCAATATGGAAGGAGAGGCGACAGCGATGTATATCGCCCGGCAGCTTGAAGGAAGAGGCATTCGCGTGACCCGGCTGGCTCGGGGGTTGCCCGTAGGTGGCGACCTGGAATATGCCGACGAGGTCACGTTAAGCCGGGCATTGGCCGGACGCCAGGCGCTCACGTGACATACCCGTGACGCTGCCAAATGACGGCGCAAGCCGCCTGTCGGCACCTAACCTGCCCGGGAGCCCACCCTCCGCACCGACTGCGCCGGGCGTCATCCTGTTTTAGCTCGTACTTTCCCGCCCGATGCGGCGGGATTTTTATTTGGGTGCATTCAAAATGGGTTGTAGGGACACCCCTTGCGGGTGTCCAGGGCAGGTGCAAGACCTGCTCCACGATTTTCGTGCTTCATGGTGCCCCCCAGAGGGCATGGTGACTACTTTGACAATGTCATGAGCCTGAAGATGCCCGGTACCTGATTTGACACAGAGGATTGTAAGCGAGCGACAAGTGGGATAGTACTGACGGATTTCCTATTGCCTATGCGCTATGTTGTGTGGTAAATTGAGACAGTAATTGTATTCAGGTTGAGCGATTATCTCAATCGCATAAAATACGATCAGCTTTGTATGAGGTAGTCGTGGTAGCGTAACGGAGACGAACGTGTTACGATTTCTAACTTATTCTTCCCAAGACCCTGACGAAAAACGTCGAGGGACTCTCTTTAATATCTTCCTTTTTGGCATTCTCATCCCTGTGCTGGGTCTGTTAGGAATCAACCTATACGAGACAATCACTCACGCTTATCCCGGTGCGCTGGCATATGTTATGGTTGATCTGGCATCTTTAGGTTGCTTTGGTGCTTTATGGTTTCTACACCGATTTTATCCAAAGCAAATACGACATTTTTTTCTGGTGTTCCTCGTGTTAGTCCCGCTGGCCTTCTTTGGAACCCAGCTCTTGGATCGAGTGCTTGTGGCCTTGACCATTCCTGTGCTTGTGGCTGCATTCTTGATCCGACCTGCCACCAGCTTTATTTATGCTGTCGTAGTGAGTTTGGCTTACGGTGCAACTGTTTTCAGATCTTTCGCGTTAGGAGAGTGGGGAGACGCTCGTTTAAGTGACGTCTTCAACTATCCTTCGATGTTAAGTATTTTTGCTATAGCTTGTATTGCTTGGATCGTGTCTCGCTCCCTAGATCAGGCACTGGCCGAAGCTCGACAGCGTGCTGAAGAGTTGCGTGTGTTAAACGAGGAATTGGATCAACGCGTGCAA
>CAYTNQ010000273.1:0-5182 GCA_964439175.1 uncultured Anaerolineales bacterium | reverse complement strand
GGGCGATCTGCTCATACACGTTCACCCGCTCTTCCTCGTTGTCGGTGCTCCAGAAATCAATCACCACTTGCGGCTTGGTGGGCACCTCCTTGGTGACGACCTTCTCCACCTCCTTGGTGACGACCTTCTCCACCTCCTTAGTGACGACCACTGTCTGTACCGCAGCCGGCCCGCCACACTGGGCCGCCAGCAGGCTTAAGATTACCAGCACGGCAAACACTGAAAACAGGCGCTTCATTTTTCCCTCTCTCCTTTCTTGCAGGATATACAACGGTTGGTTTGCGCTTTTACATATCCGATGCCTTCAGACTTTTTGCTTGATCACCTCCCTTCTTGGCTGAGCTTTCTCGGAAAGTCCTTTATCATCTAAGTGCCTGGCCTGACGGAACACGGACCACGCAACACGTTCGTAGTGCGTAGTGCGTATTGCGTTTACCTTCAGCCACCACGACCATTTTCCGAGAACTCTCGGCTGGTCAGTCAGGCCCCACAATCCTCAGGCAAGCTGCCCCACGATATTGAAGGATTAACCGCCGCTGGAACGGCGGACGACCAGGGAGGGCCGCAGGAGTACGTGTCGCTCCACCAAGTCTTCACCCCGGATGCATTGGATCAGCATCTCGCAAATCATGCGTCCGATACGGTTGATGGGCTGGTGAACGGTCGTGAGAGGGGGATGGGAATACTGGGCGGGGGGTATATCGTCGAAGCCAGTGATGGCGATATCCTGGCCCACGATCAAACCCCGTTCCTGAGCGGCGGTCATGGCGCCCAGCGCCATGAGGTCGTTGCAGGCAACGATGGCCGTGGGGCAATCTGGCCGGTCGAGCAACTCGCCCGCCAGCCGATACCCGTTGCGCTGGGTCAGATCGCCCACGACGACGAGGGACTCGTCCGGGGGAAGGCCATTCTCCTCCATCGCCTGGCGAAAGCCGGCCAGGCGATACGTGGCAAACGTCAGCTCGGGAGGGGCCGCCAAGAAGGCAATGCGCCGATGGGCCAAATCAATCACGTGTTGGGTAACCAATTTCATGCCCAGGATGCCGTCCTCATCGACGTAGGGAAAATCGAAGCCCCGGCCAGTACGACCGAAAGCAACGAAGGGGAAATCGCGCTCGACCAGGAAGGCGATACGCGGATCGTCCTGACGAGTCCGCGCCAACAGCAAGCCGTCTACCCGGTGGCCATCCACCATGCGCCGGTAAGCCGCGTCCTCGTCGGGTCCTGGTGCCTGCGTAGAGACGAGCAGGTCAAAACCATTGGCAGAGGATTCGTTGCCAATGCCAGCCAACAGTTCGCTGAAGAAGGGGTCGGAGAAGCGAGGAGCAAACGTGGGCAAAATCAGGCCCAAGGTATTGGTTCGTTTTTTCCGCAGTTGCTGAGCGGCGATATTCGGTGTGTAGCCCATCTCGCGGGCTACCCGCCTCACCAGTTGCTTGGTTTCCTCGCTGACGTCGTCGTAGTCGTTGAGCGCGCTGGAGACCGTTGTGACCGATTTGCCAACCGCTTTGGCAATATCTTTGAGCGTTACCGGCACCCGTCTCTCCCTTGTCGCCTTGGTAAAACGGGGCGCTCAGGAAACAGTAATCCCAGTTTACGTCGCCCATAACCGAAACGTTTCGAATGCGTCCTTATTATAAACCGAAACGTTTCTGGCGTCAAGGGAATCTTGGGAAAAGATGTGTCCCTCGATTTGATTATACTACCATTCCGAACGTATCTTCTCAATATCTTGGGGTGGGGGCAGGTCCCGCGCCTGCCCCGGCAGGCAACCGCAAGGGTTTGCCCCTACTTTTTGAGAAGATACTTCCGAACTTTAACAAAAATACCTATCCGTAGAACTGAATAGCATGCCTCAATATATCTCAAAAAACCGGTCGCTGCCCAACCTGGGCACCAACTGGCGCGCCAGTTCATCCACCGGCTCCATAGGGCCGACGTCGATCCAATCGTCAATACTGCCCAGGTAACACCAGCGTTCGGCACGGAAGGTGCGTCGCTCCGCGTCGGCGAGAATAAAGCGCAGCACCGGCGTGAATTGGGCATGGCGATCTCGCTCTTCACGCAGCCGGTCCACCCTTCCGGGGAGCAAGGGACCTATCCCTCCAAACTCGGCCAACAGTTCGTCCACGTCCGGCCCGACCCGCTCGTAAATCTCAATCCGATCCGCCTTGACGCTGACCCGGTAATTGCGCGGCTTGGGATGGCGACGCAAGGCTGCCTCGACGGCAGCAGTCTCTTCCGGCAAGATCTGCGAAGGGCGGTCCCTGGCCAAGGAGACGATACCGTTGACGCTCTCGCTGATCTTGAATCCTTCCGGTATCTCATCCACCGGCTCGCCCTTGATCTCGCGCGCGAAGTAGTAACGCGGCTTGCCGGTTTTGGTGAGGCGCTTGCACAGATAGTAGGTATATCCTTTACGGTTGGTATAGGTGATCGGCATGTGCCTATTCCTCCTCGTAACCTAACCAGATTTGCGTGCTGCGCCAGAATAGTGACTCACAGAGAGAAGGAAACACGGACCTGAATCCCTTTATCTTACTCTGTCCGTGTTCCTTCCCGTCCGTGAGTCGAAAATTCGGTGGCAGTTGACTCGTGATGGCCTAACTATGGCATGGCCAATTTCAATTGTCAAATAGTATCCACCTACACAGGAATCGAATCGCCCTCTTCTTGCGCGGCAGACGGCAGCGAGAAGTGGGACGGAACGAAGAGCCATTCATCCCCCGCCCCATCACTGCACTGATTGCTGGTCATCGCCAGCAGATCCAGCGTGGCGGCGATGCCGGCCCGATCGTCGAGCCTTTCGAAAACATCCAGCGCCTCACGGTGATAGTCGAGGGCCTCGAAGGGCTGGCCGCTGTTCATCAGCCAGTTACCGAGGCGGTTGAGGCTGTGGCCGATGGCCGCCGCATCTCCCATCGAGGCGTAGTAGATGTCCCCGCTGGCGATCAGCGACGTGCAGATTTCTTCGGCAAAGAAGGGATTGCCTTCGGTCAGGCTGTAGATCGTCCCCACAAATTCTGCTGAGAGAGGCTGAGGTTGGCCGAGGATGGCCTTGAGCAGCTCGGCCACTTCAGCCCGAGTTAGCGGATCGAGCCTGATCTCCTGGGCGATTGGCTCCCGATCCAACCCGGCCAATAGCTCGACCAGTCCGGGCTGATCATCGGCGCCGCGCGAGCTTAGCAGGAGGAGCATGGGATGCTCGGCCATGCGCCGGACCAGATAAAGCAGGAACTCCAGGCTAGCCTGATCGCTCCAGTGCAGATCTTCCACGATGAGTAAGACCGGCCCGGCCTGGGCCTGGTGCAAGAAGAGACTGGTTAAAGCTTCGAACAGACGCCGCTGTTCGACCTCAGATTCCAGCGGGGCGGCGGACTGGGAAACGGGGAGATGCGCCGCCAGTTCAGGCAGCAGTTTGACCAATTCAGCCGCCAGCGAGCCGAGGGCATCAAGCCGGTCCGCGACCGCGCCCTGGGCCAGGAAGGGACGCAGCATATCGATGAGGGGCGCGTAGGGAAAGGAGCGGTCCTGCTCGAAGCAGCGGCCGGCCAGAGGCGTGAAACCCATTTGGGCCGCCCGGCCCCGCATTTCGGCCAGAAGACGGCTCTTGCCGATCCCGGCTTCGCCGCTGACGAGGACACAGCGCCCGGCGCCAGCCTGAACAGCGGCCAGGGTGGCGCCGAGTTGTCTTAACTCTTCACGACGCCCGACGAATACAGGCGTCAGAAACGACTTCATGCATATACCTGTTAGGTGAAACGACTTGGTTGACACACAAACTGATAGCCCTACGGGTTTGACCAACGACGAAGGACGAACCCGCAGGCCCCCCGAATGGGGGAAGACGAACGACCAAGGCGAATTTTCGTCATTCGTCGCGTGAAAAAGTGTCAACCAGATTATGAACCATTCCAAATAATATAAGAGGAATTCAAGAGTACCTCCTGGAGGCCGCATTATAGCACAAAACACCGGGCAAGCACACCGATTCTGAGTCCCTCAGAGCCGCATCGGAATGAATTCCAATGCTGATACGACAAGTGCGTTCAAAACGCACTAAACGCATAAGATTTCCGCCTCTTTAGCCTGTTTAATGAAGGTTCAAAAATTATCTGGGTAACACGGCAAAAGCCGCACCGGCCTACCCCACGGGGGTCCCTGCGGGAGAAGAGCCGGTGCTAGGCCGGTTTTTCTCAGGAAATCTACCTAGCACCGCCTGTTCTACGGCGGTGCGGCCTATGCATCGGTAACCCGTTTAATTCCTTAATCTTCACATAACATGCTTTGTGTACCAGCTTGAGAATTCATTCTCAAGCCAACTTCATAAGCTTCATCAGTGCTGTCAGTGTAGTGCACCTTACGAGCGGGGGTCGATGCCAAATGTAGCACAATACAATACCCCCCTGCCCTCCCATAACACTACAACGAATTTAGAATACAACGAATGTCAGGAGGACTATCAGTTTGTTCGTTGTTGTGTTCCGCTGCATAAGTCATTTCGTTATGTCAACCTCTTGTCAGAAGGCCCAGGGATCGAGCCGGGGGTTCAGCAGTTCCCACTCCGATGACGGCCCCCAGCGGCGGTAGCGCCCGCCATCGTAATACAGGAAGAGCAGCGACGGATCGTCCAGGGGGTGCACGAACTCGAAGCGCACCGCCTGCACGTCCTGCCCCCCCGGCGTCACGGCCAAGATGGTGGCGGTGAAGAGCGGCGTGGTGTAGACGTCGCCCACTTCCAGCTCGGGCGTGACGCGCAGGACGCGGGCGAACATGTTGTCCAGCCAACCGGCGTCCCCGGTCTTGAGGGCCAGAGTATGCTCCGACTCCTGCCGGGCCGACAGGCGCCCATTGAAGCTGGAAAGCAGGCGCATGTCGATATACTGGCCGCGATGGTAGCGGTAGATCTCGGACAGGTAGAAGGTGTTGAAGGAGGAATTGGTGTTCAGACTTGAAACATCGGACATTTGTATTACCTCCCCGCTTAGGCTATAATGCAGGCGGGTTGGTATTTAGCGAATGGGTGACAGGAGCAGTACGATGACACTTGACGACATTCTTCAGGATATCTATGCTCTCGAAGATGAAATGCGCGCCTACGAACGCAAGTATGGCGTGCTCTCGGAAACCTTTTACGAATCCTACGTAAATGGCGAGGAGCCACCCAATGAAGCGTGGGTGC
>CAYTNQ010000272.1:0-5194 GCA_964439175.1 uncultured Anaerolineales bacterium | reverse complement strand
GCGGCCCCCAGGGGCTGGGCTTGAGCACCGGGTTCTGGTAGAACTCGTTGTTGCCCGTGGGTTTGAAGATGGCCTGGTAGATGCGGCCGCCTAATTCGGGCAAGATGCTCAGCTTGAGGTAATCGTTCTCCAGCACAATGAGGGTAAAGGTGCGGTTCTCGACGCGATTGGGGTCGTACCGGTCGCGGTCAAGGCGGTAGTAAGGCATATTGTAGGTAGCGTTGAACTCCCGTACCAGGGCCGGCTCGACCACGTGGGCCGGAATGGTGATGGTCGTGGTGGTGACAGTGGTGCGTCCCAGGGGCGCAGCAGCTATGGCCGGGTTCGGCGTTCTCCCGAGCGGCTGTAGTTGGGAGAGCACGGCAAAAACGAGCATGACGAAAATGACCGGAGCAAGACAGATCATGTGACCCGACCGGGGAGACAACGCGCGCCAAAATTTCCAACCAGGTCGCGGGCGACCTGGCGGCAGCGGCGCCAGACGAACAGGCGAGAATCGGCGGGATGAATCGAGCGGGCTCATCAAATCGCTCCTTGCGAGATGTCCAGCCCTGGCTCTACACACGGATTGAGTATGGGCTTAACTCGCTCCTATCATATCATTATTAAAATTATATGTCAAGTTAGATCGCTTATAGCGCTGGCGAAGAGCTTTGTCGTGAAGGATAATACGGCTGAGCCCTGTTTCTATGGCCGGGAGACCAGGTGGAAAGGTTCATCGCCCGTAATCATTGACGCTGATTTCACAGAGCTCCCCTCCCAATCTTACCCTGGCAGGAGATTGGCACAATCCTCTAACCCTACGGCTAAGGGGTCGAGTGATGTCAAACGTGCTGAAAAACCAACAGCACCCCCATTATCACCACGCACATCACGACGAGGAAGATCGCAAGTTGAGTTCTATCGGTGCTCATGGAACACTCCACTGGAACTGCAATTTCTAGCGTAAGTACTCAGGCCAGATACCCCTTGCGAAGGTTTGGTGAGAGTTTTCAGAGCGAAAGTGCCTTGACCTACCGAAATCCGCCCTGTTACCAAGGTTATTCGCAACCTTCGTAAGGGTAGCTGAGTAGTTACTTTCTAGCTTACAGTTTAGCAGAGGTTCCCTCCGCCGACAATAAACCTTTAGTCCCTGGGACCTCTGGCCTATGGTATACTCACCTCCAGCAATATGTCCTCAAGCCAGTGGGCGACGACGCTAGGTCAAGTCTTATAGCTCTTTACCCCGGACGATCAGCGGCAAGAAGAGGCGATAGGGCAAGCCAGCGGTGTTGGCCACACTTACCGGCACCTCCAACGGCTCACTGGCAGAACTCAGGTCGGCGAACCAGCCCGCGCCGGAGCGATACAGGTCCCAGTGCAATGTGTAAGTCCCGGTGACAGGCGGCGCGGTGAGCGTGACCGTCAGGGGAAGAGAGCCAGCGAAGGGGACTTCGGCTGAAAGCGAACCGGCCTCCATTTCCTCGGCGATCAGGCTCCCCACACCATCCAGCCAGCGATAGCCCAGGCGCACGTCGCCCGGGGTCCATGGCTCCCTACCCGCATTACGCAGACTGAGGCTCACGCTGATGGCCTGGCCGGGTTGAAGCATAGCCGGGGTATCGTGACTATCGAAGCGCACGTCGTCGTCAGGGATACGTGACCAGGCCTCAGCTCGCAACGTCGACAGTTCATCGTAGAGCGTGTCGCCCGGGCAGGCGGTAGCGTTGTACCATTGACCATCGAGGTACTGGCTGTAGTCCCGGTGGGCGGCCAAGCGGTAGAGATTGAGAGGTGGGTCGCCATAAACATTGCTGAAAGCGGCTTGTTGACGCGGGTCTATCACACGGCGGCTGGCAGTCCAGGCCATCAGGTCGGCGATGGCATCCAGAGCTGTGGCCAGTGGGGATTGCCCCGTCAGGCAATCATCCGGGTCATAGCAGCCCAGCAAGGCCACACCTAAGGCGCCGGTATTCCAGCGAGCAGTGTGGGCGCCGATAACATCATCGCCGCCATAGCGCCCCTCGTAGAGGTTACCGTAGGGATCCACCAGATAGTTGTAGCCGATGTCGCCCCAGCCTCGGGTGACAGCGTGGTAGTAATAGATAGCCTGCACCTCGGCCACCGGGTTGCCTCCGCCGGCTGTAGCGGTGTGATGCAGCACCATCCGCTGGACAGGTGCGTACTCAGGCGACCAGTCCAGGTAGGCAGGGTCAGCCCCCCACGCCTCGCGCGAGATGATCGGTGGACGATTGGCAACAGGCGGGTACGCCGAGGCAGCCAGCGCCTGGGCAGGAGTGGGGGCATTGCCGGCGTCAATCAGCACCACGGTCAGGTCGAAGAGATGCGGAAAGCGGGTGGGAGTCAGGGCGCTCAGTGTCACCCGAACCTGGACGAATCGCGCGCCCTCGAAGGCAACGATGTTTTCGCCATAGGTACGGCCGTCGGCTTGGGTCTCCGGATGGTAGATGGGATACCAGGAGCTCCAGGTCGCCTGATCCTGGCTGAAGCGTATCTCAACAGCCAACCCGCTCCCATCGGTCGTATCGGCCGACCAAAAGAGGGCGGCAGCAGTGATGGGATAGGGCGCTCGATGGACAGGCGAAGTGAAGAATCCGGCGGCGTGCCCTGGAGCCAACGTAAGTACGTCGTCCCCCCCCTCAGGGGTGACGACGGCCAGCCCATCCAGGCTCCCGGCGTACCAGTCAGCCTCGGTGGTGAGAACCCAATGGGCCGCTCGCAGGGTGTGGGGCGCAGCGGCTTGAGATACATCTCCAGGGGCAAACACCATAGTCAAGGCCAAGATGGCCATCCCCAGAGCCACCCCATAGTAGGACTTCGCCCCGTGCCGGGACTTCGCCCCCTCCTGGGACTTCGCCCCCTCCTGGGACTTCGCCCCCTCCTGGGACTTCGCCATACAAGCGTGGCGTCTCATCCGGCTTTAAGGCACGTCATTCTTGAAGATGATCGGGAAGCGGTATTCGTAGAGGTCAGAGAGGTAGCTGATGTGAACCTGGATGATCTCCGGGCCGACGGTGCCACCTGAAGCTGTAGTGCCGGTCACCGTCACTGTCGTCGTGTGGGTACCGTAAGCGGCGGGACGGCTGGCTACCAGGGTGAAGCTAGCCGCCGAGGCGGCCGATACAGTCCCGGAAGCCGGAGGCGCTACGCTCAGCCACGAAACCGAGGGCGAGACACTCGCAGTCCAGTTGATGGCATCGTGGCTGGTCGTGGTAATCTCGATAACCTTCGAGGCCGGGAAGGGGCCACTGTCGTCGTCAACCAGGAACCCAATCTGCTCGGGAGAAATTTGCAGATTGGCCAATGATTCCAGCGCCTGCCGGGCGTTGATGCGGCCGTAGCCGGTGTAGTCATCTTTGCCGGAGGTCCATACGTCGTCGGCCGTCGATTGGATTATGGCGCGCACCTGATCGCGGGTCAGGCTGGGGTCAAGGGACCAGATGAGGGCGGCCAGCCCGGCCACGTAGGGAGTAGCCATCGAGGTGCCACTAAGCCAGTTGTAACCGCCATTTTTCCACGTGCTATAGATACTGACGCCCGGAGCAGCCACATCCACATAGGGGTGGTACTCGGAGAAATTAGCCCAATTATCGCTGAAATCAGTAGCTGCCACGGCCAGAGTAGTGGGGTAGGCAGCCGGGTATATAAGTGGGTTGGTAAGATAACCACATTGGGATCCACCCTGGGCACAGTTGCCGGCCGCGGAGACGACGAGGACGCTATGATCATAGGCATATTGGATGGCATCAGCCAAACTGGTACTGCTCTCGCTGCCACCCAGACTTAGATTGATGACGTCAGCGCCGTGGTCTACGGCGTAGGTGATGCCACTCGCCACCTGTCCATAACTGCCAATACCGTAGGCATCCAATACCTTGACCGGCATCAGGCGCGCTCCCCAGGCCACGCCAGCTACGCCGGTGCTATTGTTAGTGCAAGCGGCTGCGATCCCGGCCACGTGCGAGCCATGGCCGTGGTCGTCGTCGGGGGTTGCATCGTTGTTGATGAAGTCCCAACCGGAGGTTAGCTTGCCAGAGCAATTCAAGTCTGGATGATCCAGGTCAATCCCGGTGTCAACCACTGCAATGGTGACGTCGCTTCCCCCGGTTGTGATATCCCAGGCGGCGGGAGCCTTGATTTTGGGTAACCCCCACTGGCTCCCGTAACCAGAATCGTTAGGGATGGTATCCAACGCGTAAGCAATATAGTTCGGCTCGGCATACAGCACGTTTGGATTCTGGCGCAAAGCGGCAATTGTTTCCAGTTCTCGACCTGACTCAACTGTCACCTTGAGCACGCCAATAGACTGGATGGCACCCGACACCTGGAGGCTACGAGCTTCCAGGGCACGCTGCGCACTGAGCTGGCCAACCGTAGGCTTGAACTTTACCAGGATTTCGCCAGGCACAAAACGGCGGTTGGTTGGAGATGGGGTAAGGGGTTCCGGGCGTGCTTTTTCCCCGGAGGGGCCCTGCGCATAGGCGAAGATCGGCCATATCATCACCGCCACCACGATCGCGGTGATCATAAAAGGGATAAAGCGTGCTATTAACCCGCAAGTTCCTCTTGGGAAAAAGCGTCTTCGGTCCATGTACAATTCGCCTCTGAGTCAGCCAGTGCTCTGTCAATGTTAAATTGACGAGTCGAATCGACCACTATGGCGCTTGCCGTTACTCATCAAATCCCGCAAAGCGGGATCAAATCACCCTTGACAGAGTACTAGTGCCCTGTCAAAGCTAAATTGATTGGTTCATTTGACGCTCGTGACGACTGTTCTCACCTACCAAATCATGGTTAACAGGGTACTAGCTTCTCCATGATACACATAAGAACAGGGAATTTCAATGCATCAATGGTACCAAATGTATTTCCCTTTTGGGGCAGATTGATTGAAAGGTAGCCAGCCTGACACGGATTGAGTCACAGATACACGGATTTTCAACGTCGCGCTGGCCCGAATCCGTGTATCCGTAGCCAAATCCGCGTTGTGCCCAACTCGCCCCCAAAGTGAAATGTGCCCTTGATACCGCATTTCACGCCTAGACGCCCGACTTTATTGAGCACTCATACGCACCGAAATTATAACACAGCAGGCAATACAACCAAAATATATGGGCGCGTTCAAAATGGGTTGGTAGAGGCAGGTCTTCCCCAGAGGGGACCTGCGGGTGCACCTGCCCTGGACACCCGCAAG
>CAYTNQ010000271.1:0-5225 GCA_964439175.1 uncultured Anaerolineales bacterium | reverse complement strand
GGCTCCCATCGGGGGAGCGACGAGCCGGGGAATGACATTATACCACCAATCAGGAAGGATTGACACCTATGAAAATCGTCGTCACTGCCAATGGGGATCAGCTCGATGCGCCGATCAGCCCCGTTTTCGGGCGCTGTCCGATATACATGTTTGTGGACCCCGAAACGCTGGCGTTTGAGGCCATTGAGAACCCGGCCATTTCCGCTTCGGCCGGGGCCGGCATCCAGGCCACTCAGTTCGTCGTCGAACGTGGTGCCCAGGCGCTGCTCACGGGCAATATCGGGCCGAACGCAGCCAACGCCCTCCAGGCGGCGGATGTGCCGGTTTACCATATCTTGGAGGGGACGGTGCGGCAGGCCGCGGAGATGTTCCAGCAGGGCCGCCTCTCTCTCCTCGGTGGAGCCAACGTGCCTTCTCACAGCGGTTTGAGGGGTGGCCGGGGGATGGGCATGGGGCGGGGCGCAGGCCGGGGGAGGGGTCTGGGCCGTGGCGTCGGTTGGGGCGGTGGCGGGCAGGCTATCCCGTCGACCCCAGTAGGCCCACCAACGCCGGAAGCGCCCACCTCGCGCCAGGAGGAGATTGCTGTTTTACGCCAGACGGCTGACGAGCTGCGCCGCCAATTGAGCGAAGTCATAGAGCGGCTTGAGGCATTGGAGAAGGACTGAGTCGACCTTGTGAGCGGAAGGTTTAAGAGTGGAGAGGGGGTGAAAACGTTGTTGCGTATAGATCATAGCCTATGCACCGGTTGCGGAGTATGCGTGGACGCCTGTCCCCCTGGTGCGATCAGGCTGGACCACGAAGCAAATGTGGCGACGATTGACCCGGCGCTGTGCAATGCATGTCTCGTTTGCCTGGACGCATGTCCCCATAGCGCCATCCAGCAAGCTGAATCGTTCGAGCTGATTCCGATGGTAGAAGGAGAAATCGTCGATCGTCCAGTGACACCCGTCCCTGCCACCAGGTTCCCCCAGACACTGGGACGATCCGGCCAGTTGGCAGCCCTGGCCGGCACAGCTTTGAGCTTTGTCGGAAGCTGGCTCGTGCCACGCGCTGCTGATGTCTTGCTGGACGCCCTTGAGCGGCGGCTGTCCAGCGGATCAACCCTATCCTCCCGCTGGCCACACTCCGACAACCAGCCCCTGATAGCCTCGGGGCAGGGCAGACGGGGAGGCCGTTCGCGCCAGCGCCATCGCCGGCGCCAAGGTTGGTGAGTTCGCCGGCACCTTCGCACCAGTGCCGGCGCCAATGTAATCCCACATACAGAACAGGAGTTATCGTATGCGTATCGCCATTTCAGCAGCCAACAAAAACGGCCTGGACAGCCCGGTCAGTGAGCACTTCGGGCGGTGCCCCTGCTTCGTCCTGGTCGATCTCGAGGGGCAGGAAATCAAGGCGGTAACTGCTGTAGACAACCCCTACTACGGTAACCACGCTCCGGGCCAGGTGCCCGTCTTCATCAGCAGCCAGGAGGCAGACGTGATGCTAACCGGAGGGATGGGCGGCCGAGCGGTGGGCTTTTTCCAGCAGTACAACATCGAGGCCGTTACAGGTGCCTCCGGTAGCGTGCGCCAGGTGCTACAGAGTTACCTGGCCGGCGAGTTGCGCGGCATCGAACCGTGCGCCGGGAGCCATGACCATTACCATCACGCCGATTAAGAACGGTCCAGGGGTCTCATCGTCAGGTAAATCCAGGTTTTGTGCTGCTGGCCCTGCAACCGTGGCCGGGTATGGTCAAGAGCGCCAACCTGGATCGGCTGCTATCGAGATTCTCAATTTGGAGGTAAAGGATGAGCGAAAGAAGTGGGCCGTAATGTGGCCGAGTTGATGTGCCAGGTGAAGGTCTATCAGTACGTCAGTGGGCAAAGTTTGGGAAGTGTGGAAGCCAGAGATGGCTTACCAGAACTAGGAGGAATCGAAATGGGTATCAAAGGCAAACAGATCGTTGGGTTGGATGTGGCGGAACTCATCGCCGATCTCAATCGAGCGTATGCGGACGAGTGGCTGGCCGCCTATGCATACAACTACATGGCCCAGGTGGTCACGGGCCGGCCGGCTGCCAAACAACTGGCGGCTCTGCTTCTGGATACGTCAAAAGACGAATTGGAGCATCAGCAGGAATTAGCCGAGCGCATCGTCTCGTTGGGGGGCAAGCCATTAGCCGACGTCAGCAAACTCATCGGGGCCAGCAACGACGGTTACCCAACTCCACCGTCTGACGAGAAGGACTTTGAAACCATAGTCAAGGCAGTGATCGACGCCGAGCGCGGCGCCATCGAAGTCTACAACAAGCTGGCTCAGAAGACGCACGGCAAAGATCCCATCACCTATAACCTCATTGTCCATATCCTCGGCGAAGAAGTTGAACACGAGGACGAGTTTGAGAACTTGCTGAGTTAACCCATGAAAATAGTCATCACTACCATCTCACCCAGCATTGACGCGCAAGTGGACCCGCGCTTTGGGCGGGGGGCATACTTTCTCGTGATCGATTCAGACACGCTTGAATGGCAGGCGTATCCTAACCCGGCTGTCACTGCTTCGGGCGGGGCCGGCGTCCAGGCAGCTCAACTCGTGGCCCAGCACGGAGTCCAGGTGGCGATCAGCGGCGATTTTGGCCCAAACGCTTATGAGGCACTGGCGGCAGCCGGGGTTCAGATGTTCCTGGCCCCGACCGGCGAATCGCTGACTGCCAGCGAACTATTGGCCCGCTATCAGGGGGGAGAGTTGAAACAGGTTACGGCCCCTACTGGCCCCGGGCACCACGCGACGGGCGCTGGGCGCCGTGGAGGACGAGGTAGGCAGTGACACGCGTCGTCGTGGCCAGCGGTAAGGGTGGCACCGGCAAAACGACGGTGGCGACCAGCCTGGCGTTCAGTCTCGTGCCCGAATGCCATTCTGTGCCCGAGGCAACCCAAACCCCTAAGGGCCCGCTTTTCCTGGATTGCGACGTAGAAGCGCCCAATGCCCACATCTTTCTCGCCCCCACCTTCGAGCGGCGGGAAGAGGTGGGCATCCTCATTCCCGACGTGGATGAAAGCCGTTGTACTTTCTGCGGGCGCTGTGCGGAGGTGTGCCAGTTCCACGCCATTGCCGTCATCGGGCATAGGGTCCTGGTCCTCCCGGAGCTGTGTCATGGCTGTGGAAGCTGCACTCTGAATTGCCCGGAACGGGCGATCAGCGAGAGATTGGACGTGATGGGCGTATTGCAGGCCGGTCTTACGCCCTCGGGCATTTACTTCGCGCGAGGCGTGATGAATGTCGGCGAGCCGATGGCGGTGCCCATCATCCGGCAGCTCAAGAAGTGGGTCCCGGCACGGGCGGGGCAGGCCGTGATTATGGACGCGCCGCCGGGCACCTCCTGCCCGGTAGTCGAAGCGGTGCGTGGGGCCGACTTTGTCCTGCTCGTCACCGAGCCGACGCCCTTTGGCCTGCACGACTTGCGGCTGATGGTCGAGGTGGTGCGCGAGCTCAACATCCCGGCCGGCGTGGTAGTCAACCGGGACGGGATAGGGGACGCCGGGGTAGACCAGTTTTGCACGGAGGCCGGCCTGCCGGTGCTGATGCGCATCCCGTTCGAGCGCGAGATCGGTGCGGCGATTGCCAGGGGCCAACCCCTTGTCGCCGTCCGGCCTGAGTACGTGGAACGCTTCCGTGCCCTGCACAAACTGATAGCCCTGCGGGTTGCCGCATCCAGGAACTCGCAGGCGAGGTGGCCGGATGAAACAAGTTAAGCAACTGGTCATTCTCAGCGGCAAAGGGGGTACCGGCAAGACTAGCGTCGCGGCTGCCCTGGCTCACCTGGCGGCCGATGGGCAGCAACCGATGCGGGCTGTGCTTGCCGACGCGGACGTCGACGCCTCGAACCTGGAACTGGTGCTTGACCCCACCCGGCTGGAAACACACGATTTTACCGGCGGCAGTCTGGCGATCATCGACCTGGTTCTGTGTGAGGGGTGCGGTCTCTGCGTCGAGGTCTGCCGCTTCGATGCGGTTGCTTCGGTGGCCGCCTCGGGGGGTGAGGTTTATCGCGTTGACCCCATTGCGTGCGATAGCTGTGCTGCGTGCGTCTATCAATGTCCGGCACAAGCCATTCATATGGAACCCCAATTGGCGGGCTACTGGTTCCGCTCCGAGAGCCGCTATGGGCCGTTGTTCCACGCTGAGCTACGCCCGGCGCAGGAGAACTCGGGCAAGCTGGTGACGCTGGTCAAGCAGCAGGCGCGCTTGCTGGCCCTGGACGAGGGCTATCAGGTTGTGATCGTGGATGGCCCGCCGGGGATTGGCTGCCCGGTCATCAGTGCGGCTTCCGGAGCTGACCTGGCGCTCATCATCGCCGAACCCACGGCGGCCGGTATCCATGACCTGGGGCGCGTATTGCAAACCACCCAGCATTTTGGTGTACCGGCCCTGGTGTGCGTTAACAAGGCCGATCTCTACCCTCATGGCACGAGCCGGATCGAGGCCCACTGCCAAGCCCACAACGTGGAGATGATCGGGCATATCCCCTTCGATGAAACGGTGACAGAAGCTATGGTGTGTGGCGAGCCGGTCACCGCCTACCGGCCCGATGCGGCTGCCAGCCAGGCCATTATGCACATCTGGCAGCATGTGACGGCTCGCTTGAATCAGCAGGAGGGGGATAGACGATAAGGCGGTCAACTCACTCCCTCGAACAAGCCATTATCGAACGGTTACAAACGGTGATAGACCCAGAAACGGGTGTGGACGTCGTCCGCATGCGGTTGATCGAAGACCTGATGGTAGGCGAAGGTGGGCATGTGACCTACAAGTTCCGCCCCTCGTCGCCCTTGTGCCCTCTGGCCGTGCCGCTGGCGCTCTACATCCAGCAGGCCGTGGCAGAGGTCGAGGGTGTGACGGAGCAGGATATGCAAGTTGTCGGCTACATCCATGCCGAGGAACTGACCGCTCTTATCAGGCATATGGTCGCCGATTGATATCAAACACGCCCCGAAGGTACCCATCTACGATCCACCTGGCTGTGTTGCCAGAGACTGTGGAGACCATTGGGGAGATCATCGGCCTGGATATTCATCAGCCTTCCTGGCCAGGTGAAGGAGGGGTAGGGATGAAACGAGAGATAAAAGAGACATTGGGCTATGTCGTAAACGGCCTCTCATTTGCCTTATTCTTTTACCTGGTATCCGCCCTCGATGTTCTTTATGTTTCGCCTCCCATAAAATATCTTGCCTGGATACTTCTCGGTT
>CAYTNQ010000270.1:0-5331 GCA_964439175.1 uncultured Anaerolineales bacterium | reverse complement strand
CTGCTTTCTCTCTGTATATCGAGCCCGTGTCACCCTTGAGCCATTCCCAAGAAGTGGTACAGAAGCTCCTCTTTGCCTGCGACAATGATATTCCCTTCGTCTATACGCCTTGCCCGCTGGCCGGCGCTACGGCACCCACGACCCTGGCCGGGACAGCAGTGCAGGCCCTCACCGAGAGTTTGTTTGGCATCGTTCTCAGCCAGTTGCGCAAACCAGGGGCATCCCTCATTATTGGCGGCCTGATGTCCAACATGGATATGATAACCACGGTCTACTGCTACGGCTCACCGGAGATGGCACTGCTCAGCGCCGCCTATACCGAGATCACCAAATGGCTGGGGGTACCTATGTACGAGACGGCCGGCTGCTCCGATGTCAAAGACTTCGACGAACAGGCAGCTATGGAAGCTACCATCAACATCGCCACATCTGCTCTCGTCGGTGGTAATATGATCCACGACGTGGGTTACATCGAACAAGGCTTGACCAGCTCTATGGAGATGATGGTCGCCTCCGACGAGATCATCGACATGGTAAAACGCATCCTGCGTGGCATCCCCGTCTCCGACGAGACGATGGCGTTGGACGTGATGGAGGCCGTCGGCCCGGGGGGTCATTATCTCGAACAAGATCACACCTACAGCCGCTTCAAGACGGAAATCTGGCGACCCAAGCTATTAGATCGCCTGAACTGGGAGAACTGGACCCAGGCTGGAAGTAAACGCTACGGTGAGCGCGTCCATGACCGGGTGATTGAAATCCTGGAGACTGAGACAGAACCGCTCCTGGACGAGGGGATGTACAAAGAATTGCGCCGCATTTGTGAGTTGGCCGATGCGCGTCACAAGGACGAAGAGCTGGACGTGAAGATGTTTGGGTAGGCACGCGAGAAATTGGAAGATTGGAAGGTATCTTCTCAAAAAGTAGGGGCAAACCCTTGCGGTTGCCCGCCGGGGCAGGCGCACGCATAGATCCCCTCCGGGGAGGACCTGCCCCTACCCCAAGATATTGAGAAGTTACGTTGGAAGGTGAGAGAAAGTATCTATACGCACCGTTGCCCCATCTTCCATCTTCCAATCTTCCATCCTTCCATCCCGAGGTTAACACTTTGGACACAAACAGCGGCCTCCAGCGTAGTCTGGTACTGGGCATAGACACCGGCGGCACCTACACCGATGGCGTGCTGCTGGAATATCACTCGCGCCAGGTGATGGCTTCTCACAAGAGCCTCACCACCAAGCGTGATTTCTCTATCGGCATCGAACAGGTCATAGAAGGCATCCACATCGAAGACCCGTCCGTTATCAAGATGGTTTCTATCTCCACTACCCTGGCCACCAATGCCATTGCCGAGGGCAAAGGCAAGCGCGTGGCGCTGCTGCTCATCGGCTACGACCCAGATCTGGTTGCCTCGTTCAAAATGGAGGGTCGCTTTGCCACTCCGCATTACTACTACTTTGCCGGGGGGCACGATCTCTATGGCCGGGAGAAGGAGATGCTCGACTTGCCGGCTATTCTGGCCAAAGTCAACGAAATCAAAGGCCAGGTAGATGCCATTGCTGTGTCTAGCTACTTCAGTCCGCTCAACCCAGAGCACGAAAACCGGGTGTACCACGCCGTCGCAAGCATTTGTGACCTGCCCATCGTACTGGGACATCAACTCTCGACCAAGCTTGGATCAGTAGAACGAGCGACGACGGCCGCTCTCAATGCTTCGTTGCTGGCCGTTCTGCAAGACTTCATCATCGCTGTGCGGCGGGCGATGGAACGCCGCCAGATTGATGCGCCACTTATGGTAGTGCGCGGCGACGGCACACTAATGAGCGACGAATTCGCCGCCCGCACGCCGGTGGAGACGATTCACTCTGGACCAGCGGCCAGCGCCATCGGTGGTCGATTCCTTTCCCGTCTGGACGACGCCCTGGTTGTAGACATTGGCGGCACCACTACCGACATCGCCCTTATTCAGGGAGGCCAGGTGGCCGTGAGCGAAGAAGGGGCTACCGTTGGTGATTACAAGACGTCGGTAAAGGCGGCCAACTTGCTTTCCATCGCCCTCGGCGGCGACAGCCACATTGCCCTCGGCCGTGAAAATGAAATCACCCTCGGCCCGGAGCGGGTGGTTCCCCTGGCTTACCTGGCCCACCAATATCCCCAGGTACAGAACCGTCTCAAAAGCCTGTTGAGGCGAACCTGGGCCCAGGCAACACCGGAGTGGTTGGAATACTGGTTCTTGTTGCGCGAGCCACAGGACGAGAGTACTCCGAAGATGGCGCAGGAAAAGGTGCTGATAGATTTTTTGCGCGACGGTCCAAAACCAGTGCCAGAGATACTCAAGCACCTCAACCTGTTGCACGTGGCCCAGGTCGGCGCAGGTGACCTGCTACGTCAGGAGATTATTGGCAAAGCGGGCCTCACTCCCACTGATCTGCTTCACGTTGAGGGGCGCTATGCTCAATGGGATGTTGAGGCGGCGTCGCAGGCTCTGGGCGCTTTTTCTCGTTTCCAGTTCCGGGACCCCACAGATCTCCGTCAGCAGGTGTGGTCGCAGATGACAGAGGTTATCGTTCACGCCATTATCACTTTTCTCAGCGGCAAGAAATTACGCCTGCTCACCCTGCCCAAGGATGATGACATGGGGCGCTGGTTCTTTTACAACAGCTTACACGCCACGCATCCACAATTAGAGACCAGCTTCCGGCTGCGTCAACCCATCATTGGTATTGGCGCACCAGCCAGCATCTTTTTGAAAGATGTGGCCGACGCGCTTCACACTGACCTGATCTTGCCGGATCATCACCAGGTTGCCAATGCAGTGGGAGCGATCGCTGGCAGCGTCATGGTGGTTGAGGAGATCTTAATCTACCCACGCCTGTCGAGCGATGGACTGGAAGTCATCGGTTACTATATGCAGACCAGCGAGGGACGGCAAGAGTTCGAAGAAGCAAACGACGCCCTGGCTCATGCCCGCGCTTCGAGCCGGGAGCGTGCGCTGGGCGCTGCCCTGCGCTCAGGCGCCGATAACCCACAAGTGGTGATAGAGGAAATGACCGACGGGCTGGACACGTATCGCATCCGGGCCAGGGCAGTGGGTAATCCACGCCTGACGCGGTAAGCCTTATCTGCATCTTCTCAATATCTTGGGGTAGGGGCAGGTCCCGCGCCTGCCCCGGCGGGCAACCGCAAGGGTTTGCCCCTACTTTTTGAGAAGATACCCTTATCTCGTATGAAAATGACTTTATAAATCAAGGTTGATGTCGCAGAGGTGATTGCTATGGAGCTAGTGCGAGTCGATACCCAACGTGCCTACGAGATGATCCGGGAGAAGATCACCACCCTGGAACTGGCCCCAGGTGTGCCCATCCATGAGCAACACCTGGCAGAGGATCTGGGCATGGGTATGGTGCCAGTGCGCGAGGCGCTCAAATTGCTGGCCCACGACAACCTGGTGATCATTACCCCCCGCCACGGCCTGTACGTGGCCGACGTCAACGTCCCTGATCTGGAGCAAATCAGCGAGATGCGCCTCTCGCTGGAATCGCTCTGTGCCCGGCTGGCTGCTGAGCGCGCCAGCCCGGACGACCTGGCCGTGCTAGAAGCGCTGCGCCAGGAGCAGGCCAACATCACACCAGTAGAGGGTGAGGCCGACCTTAGAGAGTTCAGCCGTCGCCTCTTTGACCTGGATCACAAGTTCCACCAGGCCATCGCCCGGGCAGCACACAACAAATATCTGGCCCAGACTCTGGAAGATTTCTTCGGCCTCTCGCAGCGACTGTGGTACCTGGCCCTGCCTCACCTGGGCTTTCTGCCCGCCTCCGTGGGGAAGCACCTGGACCTGGTGGACGCTATCCAGGCCGGTGATGCCGACCGCGCCGAACAGATTATGCGCAGCCACGTCCAGGACTTTTACGACAAAGTGCGAGAGGTTCTGGTGACCAAAGGATAGACGATACATTGCTGAATTCAGTCAAGGGTTATTATGTCAACAATTACCGTAATCTACGGCGAAAAAACAGAAACAGTTGAAGCAGCGGCAGGTAGCATCCTGGGCGATGCCATTGCCGCCACAGGACTGCCGCTGGAGCAACCTTGTGCCGGGCGCGGCACCTGTGGCAAGTGCAAGGTGCTGGTAGAGGCGGGCATAGCCCCACCCGACGAGGTGGAACTGAAGCACCTCACGCCGGGCGAATTGGCGATAGGTAACCGGCTGGCATGCCGCGCCCGCGTGCAAGACGACGCAATGGTCACGCTGGCTCCCATCGTTGTCTACTCCAATAAGATCTTCCGAGCCAGCAACCGCTACAAGCGGAGCAACGTGCCCTTGGGCCTGGCCATTGACCTGGGGTCCACCACAGTCGCCGCTTTTTTGACCATGCTCGACAACGGCGAGGTATGCACCGGAGGGGCCAGTCTCAATCAACAAACTGTTTATGGTGCCGACGTTATCTCGCGGCTGGCAGCCGCCACCCGCGACCCGGTCGATGCCGAACGGCTGCACAACCTGGCGTTGGCCTCTATCAACCAGGCAGTCGACTCGCTCAAACTGTCGGCCCGTATCCGCCAGCGTATTCAGCGAGTGACGGTGGTGGGCAACGTCGCCATGCATCATCTGCTGGCTCAGTTGCCGTTGGATACACTGGCTGAGCTCCCTTTCCAGCCCTACAGCAAAGCAACCATCCAGGATGCTACCTCCCTTATGGGCGGCATCTTCCCTGAGGGCGCCCGTGTGTCGCTGCCGCCGCTCATCGGCGGCTTCGTCGGCTCCGACGCCCTGGCTTGCCTGGCCTATTTTGGCTTCGATCACCCAACCGGCCCTATGGCGGCCATCGACCTGGGCACCAACGGCGAGGTGATGGTCACCGACGGCCGGCGTATCGTCACCGCCTCGACAGCGGCTGGCCCTGCCTTCGAGGGCGTGAACATCTCCTGTGGCACGCGGGCGGTGGATGGGGCGATCGTCGGCGTCCGCCTTGAAGATGATGACTTAGTCTTCGATACCATCGCCGGGGAAGCGCCCGTCGGGCTGACCGGGTCCGGGTTGCTGAGCGTGGTCTATGAACTACGGCGAGCGGGTGTCATCGAGCCCAGTGGCCGTATTCCTCCAGACCCGCCCCTATTCGCCCAGCGTATGGGGAAAGATGCACACGGTGCGCGCCGCATCCGGTTGACGCCTGATGGTCACCTGGGGCTGTCGCAATGGGATGTGCGCGAATTGCAAAAGGCTAAGGGGGCTATCCGCGCTGCCGTAGATATTCTACTGGCACGGATTGGGCTGGAGCCGGCCGACTTAGAGCGAGTCATCCTCACCGGCTCTTTCGGCGGCCAGATTGA
>CAYTNQ010000269.1:0-5346 GCA_964439175.1 uncultured Anaerolineales bacterium | reverse complement strand
ACACTCTCAAGAGTGAGAACGAACTGGACTCGATGTTTTCGCGGGAATCGATCTTTCTGCTCCAGAACTTGTTCTTCCTGGCCATTTTCTTCGTCACTTTTTGGGGAACTATCTTCCCCGTAGTGTCGGAACTGGTGGCCAGACAGAAGGCTATTGTGGGACCCCCGTTCTTTAACCAGGTGAACGGACCACTGTTGGCGGCCTTAGTGGTGCTGATGGGGATTGCCCCTCTGATGCCCTGGCGGCGGGCGTCAAGACAGA
This sequence comes from uncultured Anaerolineales bacterium, assembly GCA_964439175.1. Classification (GTDB taxonomy): domain Bacteria; phylum Chloroflexota; class Anaerolineae; order 4572-78; family NAK82; genus CAYTNQ01. The sequence continues at coordinate 5,085 of CAYTNQ010000269.1, read as the reverse complement.
AGCTCGCCCGCTTGCTGCTCTGGCCGGTGGTGGTGGGCCTGGTAGTGTTCGTGGGTCTCTTTGCCTTGGGGATTCGTGACCTGGCTATCTTCCCAGGAACCCAGGCGCGGGTGTTGCCGGTCTCACTCTTCTACAGCATTGCGGCCTTCACTGCCGCCGTCACCCTGCTGGAGTTTTGGCGTGGTATGCGCGCTCGCCATCGCGGCGCAGGCGAAGGGTATCTGTCGGCCCTGTGGACTTTGATGGGGCGCAACCGGCGTCGTTACGGGGGGTATCTCATCCATTTTGGGGTGATTATGATGGCTCTGGGGGTCATTGGCACCCATTTCTTCCAGGAAGAAACACAGCGCAACCTGGCCATCGGTGAGTCCTTTAGCATTACCTCGCCCTTCACTGGAGAATACACTCTGACTTACCAGGGCTTGCGCACGCTGCCTGCCCCAGACGATGTGAATCGCACTGGCGCCACCTTAAGCGTCAGCCGGGATGGGCAGGAAATTGGCGTGTTGCATCCCACCCATGATTTCTTCATCCCGCAACAGCAGCCGATGACGATCCCATCCATGCGCAATTCCTTAATTGAGGATTTGTACGTGATTGTGGCCGGTTGGGAGGACGGCGGCGCGACGGCTACCTTCAAAGCCTACGTGAACCCGCTCGTCAACTGGCTGTGGCTTGGTGGCCTTGTCTTCATCCTGGGCACCGCCGTCGCTGCGTGGCCCGATCCGGCTGAGGATCGCCGCCTGGCGTTGGCCAGCGCCCCCCGGCGCGCAGTCCCGGCGTAAATACGCAGTCCGCAATACGCGGTAGGTAGTATGATGAACATGAAAAAATACAAATCGCTCTGGTTATTCGCCCTCCTCACGCTGTTGGCCATCTTAATGGCGACGCCGGCCCTGGCTCAGCAGCCCACCGCCGACGAAATCAATGCTGTCGCCAAGAAGCTTAGTTGCCCGACCTGCACGGGCATCAACGTGGCCGACTGTCCAACGGAGACTTGCGCTCAGTGGCGCGCTCAAATCGGCGAGATGCTGGCCGAGGGCAAGGGCGAACAAGAAATCTTGGATTACTTCGCCACCCGCTACGGCGATCACGTGTTGCAAGTGCCGCCCAAACGCGGTTTCTTCGTGTGGGTATGGGCACTGCCTGTGGTAGCGGTTATCGCGGGTCTGGCCTGGCTGGCCTACCTGATGCGGGGCTGGTTGCAGCGGCGAGCCACTGTGCCCGCGAAGTATGCGCAGGGTACCGGTGGCGCCGACGTGTCAGGTGCAGAGGATATCCAGCAGGATGAATACCTGCGACGTGTGCAGCAAGATTTGGAGAAGTTATCGTGAGTGTCGTAGAACAAGCACGGGCAGAAACAAAACCATCTCGGCGCCGGCGAGTCTGGCTGCTGCTTATACTTGGATTGCTTTTGGCCCTGGTGGCTGTACTGGCCTTTGGGTTGCGCCCCAAAACCTCGACGGTATTACAGGGCCACCCGGCTCCCAACTTCGAGCTGACAGCCTTCAATGGCGAGTTCGATGGCCAACATTTCTCTCTGGCCGATATGCGCGGTCAGGTGGTCGTTCTTAACTTCTGGGCTTCGTGGTGTGTGGAGTGCGACAAAGAGATGGCGCTGCTGGAGCAGGCCTGGCGCGACTACCGGGACCAAGGTGTCTGGTTCATCGGAGTGGACTATCTGGACATTGATAGTGCGGGACTGGCCTACCTGGCTCGCTATGGCACTACCTATCCTAACGGCCCCGATATCGGGTCTCGAATATTTCAGGATTATCAGTCCACTGGCGTGCCTGAAACCTTTTTTATAGATAAAGAGGGTATCGTCCAGCACGTCCAGATTGGCGCTCTCACCCAGCCCCAGCTCTACGGACTGCTCGACCGGCTGCTGGCCGGGGAAGGATCATAACGTGGCCGTCATTCCTATCATCCTCATTGCCTTGTTGGTCGTCGGGACTTTTGCCTTTGTCTTTCGTCCGCTGTTTGCACCACAATACTCACAGGCTAAAGACAGCGGGGTGCGTCGCTTACTGTCATTAGAAGGGCCGGCCTCTTTCACCGTCGACGAACTTGTTGCCCGCCGCGATGCCATTTACGCTGCCCTCAAAGATGCCGAGTTCGACCGGGAGACGGGCAAACTCGCCGACGAGGACTATCAAATCGTCCGCAACCGATATATGAGCGAGGCCGCTCAAGTCTTGCGGCAACTCGACCGTCTGGCGCCAGAGGCCGAGGCCGCCCTGGATACGGAGATCGAGAGCGCCGTTGCCGAGCTGCGCTCCGATGGTAAGGATATCTCCCATGATGTAGTGGCGGCAGTGGAGGCTGAGGTTAACTCCCTCATCCAACATGTAGTGGCGTCAGGCAAGCACACATTGGCCTGCCCCGATTGCGGGCGGCCCTACCGGCCCGGCGACGCCTTTTGCCCTGCTTGCGGCGCTTCGCTGGTCGATACCTGCCCCCAATGCGGCACCCCGCACCAACCGGAGGATGCCTTTTGCGCCCGTTGTGGCACACCGCTGACTGAAGGAGCGGAGAGTAGGGAGTAGGGGAGAGACAAGAAGACTTGCAGATTCGAGGGAAACATTGACTACTTTCAAATCAAACGTGCACTTTCATCGTGTTCTTCTCCGAGGAAAGACATGGCTGATCCCTGCGTTGGGAACGGCCCTTTTGTTGGTTGGCCTGATTGTGGTGACCACCGTCCAGGCTGCGCCACCTCGCCAGTCACCCACCCAGACGCCCTCGGCGGTGCGCGGCGAGGCATTGTGGGCTGAGAATTGCGCCCCTTGCCATGGCGTCAGCGGGCGCGGCGACGGTTCTACCGCCCAATCCCCTCAAATGGCCAATAACCCGCCTACCGATTTCACCGACCAGGCTGCTGCCCGTCAGCGCAGCCTGGCCGATATGTTCACCGTGGCTAAAGAGGGGCGAATGGATCGCATGATGCCTCCCTGGGGGGGGCAACTCAGTGATGACCAGATTTGGGACGTGGTAACCTACGCTCAAACCTTCGCCACCTCGCCTGACCAGTTAGCAGCCGGTGAGGCCATTTACCGCGAGAATTGCCAGGAATGTCACGCCCCCAACGGGAGCGGAGCGACCCCTGGTGCACCCGATTTCACCGACGCGGCCGCCATGGCCACCCAATCACCCCAGGCGCTTTTCGATGTGGTTAGTCAGGGTCGGGGGCAGATGCCGGCTTTTTCCGATCAGCTCCCCGCTGGGGGCGAAGGGGCTCCAGGGGGCAAGGCACTGACGGAAGAGGAACGCTGGCAGGTAGTGGATTACGTGCGCACCTTCAGTTACGAACCCATCACGTATAAGGGTGTCGTCACCGGGCAGGTGAAGAACGCTACTACCGGCCAGCCGGTCGGGAACGTGGAAGTGGAGCTGCGACGCTGGCAGGGAGAGGCAGAGTTATCGCCGCTTACAACCCAGGCTGATGCTGGCGGCAGCTTCCGTTTTGAAGGACTCGACACGACCAGCCATGCTTTCTACCGTGCTGAAGTCGTCTACAACGGTGTCTCCTTCCCGGGCGACTTCGTCAATTTTGACCCGGACACCACCCAATTGTCGCTTCCGCTCAACATCTACGAAACGACCACCAGCGATGGAGCCATCAGCGTCGAGCGACTCCACTTTATCGTCCTTGGCGACCAGCCCGGCTTTTTCTCGGTTCTTGAGCTCTATCAATTCAGCAACAGCGGCGACCGAGCCTATGTGGGTAGCGTGGATGAGAATGGTTTGCGTGAGACGGTACGCATGGCCTTGCCAGCCGGGGCACACAACCTGTTTTTGCAGAGTGGCACCCTGGGCGTTGATTTTTTGGAGGCCGATGATGGGTTGGTGGCTACAGCGCCTATTGTCCCCGGTAAGGAGACCTTCGAGGCTGCCTTTGTTTACGTCGTTCCGTACAGCGGCGCGACCCTCAGCCTGGATCGTCCCCTGTATTACGATACCGCTGCTGTCAACGGACTTGTGCTGGATGTGGGGGCCAAGTTGGAGAGCGATGTGTTGACCTTTGGTGGCGAACGGACGGCGCAAGGACAGACCTTTTTGCAGTACACTGCACAAGATCTGAAGGCAGGTCAGGTGATCCCCATCAGTCTGTATGACCTGGATAAAATTCAGTTTGCCGGCACATCTGATGCGTCTAATAATGCGACGGTAATGCCCTCGACGGGACTGAGGCAGACGACGCTTTTGTGGGTGGTGTTGGGCTTGGGAGTGGTGGCCATTGCTTTCACTGTGAGCTATCCGTCGCTGCGCCCCCGACTCAGGGGAGAAGCCTCTGTCGGCGAGAGTGACCTGGCCCAGGAACGCCAGCGGTTGCTGCTGACCCTGGCCCGCCTCGATCAGGCTTATGCAGACGGGGAACTGAACGAGACTGTGTATCGCCGCGCCCGCGCCCTGCGCAAAGCAGAGCTGGCCGAGGTTTGGCGGCAATTACAAGCAGAGGAATTCTAATCCTCTACTAGACTTTACGTATGATAGAAATTAAGCGGTTAGTTAAAGCCTTTGGCAACCGCGCCGTCCTCAAGGGGGTGGACCTGACTGTGGCCGAGGGGGAGTTCCTGACCCTGGTCGGGCCTAATGGCGCTGGTAAAACCACGTTGATGAATGTGATTTCGACGCTCACCAGGCCGACGGGCGGGCAGGTGAGCGTAGCTGGCTATGATCTGGCCGATGGCGCGGTTGAGGTGCGGCGACAACTTGGGCTGGTTTCGCACAAGACCTTGCTCTACCAGGATTTGAGCGGTGAGCAAAATCTGCACTTTTACGCCCGCATGTACGATGTGAGCGAGGCGGATGCGCGCATCGAAACGGTGTTGCGGCGGGTAGGGCTATGGGGTCGCCAGCGGGATCCGGTGCGGACTTATTCGCGGGGCATGCAGCAACGCCTGGCTATCGCCCGTGCCATGCTGCACAACCCGCCCATCTTGTTGCTGGATGAGCCGGACACTGGCCTGGACCAGCATGCAGCCGCCATGCTGACTGACCTGCTGCACGAAGTTGGTGCCACGCGCCGTACGGTGTTGATGACCACCCACAACCTGGAGCGTGGCCTGGAATTAGGTGATC
>CAYTNQ010000268.1:0-5413 GCA_964439175.1 uncultured Anaerolineales bacterium | reverse complement strand
ATGGGCGAGAGCACGCTAGTGGTGGGTGATATGCATACCGTCAAAGTGCACGTCCACGTCCAGGATCCTGGTGGCCCTATCAGTTATGGGGTCAGCCAGGGCGTCATCGGCGACGTAATCGTTGAAAACATGGAAGAGCAATACCAGGAATTTGTGATGGGCCAGGCCAGGTCTGCTGTCGCTACCGAGGAGGTGACTGACATTGCCACCGTTTGCGTCGTGCCGGGCGACGGGTTGAGGCGTGTCTTTGAGAGCCTGGGGGCCAGCGCCATCGTCCACGGCGGGCAGACGATGAATCCCAGCACCCAGGAAATCTTGGACGCCATCGAACGTGTAGGCAGCCAACAGGTACTGGTATTGCCCAACAATAGTAACGTCATCCTGGCCGTTCGACAGGCTGCAGGGCTGTCGAGCAAACGTGCCATCGTAGTGCCCACCAAGACGATTCCCCAGGGAATCAGCGCCTTATTGGCCTTCAATTACCAGGCTGACGTAGAGACCAACGCTGAACGCATGGAACGCGCCGCCGGCGAGATTCAAACCATCGAGGTGACTCGTGCTGTCCGATCTACCCAGGTCAACGGCGTCGAAGTCGCGGAGGGGGATATCATTGGCCTGCTCGATGACCGATTGGTTGCCTCCGGGCAGGACTACACGCCCGTGGTGATGCAGGTGCTGGGCCAGGCCGAGGCCGGGGATTGCGAGGTCGTCACCATCTATTTTGGACAGGACGCTACCAAAGAAGAAGCCAACGCCCTTGCCGATCAAATCGTCGAGACGTATCCCAATCTCGAAACAGAGGTGCACGAAGGGGGCCAGGCGCATTATCGCTACATCCTTTCGCTAGAATAATGTAACTACTCAGCTACCCTTGCGAAGGTTCGCAACCTTCGCAAGGATTATCTGGCCTGAGTAGTTTAGAATAATCCTGGATGAAGAAACATGGGAAAAGTTGCCATTGTTACCGACAGCACGGCCTTCCTGGAGCCTGGCGTGGCCCAGGAACTCGATATCACTGTCGTCCCGTTGAACGTACATATCGGAGACGAGATGCTGCGAGATGGGATCGACATCGCGCCTGAGGCGCTCTTCCAACGCCTGGAGCAGGGCGGCTCGATTCCGCGTACGTCGCCTCCTTCTGTGCAGACTTTCGAACGGGTGTACACCAACCTGCACGCCCGCACTGACCAAATCCTATCCATACATATCTCCGGCCGCCTCAGCCAGACGCTAAACCACGCCCAGCGTGGCGCTGAGAGCCTGCTGGGGCGTTGTAAAATTGCCGTCATTGACTCGCTGACCACTTCGTTGGGGTTGGGAATTCTGGCCAAGGCCGCTGCCCAGGCTGCCCAAGAGGGTGCTAACCTGGACGAGGTTGTGCGGCTGGTGCGCGGCATGATCCCTCACATCTATATCGTATTTTACGTAGATGAGATGGATTACCTGGAGCGGGGCCACCGTATCGGGAGAGCGCAGGCTGTCCTGGGCACGATGTTGAATATCAAACCCCTTTTGTTTGTAGAAGACGGCGAGATTATCCCCCTGGAGAAAGTTCGCACTCACGAAAAAGCTGTCGAAAAGCTCTTTGAATTTGTGGCTGAGTTTTCAGAGCTGGAACAGGCTGCGATTGTCCAACGCCACGCGACCCCCACCGAGGAGACCAAGATGCTCCTGGAGCGATTGGAGCAACTCTTCCCCGATATAGAATTCCCGATTGTCCAATACGGGCCAGTACTGGCGAGTCACATCGGGCCATCCGCAATGGGGGTCATCGTGTACGAGACGCCCGAATGGTAGAATTGGTCCCCGTGCTCCGGCTTCCCCTCCGATGCCTCCGGTAAAGGTCGTCGTTGATAGTACCGTCGATTTACCACCCGAGATGATGGCCGAACTGGGCATGACGGTTGTCCCCTGCCTGGTCCGCTTCGGCCATCACACCTTCCGGGAAGGCGTGGATATCACGCGCGCCGAGTTCCTGGCGCGGCTACAAACTGGCCCTCATTACCCCAGCACGGCTGCGCCCGCGCCGGGTATCTTCGAAGATACCTACCGGCGGCTGGCCGCTGAGACGGAGGCGGTTGTCTCCATCCACCTCAGCTCCCAACATAGCGGCATCTTCAACTCTGCGCGCCTGGGTGCAGAAGCCGTGGCCGGCAGCCTGCACGTCGTGCCCGTGGACTCTGGTCAGATTAGCCTGGGCATGGGGCTGATGGCGATGGTTGCGGCCGAGGCTGCGCGAGACGGCGCTTCGTTGGCGGAAGTTCTCAACTTACTGGATGACCTGAAACCACGCACCCATCTGTTTGCCATCCCCAGCACCCTCGACAATCTGCGCCGGAGCGGCCGTATCAACCAGATCGTCGCTCGCCTGGGGAATTTATTGCGCATCAAGCCGATTTTGCACGTGCACCAGGGCCAGGTTTTGCTGCAAGAGCGGGTCCATAGCTGGGGGCGGGCCCAGCAGCACCTGACCCAGACGGTGCGCTCGATGGCGCCCTTCGAGCGCGTAATATTGGCCCATATCCAACACCCCGAGGCGGCCAAAGCCCTCGGTCACGCCCTGGCCGACCTGCTCCCGCCCGGCACCTTCACCTCTGAAGCGGGGGTCATCATCGGCATCCACGTCGGGGTTGGGACAGTGGGGATTGCCTTGATCCGGGGCCGGAGCGCTGAGACCCAAGTATGATTGCCTTTCGGAGGCAGACCTAACCCCCGGCCCCTTCCCTGGGAGGGAAGGGGAGATTTGCTCCCCTCCCCGACGCGGGGAGGGGCTGGGGGAGGGGTCCGCCCCGAAATCCGAACGCACCCCAAGTTATGTCCAAATTGACATGACAGGGGAGGCGTGATAATATCAAGTATCATCGAATTAGTCCTTCTCTTATGTAGAGGGACGCCAGGATAGGACATATTATGTCATCGCCTTTCGAAACCCTGAGCAAAATGCTGGCCTTGGAGAAGCAGCGGGGTTACGATAATAAAGCCGTTATGGGGGGGCTGGAACGGCTGTCCGACACGTGGGCGACCGAGGCCGTTACCCAGGTTGGCACCAAAGAGGAACGACTGCTCATTGAAGAGATCGCCGGGTTGCTCCGCCAATATTCATCTCTCAAAGAACAGAAGGAGCGAGCAACCCTGATCAATGACTTGCTGGGTAAAATCGCGGGCGCCGCCCGCCCATCCGCCTCAGTTCAAGATACGGCGTCTCCTGCCGCTCCCCCAGCGCCCCGCGAGGGTTCGCCTGAACATCGGGAAGTGACCGCTGACGCGGGACGCCCGGCGGCGACCTCTCCCCGATCCAGGCCCGAGCCACCAGAACATGCCATTAACGGGCTCGATTCACCTATCACCCGGCTGCCCGGCATCAAGAGTGGCTATGCCCGGCGCATGGCCAACCTGGGCGTGATGACGATTGGCGATATGCTGGCTCTTTACCCGCGCCGCTACGATGACTATCGCTCCCTCAAAACCATCAACCAGCTTGAATACGGGGAAGAGGTGACCATCATTGGGACGGTGTGGGAAACGCGGGCCCGCGAGACCCGTCGCGGCGGGACGGTCGTTACCAGCACGCTAAGTGACGGCACCGCCACCATCCAGGCCACCTGGTTCAACCAACCCTGGCTCACCGACAAACTCAAAGCCGGGAATCAGATCGTCATCAGTGGCACGGTGGATGAATACCTGGGCCGGCTGGTCTTTCAGTCCCCCGAATGGGAACCGTTGGACAGGCACCTAGTGCACACCGGGCGGCTGGTGCCGGTTTATCCGCTCACCCAGGGCATCACCCAAAAATGGCTGCGCAGCCTGATGAAGCGGACTGTGGACTACTGGACGCAGCGATTGCCTGACCATCTGCCCCAGCCCAACCGCGAGCGATTGAGCCTGCCTCCCCTCGACCAGGCGGTGCGCCAGATTCACTTCCCCGACACATGGGATTCCCTTGAGGCCGCCCGTCGCCGGCTCGCTTTTGACGAGTTTCTGCTCATCCAACTGGGTGTTTTGCGCCAGCGACGTCAGTGGCGCTCCCAGCCCGGTCGCCCCGTGGCTGTGGACGAAGGACTATTGGAAAATTTCATCTCGTCCCTGCCCTTTGCCCTGACCGATGCGCAGCAAAAGGTGCTGGGGGAAATTGTCGCCGACCTGCGCCAACCTGTGCCAATGAGCCGCCTTTTGCAGGGCGATGTGGGATCGGGTAAGACGGTCGTGGCGCTGGCGGCGATGCTTGCCACCGCCGCCGACGGGGCCCAAAGCGCGCTGATGGCCCCCACCGAAATCCTGGCCGAACAGCATTACCGCAGCATTACCCAGTTGATCGAGAACTCCCAACTCGCCAGCCGCGACCCGCGATTCGTCGTCCGCCTTTTGACGGGCAGCACCCCCGCCGCCGAGCGAGACGCCATCTACCAAGAGATCGCCACCGGGGAGGCCAAATTGGTCGTGGGTACCCACGCCCTCATCCAGGGGACGGTGGCATTTGACGACCTGAGACTGGCGATCATCGACGAGCAACACCGCTTTGGCGTGCAGCAGCGCGCCGCCCTGCGAGACAAGGGGTACAACCCGCACGTTCTGGTGATGAGCGCCACTCCCATCCCGCGCTCGCTGGCCCTCACCCTTTACGGCGATTTAGACCTGTCGGTAATAGACGAGATGCCGCCCGGCCGGCAGACGATCATCACCCGCTGGCTAACACCACTGGAACGCGAACGGGCCTACGCCTTTGTCCGCGCCCAAATTGAGCAAGGACGCCAGGCTTTCATCATTTGCCCGTTGGTAGAGGAGTCGGAAAAGGTCGAGGCAAAATCGGCCGTGGAAGAACACGCCCGCCTGCAAGAAGAGATTTTCCCCGACCTGAAACTGGGTCTGCTGCACGGCCGGATGAAGGCAGAAGAAAAAGACGGGGTCATGAAGCAATTTCGCAAGGGTGAATTGCACATTCTGGTCTCCACGGCTGTCGTCGAGGTAGGTATTGATGTGCCCAACGCCAGTGTGATGCTGGTGGAAGGTGCAAACCGATTCGGCCTGGCCCAACTTCATCAATTCCGGGGCCGGGTAGGGCGCGGCGAACACCAGAGCTACTGCCTGCTGCTGGCCGACGCCACTACTCCCGACGCCGAAGCCCGGCTGCGCGTCATCAGCGAGACCAACGACGGCTTTAAGCTGGCCGAAGAGGATTTGAAGCTACGTGGGCCTGGCGAATTTTTTGGCACGCGCCAAAGTGGATTGCCCGACATTAAGCTGGCCAAACTGAGCGATACCCGCTTGTTGGAGATGGCTCGCAACGAGGCCAGAGGGCTCTTCGAGAGTGATCCCGAGCTCGGCCAGCCTCAGCACCGGCTGCTGTCGCGCAAGCTGCAGGCGTTCTGGCAGCCTCAAACTGATTTGAGCTAATATTTGCGGAGAAGGATCTGAT
>CAYTNQ010000267.1:0-5436 GCA_964439175.1 uncultured Anaerolineales bacterium | reverse complement strand
CCTGATGACCTAACCCCCCAGCCCCCTTCCCTGCGAGGGAAGGGGGAGAACTGCCCCCCTCCCCGGCGCGGGGAGGGGCTGGGGGTGGGGTCCGCCCCTAAAAGCGAACGCACCCCTTCCGATGGCCGGTTGACAAATTGACCGCTCTATGCCACTATAAAAATCTCATATCATACACAAGAGCACCAGGGAGATTACTTATGCGAATGTCACAGCTATTCATTCAGACCCTGCGCGAAGCTCCAACTGAGGCAGGGCCACCTGGCTATCAACTCCTCTTGCGCGGTGGTTTCATCCGCCCTTTGGCTCCCGGGAGCTATAGCTTCCTGCCTTTAGGTATGCAAGTCAGGCATAAGATCGAGGCGATCATTCGCCGGGCGATGCACGCCGTCGGCGGGCAAGAGATGGTTCTGCCCCTGGTACAGCCAGCCGACTTGTGGTTGGAGCTGGACCGGGACAGGCCGATGGACGAAGACGTATCCGCTCGGCCAGGAACGGTCCGCTTCAGAGACCGAGGACAGCACGAGCTCGTTCTCGGTACCAGTCACGAAGAAGCCATGCTAACCATCGCGCGCAACCTGCTCCAATCGTATCGACAGCTTCCCACGCTCCTGTATCAGGTTTGGCAGCCATTTCGCGATGAGAGCCGGACCGGGGGCGGGTTGTTTGGCGCGCGGGAGATGCTGGTAGTGGATGGCTACAGCCTGCACACCGACGATGCGGATTTGGATCGCTTGTATCCCCGCGTTCAGGAAACATTTGCCGAGGTATTCAATCGGTGTGACTTAAACGTGATCCATGTCGCTGCCGCTTTGGATGAATCGGGTGCCCCAATCGCCCACAAACTGATCTGGCCCTCCGGGACAGGTGAAGAGACGGTCGTCGCGTGCGATGCCTGCGGCTACGTGGCCGACCAGGCGGTTGCCCGCGCCGGCAAGCCTCCTCCTCCAGCCGAAGCCATGCTTCCTATGGAGGACGTGGAGACCCCCAATTGCAAGACCATCGCCGACCTGGCCCAATTCTTGGACATCTCCGAAGCGCGCACCGCCAAGGCGCTTTTCCTGGTAGCCTATATCGAGGGGCAGGGAGATCAGTTCATCTTCGCCGTCGTGCGCGGTGATACGGATTTGAATGAAGCCAAGCTGAAACAGGTACTGAAAGCTGAGACGGTTGGCCCGGCTACTGAGGCTGAGATCAGAAGCGTCGGAGCCGAGCCGGGCTATGGTTCGCCGGTTGGGCTGGAGGGGGTGACAATCGTAGTGGACGATCTGATTCCCCAGTCACCCAACCTGGTGGCTGGGGCTAACCGGCCTGGTTATCACACTCGCAACGTGAATTACGGACGTGATTACCAGGCCTCCATCGTGGCCGACCTCACCCTCGCCCAGGAAGGCGACCCGTGCCCTGAGTGCGGCACGCCTTTGCAGGTTAAACAAGGTATTACCATGGCAACGATGACAAAAGTGGGCGATGGCTACAGTCAAAAGCTGAATGCCACCTACCTGGACCAGGAGGGGCAAGCACAGCCGATGATCATGGGACGTTACCGGCTTTATGTCGATCGGCTGTTCGCCGCTATGGCCGAAGTCCATCGTGACGAGCATGGCATCGTCTGGCCGGTATCCGTCGCACCTTACGACGTATACCTGATGACCCTGGGTAAGCGAAGCGAAACGGTGGACGCCACCGCCAACCGCCTGTACGCCGATTTAACCGATGCCGGAATTGACGTGCTGTACGACGACCGGGACGAGCGAGCCGGGGTGAAATTCAATGATGCCGACTTGTTAGGTATGCCACTGCGGGTAGTAGTCGGCGAACGGGGTCTTAAAAATGGAACGGTCGAGCTTAAGCAACGCCACGCGGAAGAGATAGAGGCCATTCCGATAGAGAACCTGGTATCTCGCGTGAAGGATATGCTCTGACGCCCGGCGTGTCCCCAATTCGGTAGTATATTTGTGATATACTTCTTGCGCCTTGCCCCACTTTGTGCTATACTTCCTCCGTGCTGATTGTCATCACTAGTGTATTAAATTCAGATGGGAGGGTTCTCGCCCATTGGAAAGACCAAAGCGGTAATCTGTAAGAGTTGGAGATAGTTGACCATTAATGTAATTGAACCTTCAACCCGATAGTTACACTGGGAGGCACGGTTTTGGGTGTCTGTGTCACTTATCAGTCTAGGCCAAGATCCTCCGGGCAAGGTCAAGACATCGCCGACACGGTATGGTGCACTGATGACCTGTGGATTTCGGTGTGTTCCCCAAGCCATCGCAACAATAATATTTGGATAGAGCCGTCGAATCTCACCATATAGGGAGATTGAATAGTGACGGCTCTTGTCATTTTTGCAGGCGATGCGACAGCCCTGACGATGAAGCCTGGCGGTAGAGCCGGCCTCGAGTGAAATGACTGGCCTGAAAACGAATAAAGGAGTGAATGATTGTGACCACAATCTTCTTTGCCACTGATGTCCACGGATCAGATATCTGTTGGAAGAAATTCATCAATGCCGGCAAGTTCTATGAGGCAGACGTCATCATCCTGGGGGGCGATATGACCGGTAAGGCCATCGTGCCTATCATCCACCAGGGTGGAGATACCTACCAGGTCGTCTTGCTTGAGCAAGAGTCGATTCTGCGTGGTGAGGACAAAGCGGACGAGATGGCGAAGAAGATTAAAAGCCGGGGATATTATCCTTATCGCACCACCCCAGAGGAAATCGCTGAGCTAAGCAGCAAGCCAGGTGGGGTGGATGAGTTATTTGCGTCGGAGGTACTGAAGACGGCCGAACAGTGGTTGGCTTACGCCGACGAGAAATTAGAGAACGCCGGCATTCGCTGCTACGTAGCGCCTGGCAACGACGACATGTTTGAATTAGATGACCTGATCCGCACCTCGAAGCATGTGCAATTGGCTGAGGGACAGGTGATTGAGCTGGACGATCATCACGAAATGATCAGTTCGGGGTGGAGCAATTTCACACCCTGGCACACCTTTCGCGAGGAAGAGGAAGACAAGTTACGCGCTCGCTATGAGGCGATGATCACCCAACTCAAGGACGTGAAGAACAGCGTATTCAACATTCACGTGCCCCCCTATGGCTGTTCCCTGGACGAAGCGCCTGAGTTGACGCAGGATTTGCGCCCTAAGTATGCCGGGCGCTCTTTGATACCAGTCGGAAGCCACGCCGCCCGGGCTGTCGTCGAGGAATATCAACCCCTGCTGGGGCTGTTCGGGCACATCCACGAAGGCAAGGGAACAACCCGCCTGGGACGCACCCTGTGCATCAATCCCGGCAGCATGTACGAGCAGGGCCGCCTGCTAGGCACGCTGGTGAAACTGGGGCGTAGTAAGGTTAAGAGCTACATCCTCACCACCGGTTAGCTCAATCAGTGTCGCAGAGAGTTCTCGGAAAGTGATCGTGGTGGCTGGAGGTAAACGGAGTACGCAATACGCACTACGAACGTGTTGCGTGGTCCGTGTTCCGTCAGGCCAGGCACTTAGATTATAAAGGACTTTCCGAGAAAGTTCTGCCGGAAAAGGAGGTGGTCAGCTATATAAACTTTACCCAGAATTGTACAGAGGATAATAGATTCGATTTATTCATTCACTAAGTGTGGAGGAAAGGAGAGTACTACCATGGCTCAAGCTGTAACGGGCGGCGAGGCCCGAGAGACAACGTTGTTTGTTCGCAAAGCAACAGGCCTGGTACGTTCCTGGTCTGTATTTGATGCTTTCGTCTATGCTACCTTTTCCATAAACCTTATCACGCTCGGGCTGTACATCTTCAGCCAGATGTATTACCTGGAAGGGGGGTTGTTGCCCACCCTGATCATCAGTGCCGTGTTCATTATCTTTGAGGTGATCGTTTATGCCAGCTTAATCGCGGTGATGCCTCGCGCTGGCGGTGATTACGTGTGGCAAAGCCGCATCCTGGGAGGGGGCATCGGCTTTGTATTGGCCGTCACCGGCTGGTGGTTCATCCTTTGGCTTTGGGTACCCCTCTACAGTGATATGTTGCGCCACCTCTTCTTCACCCCGCTGTTGGGGATCCTCGGAGCTCAGGGACCGGCTCTTTGGTTTGGCCAGACGCCCCTGGGCCTTTTCATCACCGCTGTGATTACATGTCTGTTTGTAGCGTTTTACATCGCCATCGGGATGAAGTGGTACGCGCGCATCCAGAAGTTCTGCTTCTGGGTAGGTATGGTCGGCCTGCTGGTGGTCTTTGCCTTCTTGCTCTTCGGCAACCACGCCGCGTTCCAGGCCGGGTTGGAGCGGGAAGCGCCGGCGATGTTTGGCGCCCAGCCAGGTGTCTACAATGCTACCCTCGCCGCCGGGGACGAGGCTGGTGCGGTGGCACCGCTGGCAGGAGGTGGGCTGGCTGCCATCTTCCTGGCGATGCCCTTCATCGTCTTCTTCAACCTGTGGCCCAACTGGGGGGCGACGCTCTACGGTGAAGTGCGCGGCGCGACCGACTTTAAACGCAACTTCTGGGGCATGGCCTGGGCATTGATCGTCACCACCGTCTTGGGAGCCGTCTTCTTCCTTCTCATCGCCAAGACAATCAGTTGGGACTTCTACATGAAAGCCAACGGAGCCTGGTGGAACTACGCCTGGGGCTACACCGATCAGTTGCCGCCGCTACCCATCTGGCCTTACCCCGCTTTACTGGCCGTCTTTATGACTCCCAGCCGGGTCATCCAGTTCATCGTCGTGCTGGCTATGAGCCTGTGGTGGTTTGGCTGGTCGGGCACCGTCTTCCTCAGCTCCACCCGCGTCATCTTTGCTGCCGCTTTCGACCGCCTGTTGCCGGAGAAGGTGGCTGAGGTTGACCCGCGCACCCGCACCCCCGTTTACGCCTTGCTGCTGATGGTGGTGCCCTCGCTCATCGTGTCGGCGCTCTTCGCCTGGAACATCTTCAACTTCCAGACACTGACACTCGACTCCACTTTGGTTATTGCCGTCACCTACCTGGGTTCTACCGTCGCCGCTATTTTGTTGCCCTATCTCAAGCCCCAGCTCTACGAGGCTTCGCCGATTGCCAAGTATAAAGTTGCCGGCATCCCGCTCATCACCATCGCCGGGATCATCTTTGGCGGCTTTCTCGTCTTCCTGCTCTACGAGTGGCTGATTGACCCCTTGGCACTCTACGGCATTGGCCTGGCCAACACCAGTTCGCTCATCTATATGATTGTTATGTACCTGCTGGCCCTGGTCATCTACCTGGGCTTCCGGGCGTACCGCAAACGTGAAGGGATTGACATTGATAAAGTCTACCAGGAGATCCCGGTAGAGTAAGTCATAGTGGCATACCTGAGAGAGGGGACAGAGAGCTCTTTCCCTGTCCCCCATCCTTCTCAATCTGTAACTATTCAGCTACCCTTGCGAAGCATACTATAGAGAATAAGTCAAGGAGCCTTCTGTACGTTAACA
>CAYTNQ010000266.1:0-5528 GCA_964439175.1 uncultured Anaerolineales bacterium | reverse complement strand
ATGGCTTCGTCAAACTTGTCGGTTTGAGGCGGAGCTTCGTTAGGTAGTTACCCTTGTAATAGCATACCGGGCAACTATGGAAAACTTGTGGAGAAGTGTAGCAAGAGTTATGGAGTTGTGACACTGGCTCCCAGAGGGGGACATACGGCGAGTGATAATTGAGGAGTTCTCTCCTTCCGTCTGGCTCGCATTTGGAGTATAATCAGGCGAGTCAGAGGGAGAAGACCGAGTGCGCAGACCATCCAATGATGCCTTATTGCTTTTCATCCTGCTGGTGGCGCGGGCGCGCATAGACACACTGGCCGAGTGGGCAGCCATCCCCACCGATATGCTCCAGGCGGACGTCGCCCGGCTGGTAGGCGGCTGGTGGCCGGGGTCGAGCCTAGCGCTGCTGGCCGACCGGCAGACGACCGACCCGGTGACACTGCTTCTCATCAGCCTGGCATTTGGATTTTTCCTCGTCTACCTGGTAATTGACGCGTTGGTCGAGCGGTTGCCAGCCACGACTATCTATCGAATCAAAGTGGGGCTGATTTGTGCCATCCTTGGGGTGGTCGTTTTTGGACAAACAGTGCTGTTCATCGGCCTGCGGCACATCACCGGGCCAGCAGCCTATACCCACGACGGTGGCGTCATTCAGACAGAGGTTACCATCCAGTATTTGTTGGCGGGTGTGAACCCGTATGTGGCAGACTATCTGGACACGCCTATGGCTGCCTGGGGCACTGAGTACCGCACTGCCCTTTATCACTACCCTTATCTGCCCTGGACTTTTCTTTTCTCTGCGCCCTTTTACTTGCTGAGCCAGGTCACGCTGGGCTGGTTCGATCAGCGCTTCGTGTATTTGCTGCTCTTCGCGGCGACGCTGGGGATGGCACAGAGCTTGGCCCGCCATCGGCACGACAAACTCGGCGTGCTGATGGTGGTGGGCCTCAATCCAATTCTCGCCAGCGACGTCATCTTTGGACAGAATGATTCGTTCGTGCTGTTCTGGATTGTGCTGTCGTTGTGGTTGCTCCGGCTGGCAGAAACCAGGAGTGTGATAAACGATGACACTCATAACAGATGGCTGGCCAGTCATCTCTCGACCGCTCATCCGCTTATCCGCTTCTCATCCGCTGTTGCCTTTGGCCTGGCCTGCGCCAGCAAACCCACGGCCTGGTTCCTGGCTCCTTTTTGGTTGCTCTACATGCTACGCGACACGTGGGGGGTGAGAGAGGATGGCAATCTGCTTTTGCACAGGGTAAAACAATGGCTGAGTCTCCTCGTGCGTCGTGCCTGGCCCCTGGCTGCGGTGTTTATCATCGTAGTCGGCCCCTGGTTCGTGTGGAACCCAGCCGCCATGTTCGATGACATATGGCGTTGGAGCGCCGGCACCGCCGCTGCTCCCTACCAGATTCGTGGTTGGGGACTGAGTAATTTCGTACTGGCTTTCAGCCTGGTCCCAGACCGGCTGGCTTATTGGCCTTTTTGGGTCCCGGAGGTTCTGGTCGCTCTGCCGCTATTGATAGTACTTCTCTGGCGGCAGGTCCGGCACAATACCTTGGGGACGATGCTCTACCATTACCTGCTACTGCTATTTGCCTTTTTTTACGTCTCACGTTTTCTCAATGAGAATTATCTGGGCTACATGCTGGCCTTGTTTGGCCTGGCTTATTTCATCCAGGAGAGAGAATCGGGCATCTGATACCATTGTGTGCCTTCTCCATTGTGTGGTATAATCTCTCTTGAGAGCGTGGTAAGTGTGAACCATCCGTTGGCTTTTGTTGAAAGAATGGGGATATGAAACGCATTTCCCGCCAATCTGAAAAGGTCGAAGATAGTCTACAACGTATCCCTTTCTTCAGCGGGCTGCCCTCAGAAATGTTGTCTGTCATTGCAGCCAAGCTGCAATACGAACATTATCATCATGGCGAGGTCGTCTTTGTCGAGGGGAGTGCTGGTGAGTCTCTCTATCTAATTGAATCGGGCCAGGTAAAGATTTCCACCGGGTCGGGACCTGACGAGAAAGTCATTAACTACCTGGGACCGGGCAATTTCTTTGGCGAGATGGCTCTTCTTCTGGATCAACGCCGATCTGCCAACGTGACCGTGGCCATAGATGCCGATTTCTGGGTATTGCGCAAAACCGACCTCGATGAGCTTCTCAACGATTATCCGACCATCGCGCTCCAAATCAGCCGTGAACTTTCGCGTCGACTAACAGGGACTCTCCAACAGCCGATCCGACAAGAGATATATAACCTGATTGCCATAATTGGACAGGAGCCGTGGCGATTGGCGGCGAGCTTGGCTCGTCTTACCTGTGAGCGGGTCGTTGTGTTTGACCTGACAGAGACTAGTCTGGCCGGACGCGTCAACGAGTCCCTGCCCGATGAAGTTGTCTTGTTAGATGCCATGCCCGGCCTGTCAGGCGGAGAGCTGGCAGAGAGTCTGGGCATTTTGGTGGATGCCTACGACCGGGTGTTGCTGTCCATTTCACCTGAACGGCGCGAATCGAGTGTAAAAGCGCTGCAATTGGCTGAAGTAACCGTCCTCATCGACGTAGAGCGGCGTCCCTGGATGAACGACCTGGCGTCGGGCCCAATCTGGCAGGTACCCAATACGCCGCAGGCGATTGAGCGAACAGCTCGTCGCCTGGCCCAGCGCGTCGTTGGGTTGGCGCTTTCGAGCGGTGGGGCGCGGGGAATTGCCCATGTCGGCGTGTTGCGGGTGCTGGAGCGGGAAGGCATTCCTATTGACATACTGGCTGGGACCAGTGTCGGCTCACTGGTAGGAGGCCTCTATGCAGCCGGGCAATCCATTGATAACATTGCTCGCTTTGCTCTCCACTTTCAAAATAAGCTCAAGCTTCGTAGCGGACTTTTGGATCTTAACTTGCCACCCCGCACCGGCCTGATCGGGGGACGGCGCTTTCGAAATTATTTAGAGCAGGTATTTGAAGGCGTCACCTTTGAAGAGTTGAGAATCCCTTTTTATGTTGTCGCTGCCGACGTGCTGACGGGCGAGGAAGTGGTCTTTCAAAAAGGCTCTGTCGCCGATGCCGTCCGAGCCAGCACCTCGCTCATTGGCCTTGTCTCGCCACATCACTTCAATGGCCGCTACTTGGTTGATGGTGGTGCAGTGAATCCTTTGCCGGTCAGCGTTCTGGCTGAGAAGGGTGCTGACATCATTATTGCCTCGCGTGCCATCCCCTCTGTGGAGGGGGAGCGAGGGGGAGGACAGGCCGGCCGCCGCTGGAAAAGTATGAACAACATATTGGGGGTGCTCAGCAATTACCAGAGTATCATGGAACGCGAGATTATCAAAACGCGCCTTAGTCCCGTTGACGTTCTCATCTACCCGCGCGTGGAACTGTATACGGCCATGGACTACCATCAGGCCGCCGACTTCATCCGCTTGGGTGAGGAGGCGGCCGAGCAAGCTATAGATGAGATCAAGCGGAAAGTGTTCGCCTCAGAAGGTGAGAGGATTTAGCCTTGGGTGAAGAGACTTTGCTTTCAGAGTTGGAAGCTCTCAAGCAAGAAATAGCGCAATTGCAGCGAGAAAACGCCACTGCGCATGAACGCGTCGCTGTGTTGCAAGTGCTGCACGACGTGGCCCGTTCACTCAGTTCTGAGCTCAATCTGGAACCGCTCCTCCAGATGATATTGGCCACGGCGGTGCAGGTGGTGGGTGCTTCGGCCGGCTCATTGTTGTTGCTGGATCTGGAGACCAATGAGCTTGTCTTCAAAGTCATCGAAAAGGGTGGGGGCGTTGCCCTGGAGGGGACGCGCATGCCTGCCGATAAGGGAATCGCTGGCTGGGTGGTCACGCACCGCCAACCCTTGATCGTTGATGACGTGAACCGTGACGATCGCTACTATCGGGATATTTCCCAGGGCTCTGACTTCACCACCACTTCGCTTCTCTGTGTGCCGATGATTACCAAGGGGCAGGTTATTGGCGTGCTGCAAATGCTTAACAAAGATCCAGGCCAATACTTCACCATCGCTGATCAGGAGATCCTCACCACCTTTGCCGCTCAATCGGCGGTAGCCATTGAGAACGCTCGGCTCTACCAAAGTCTGCGCGAAGAGCGCGATCGCATGATTGCCGTCGAAGAAGAAGTTCGCCGCCGACTGGCCCGAGACCTGCACGACGGCCCAACGCAAATGCTGGCAGCCATCATTATGAGCGCAAATTTTGTCAAGCAAGCCATCGCGCATGATTCGCCAGAGCACGCATTGCGGGAACTGGAGGAGATGTTGCCAGTGGCCGAGAAAGCCTTGCGTCAGGTGCGGTCTCTCCTCTTCGATTTACGACCGGTCATCCTGGAAACGCAGGGATTGGTCCCGGCCCTGCAATCTTACGCCCAGCGATTGCGCGAAACCGAAGGGCTGAATGTAGTGCTCAACGTGGGCGGAGAGTTTGATCGCCTCTCGCACAATGCTGAGGTAGCCATCTTCTCCGTGGTGCAAGAAGCTATCACCAATGCCAAAAAGCACGCCCGCGCCAGCCGCATTGACATCGAAGTAACCCCCGGCGATGACAACTTGGCCATCATCGTCCGCGACAATGGGGTGGGCTTCGATGCGAAAGCGGTTGCCGCTGGCTACGAGGAACGAGGCAGCCTGGGTATGGTCAACATGAAGGAACGCGCTGAGATTGTGGAGGGTACCCTATCCATATCATCTGAGCCAGGCCAGGGGACTGCCATCATCTTGCGACTGCCTCTAGCCACTAATCTGGCCTAAAAGAGAAAAAGTGTCAACTCCAAATTCGTCTCCAAACTCACAACAGCCCTTGTCTTATGACCCTCTGCCGTCAGGGACCCTGCGTCATAAGGACTCTGCGGTCAACCTATTTACTCCCCAATTGGGAGCAGAATTGATCCAGATTTTAGACAGCCTGGGACAGTTGGTGAGCTATCAGAATGCCACCATTCAACTGGAAGATCAGAGTTTTCTGCGGATAGTCGCTCAGAAGGGATTGTCCTCTTTGGAGAACGCGGCTTCCTCGCATCCCGTGGCTGAGGATGAACTTTACCAGGCGATGGTCGAAACCAGGCAATCGCTGCTAGTGCGTGACGTTCAGCAAGATCGGCGCCGGCCTTGGCGTTCCGACCTGAATCACGTAAATGCCTGGATCGGTGCACCACTGCTTGCTGACGGTCAAGTCATAGGCCTCATCAGCGTAGGCAACGGCCAGCCAAACACGTACAGCACGCGCGATGCCCAGACTGTGGCTGCCTTTGCCAGCCAGGTTGTTGCCATCATAGAGAATGCCCGTCTGTCTCAACGTCTGACCAGATCCGAAAGACTGTATCAAACGCTTCAGGAAGTCGTCGCCCTGGTTAATTCTACCCTGGACCTCGACCGGGTTTTGGACGAGATCCTCAAGCAACTGGAGCGGATATTACCTTATGACAGCGCCTCTATCCACCTGCTTCGCGCCAATCGTCTTTCGTATGCTGCCGGCCGTGGCTTTCCGATGGATAGCCACCCTGAAACAGAATTGAGTGCGGGCGAAAACGCCATATTCCAGGA
>CAYTNQ010000265.1:0-5549 GCA_964439175.1 uncultured Anaerolineales bacterium | reverse complement strand
TTCAACGTTACCATCATCCCCGCCTTTTTGCCAGATGATGAGACGGCGCGCGCTCAAGTCTTCGCGCGTCTTTCTAAATTGCTCAATACGCCCATCACCACGGCGCGCGGGCCTGGGGATGCCATGGCCTTGCGCGAGCCGGGACCCTTCCGGGTTAGCCACACGGATGCCCCCTGGGAACGGCAAGCAGGAGATGGTCTGGGCGGTCCAGGCGCACCTGCCCCGAAGGGCATCCGTGATATAGTGGATGCAGTTGATCTGATCGCTCCCTATCAGCCGGTGACCATCAAAAAAGACGTAGACCCGACGGTGATCGCCTTGTTGGAAGAGGAAAGCTTGCATCTGCCCGGCGTGCTGGTGGAGACCGTACCGGTGCGCGACTACCTGTCCGGCGAACTCACCGCCCAGATTCTGGGCTATACCGGCGCCATCCCTCAGACCCGGGCCGAGGAATTCGAGGCCAAAGGCTACGCACCCAATGACCGGGTGGGGTTGACTGGCCTTGAATTGCAGTACGAGGATCTTTTGCACGGCACCAAAGGCCTGGAAGTCATCGAGGTAGACGTGAATGGGCGCAAGGTACGCACTCTAAGCGATCCCATCCCGGCTCAGACTGGTCACAACCTCAAACTTACACTGGACCTGGACTTGCAGCAGGCTGTGGCCGACGCGCTGGCCCGCGGCATTCGCGGTACTCCCCAGCGCGCTGGTGTGGCTATCGCCATGGACCCACGCAACGGCCAGATTCTGGCGATGGTCTCATTGCCTGCCTACGACAACAATCTGTTTGCCGGCGGCATTTCGGCCGGGGATTACATTGCCCTCAGCCGTGACAAGCGCCGGCCGCTGGTCAACCACGCGATTTCCGGTCTTTATCCCCCCGGTTCTACATACAAAATAATCCCGGCGACCGGCGCCCTGCAGGACGGAGTCATCACTCCTGACACCATCCTCATAGACAAGGGTGTCCTCTGGCTGCCCAACAAGTATTTTCCTGACGACCCAGAACTGGCGCAACCCTTCTACTGCTGGTTCCGCGAGGGGCACGGGCGTGTCAACCTCATCCAGGGTATCGCCGAATCGTGCGACGTGTACTTTTACCAACTCGCTGGCGGCTACGAACCCGGCGGCTTTGAGGGTCTGGGCCTGGAGCGATTGGGTTATTATTCAGAGCTGTTTGGCCTGGGAAGCCCCACTGGAATTGACCTGCCAGGAGAAGCCGCCGGGTTGGTGCCAACGTCCAAGTGGAAACGAGTCAACTATGCGGAAACGTGGGTGACGGGCGATACGTACAACATGGGCATCGGGCAGGGCTTTGTGCTGGCCACCCCCTTGCAAATGCTCAACGCCACTGCTGCTGTCGCCAACAGCGGGCTGCTCTATCGACCTTATCTGGTGCAGGAAGTTCTCGACGCTGAGGGGAACGTCGTCGAAGAGCACCAGCCTGAAGTCATACGCGACTTGCTGGACACCGTCGATCCGGAAAACCTGGCGCAGATTCAGTTAGGGCTGGAATCTGTCATTGCCTGGGGCACCGGCAAAGAGCTGGATGTGCCGGGTGTGACGGTCGCTGGCAAGACCGGCACCGCCGAGTTTTGCGACAGCTATCCATCTTGTCTGGACCGGGACGGTCGTGTGCGCACCAGTCACGCCTGGTTCACCGCCTATGCCCCGGCCCGTGACCCGGAAATTGCCGTCGTCATTTTCGTCTATGGTGGAGGTGAGGGCTCTAAAGTGGCCCTGCCCATTGCGGGCGAGATCCTTCGTTATTATTTTGGGCTGGAACCCCAGGATGAACCGGACGAATCGCCCCCCGAGGATGCGGAGGCCCCACCGGCAGAGGTGACTTTTGTTCCCCGCTTGCTGGGTACTGATAGTTGGGGAGGTGGAGGCGCGGCCATCACTGGCCACGTACTCAGCCAGGATGGATCCCCTATTCCCGACGTGAAGATCAACATCCTCGCTGAAGATGGGCTCGTCGCCCAGGTCAGCAGCGGATCCACCGGTCAGTTTGATTTCAACGCCGTTGACCCGGCGCGTGGGCAGCGCTGGCAGCTTGAGCTGGCCGACTATCCCAACACGCCACCACTTGTCCTGGATACTGAAGTAGGCACCCGGTATATGGTGGAATTTCAGATTGGAGATTAGAGATCAAAGATTGGGGATTGAGGTACAGAGTCTAACCCTCAATTTCCTTCAGATAGGGCGAGATGAGCCAGACGCGGATTAATATCAAAGGCACCAGCGACGGATTAGTTATTCACCTGGGCGCAGGGGATTGGGATGGCTTGTTGGCTGAGTTGGCGTCCCGGCTCGACCAGACTCCATCCTTTTTCAAGGGAGGGCGGGTGGCGTTGCATGTGGGGCCGCGTCAGCTTACCCAACACCAACTGGCATATGTGGGCGACATGCTCAAAGCCCACGCCATGAGTCTATGGGGGGTCGTCAGCGAGTCGGACGAAACGCGACTGGCGGCAACGGCGTTGGGCCTGGAGACGGCGCTGGCTTCGTCGCAAGTTGCTGCAAGGGCTTTGGCGGCAACCCGCCATTTCGACGAAGAAGCTGGAGAAGGTGCGTTAGATGGGTACCAGGCAATCCTGGTACGTCGCACACTCCGCTCGGGCCAGTCCCTACGCCATCCCGGGCATGTGGTCGTCATCGGCGATGTCAATCCGGGCGCCGAGATCGTCGCTGGCGGCGACGTCGTGGTTTGGGGACGGCTGCGCGGCACCGTTCACGCCGGTGCAAGTGGCGTGGATGACGCTGTCGTCTGCGCGTTGGCGCTGGCCCCAATGCAGTTGCGTATTAGCGGATACATTGCCCGCTCGCCCAGCAGCGAGCCAGGTCAGTGGCAGGCGAGCATCGTTGTGCCAGAAGTGGCCTCGGTACAGGACGGACAGATCGTAGTTGAGCCATGGGAGACGAAATGAGCGCGACAATTATCACTATCACATCTGGCAAAGGGGGCGTGGGCAAAACGACCGCCACTGCTAACCTGAGTGCAGCCCTGGCGATGCGGGGCAAACAGGTGGTTGCCATTGACGCCGACATCGGGCTGCGTAACCTGGACGTGGTGATGGGGCTGGAAAACCGTATCGTCTACGACCTGGTGCACGTGGTAGAGGGAGCGTGTCGCCTGCGACAGGCGATGATCAAAGACAAACGCCTGGAAGGGCTTTACCTGATCCCTGCCGCGCAAAGCCGCGACAAGACTGCCGTCAGTCCCCGCGATATGATTGAGGTGTGCCAACAACTCCGGCCGGATTTTGACTTCGTCCTCATCGACTCGCCGGCTGGCATCGAGCAGGGCTTTAAAAATGCCGTCGCCCCGGCTGACCAGGTGCTCATCATCACCACGGCGGAGGTGTCGGCGGTGCGCGACGCGGATCGCATCATCGGCCTCGTCGAAGCCGAAGAAAAAGGCCCCCCTCGCCTTATCGTCAATCGGTTGCGGCCAGATATGATACAGCGCGGCGATATGCTGGACACGACAGACGTCCTGGATGTGCTGGCCATTGACTTGCTGGGCGTCGTTCCCGATGACGAGAGCATTATCATCTCCACTAACCGGGGTATGCCGGCCGTGATGGAGAATAACTCACGAGCGGGACGGGCCTTTCGCAACATCGCAGACCGTCTATTGGGTCAAGATATTCCGTTTATGGAAATGGAAGAGTCCGCCTCCTGGTTGCAACGCTTCAGCCGGCTAATGCGTCGCTCATGAGATGTAAATCAGCAAATGCGCAAATCTACACATCAGCAAATCAGCAAATACGCAAATACGCACATCGGCAAGTCTTTGACACAACAGAGCAACCAGTTGCTGATTTGCACATTTGCTGATTTGCTGATGTATAGATTCACTTCACGCAGGAGTTGCCTATGAACTGGCTCAGTAACCTGTTTGGCCGACAGGAACCAACCAGCCGTCAAATTGCCAAGAATCGCTTGCAATTGGTGCTGGTTCAAGACCGAATGAACATGTCGCCCCAACTGTTGCAAACGCTGAAGGACGAGTTGATCGCTGTCATTTCCAAATACGTCGATATCGACGTGGAAAATATGGAGGTCACTTTCACCCAAAACAAGCGGCAGAATCGCCTGACAGCCGATATCCCCGTTATTGGCGCCCGGTCCAAGAGGTAACACATAGGATGGCGCGACGACTCTGGCGCAGTTTCGACTGGGTGCTGATGGGCACGGCCACGTTGCTTATCATCTACGGCATTGCCATGATCAGCAGCGCGACACGCGGCACTCAGGAGCTGGCCGACTACTGGCAACGTCAGGCCATACTCGCCGTCTCTGGCCTGGCTCTTATGTTGTTGGTTGCGGCCTTTGACTATCGTTTTTACGAGAATCTACATCGCCCGCTGTACATCCTGACTATTGTTTTGCTCATCGTCGTCTTTGTCATCGGCGAGATCACCCACGGCGCTCAGCGCTGGATTGGCCCCAGGGGTATTCAGCCTTCGGAGCTGGCCAAGGTAGTTGTCATTATCGGCCTGGCCAAACTGTTAGCCGACCACGATGGCGAGATGGATCAATTCCGTTATCTGTTGCTCTCCATAGGCTACGTGCTGTTACCGATTGGGTTGATTTACTTGCAGCCAGACCTGGGCACGGCTCTGACGCTGATCTTCATCTGGCTGACGATGGCCATAATAGCTGGCATGCGGCTGCTGCACCTGGGAGCGTTGACCCTGGCCGGCGTGGTCGCTAGCCCGGTTGTTTGGCTCACGCTACAAGACTACATGCGTGAGCGTATTCTGCTCTTCGTCAATCCCCAAGGCAATCCCGACGACTATTACAACGTCCAACAGGCACTCATCAGCATTGGCTCGGGTGGCTGGCTAGGCAAGGGCTTTGGCAATGGCACCCAAAGCCAGCTCCACTTCCTGCGCGTCCGTCACACTGACTTCATTTTTTCGGTCATCGGGGAGGAATTGGGATTGCTGGGAGCAGTCGTTCTGTTCGCCCTGTTCGTCATTCTTCTGTGGCGGATTCTGCGGGTGGCAACGATGGCCCAGGACCCCTTTGGCCGGTTGATTTGTATAGGCGTAGCAGCCGTCATTTTCCTGCAAACGACGGTCAACATCGGCGTCAACCTGGGCTTGCTGCCGGTAACGGGCCTCCCCCTCCCCTTCGTCAGCTACGGTGGTAGCTCTCTCTGGACATTCCTCATCGCATTGGGCCTGGTCGAAAGTGTGGCCATGCGCCATAAGAAGCTGGATTTTGAGTAGGAGGTGCGGGGAATCAGGAATCAGGGAATCAAGAATCGGGGAATCAGGTGAATCTTAACTCGCCCTGATTCCCCGATTCTTGATTCCCTGATTAATTATGTCAACTTAGTGATTGACAAAATCGAACAAATGTGCTATACTTTGGGAGCTACGAACATCAGTTCTATCTTGAAATCAACCGGAGGCGGGCATATAAAATGAGCAAGAACTTGGACGGGCGAGAAAAAGCACTGGAAGTTGCTGTGAACGATCTGCGCAAGCGGTTTGGGGACGGGGCGATTATGAAGCTGGGGGAGAGCACCCACC
>CAYTNQ010000264.1:0-5735 GCA_964439175.1 uncultured Anaerolineales bacterium | reverse complement strand
GTTGAGTTCTTCAAAAAGAAGAACAAGATGATGACCAGCCGGGACGTGGCCAAGGGCCTGGAGCTGGATCATCGAACGGCCAAGAAAGCCCTAACCGAACTGGTCAACGCCGGCACCCTGGAGTTTACGTCCTTCGGCGGAGCTACTTTTATCAAGCTCCCCGAAGAATAGCAGGTGTCGGTGGAAATGGAGGTAAAATATGCCTGTTATCAAGCTGGATGGGATGGAAGTTGAAGTAGACGAAGATGGTTTCATCCAAGAGCCCGACGGATGGAGTGAAGAGTTGGCGATGGCCATCGCCAGGACCGAGGATGTAGACGATCTGACTGAAGACCATTGGAAAGTCATCAACTACCTGCGCGACTACTACCAGCGATTTGGCATCGCGCCCATGATCCGCAAACTATGCAAGGAAACCGGTTTTCAGCTCAAGTATATCTACGAACTCTTCCCCAGCGGCCCGGCTAAGGGCGCGTGCAAGATCGCCGGATTGCCCAAGCCGACCGGCTGTGTGTAATTCGGCCGCCAGCCATCGCTGAGCAGACAACAAATCGGAGATACCCTTGGATGGCTGATGGCCATTGGCAGCGGCGCAGTAGTCATTCCTTTCCCTTGCCACCGACTATGGGCCATAAGTCATAGGCCATCAGTCATTTATTTAACACGTTGGAGCCCGTATGGACACTTCCACAGCTTTATGGACACTGGCATCATATTTGATTATCGGTCTGGCCTACTTTGCCGGCCTGGCGTTTGTATTGGGCTTGTTGTGGCGGCTCTGGGGCTATCTGCGTACTCCAATGCCCTGGCCCGAAGCCACTACGCCGGCCCCTGAAACCGAGGGCGGGGCTGTGGCGCGTGTTATCGGCGACGTGCTCCTCTTCCCCAACCTGTTCAAATCCGATAAATTCCTGTGGGCTGGAGCCTGGATCTTCCACGTGGCGCTTTTCGCCATCCTGGTCCGGCATCTACGCTACTTCACCTACCCGGTACCGGGTGTTGTGATCTCCATTGCCGGCGTTTCAATGGGGACGATTGGCCTGTGGGCCGGCTACATATTCGGCATCGCTGCCGTCTATCTTTTCTGGCGGCGACTGGCCCTGCCCCGCACGCTCTACGTGTCGGGCCTGCCCGATTACTTCGCCCTGGCCCTGCTGGGGGCTATTGCAGGGACGGGCATCATGGTCAAATATTGGGCGCACGTCTATCTGATTGACGTCAAAGCCTTCACCCTGGGGTTGCTCACGCTGCGCCCGGTCGCGCCCCCCCTACATCCTCTCTTTCTCATTCATTTCCTGCTTGTTCTGGGGTTGATGCTGTATTTCCCCTTTAGCAAGCTGCTGCACGCGGGCGGCATCTTCTTTAGTCCCACGCGCAATCAGCCTTACGAGATTCAAAAACGCGGCAGGCGTTATGTGAATCCGTGGGATTATCCGGTTAGGTGAGCAAGTTGGGGATCAGGGATCAGGGAATCAGGACTCAGGGAATCAGGGATGAGGAGTGGGGTGTTAGGAGCCAGAATTCTGATTCCTGATTCCCTGAGTCCTAGTCCCCAATCCTCTAGTTCGAGGAGATAGGCGAATGGCGAAATTTGACGAGACTCCAATTATCCAAGATCCAGCCAAAAACGGCATCCTGTCGCCGCCCGACATGCGTGAGCACGCTTCGGAGAAAGTACGTTGTTGGCCTGGCAAGGTCAAAGATCAGAAAGCGATTGGCCTGCCCTCAGAGCGCGTGCCCAACTGGCAGGAGAAAGGCATCGCCAAGCTGGGGGAGTTGTTGGAGAAGAATAAAGCTCTACGCCTGTTTATGGACATTTGCGTCCGCTGCGGGGCCTGTACTGATAAGTGCCAATTCTACCTGGGCACCGGCGACCCACAGAACTTTCCGGTCGCCCGCGCCGAGTTATTGCGCAAAGTCTACCGGCGCTACTATACGTTGGGTGGGCGCATGTTCCCTGATCTCAACGACGCCGCTGACTTCGACCAGGAGATGCTGGAGAAGTGGTACACCTACTTCTACCAGTGCTCCGAGTGCCGGCGCTGTTCCGTATTCTGCCCCTACGGCATTGACACAGCGGAAATCACCGCTGCTGCGCGCGAAATTATGAGTAGCATCGGCGTCGCCACCAAGTACGTGACCGAAGTGGTGGCCAAAGTCTACGAGACCGGCAACAACCTGGGTATCCCTCCCGCTGCCTGGATAGACAACTGCGAATTCCTGGAAGAGGACCTGGAGGAAGAGACGGGGGTTCCCCTTCGCTTCCCGGTGGATGACTATGGCGCCGACATATTGTTGGTGCCCCCTTCGGCCGACAATTTCGCCAACGTGGATACCATGATCGGCTATGCCAAGCTTTTTCACGTGTTGGGCATGCGTTGGACTACCAGTACCTACGCCAACGAAGCTGGAAACTTCGGCCTCTTCCTTAACTATTTCAATCTGAAAAAAGTCAACAAGCGCATCATTGACGGAGCGCGCATGTTGAATGTGAAAACCATCATCTGGGGCGAATGCGGCCACGCCTGGCGAGCCGGTATCCTGACACCCACCCTCAACGGGCCGATGGACATGTTCGACCCACCTTACCCTTATCACATCAGCCAGTTTATCGTGGACATGCTGCGCAAGGGCGCCCTCGACGGCAAGATAGACAAGAGTGCCAATGATGATCTCATTGTCACCTACCACGATCCCTGCAACCCGGCCCGCGCTGGCCAGTTGCTCGAGGAGCCGCGCGAGGTGATACGCGCCTCCTGCAACCACTTCGTCGAGATGCCGGCCGACACGATCCGCGAAAAGACCTACTGCTGCGGCGGTGGCGGTGGTTTGCTGACCGACGAGGTGATGGCCATCCGCATGGCGGGTGGCAAGCCCCGGGCAATGGCGGTCAAGCACGTCGGGGCCAATTATTTGGCTACGCCTTGCGCCATCTGCAAGGCCCAGTTGCCGGAGGTGATGCGCTATTGGGATGTGCCAGCCACAGTGGGCGGCGTGATTGATCTGTTGGGCAACGCATTGAAGCTATGATGCAGACAAAAGACGAAGGACCGGCGACGAACCTTCGTCCTCCGTCCTTCGTCTTCGACCTTCTTGGAGGAACTTGGTGCGAAAAATAGCTCTTGTCCTGGCAGTCTTGATAATCCTTGGGTTAGTCGTGGGCTTCTATCCTACCTTCATCGAGAAGCCAGTAAAAGATGGCACCGGTCCGATGGCGATCTTGATGGACCCCAGTCTGTCTGCGCCCCAGACCCATACCCCTCTGGACTGGTGGCAAACCCATCACATGGACGTGGTCAACCAAGGTGACCTGAGCGAATCAGACTGCCTGTATTGCCACGACCCGCAAACTTCGTGCAATAATTGCCATAGTTACGTGGGCGTAAAGCCCATTGTAGGCGGTAAATGGCAACCGGCAATTCTGGCCGGTGAGCCGGTCGGAGAGAACTAAATGACCCCATGAAATTTCTCCGGCATATTTCGCGGTAGGGGTGAGGTCACCTCGCCCCCACATCCCGGAATTAATATGTGGTTCTATTTACTGACTGATACCTACGCGAGTGTAAATTATGACTGATACTGAAAAGACTCAAGCCAGCAAGAGCTCCAGCCCGTCTGTCTTCACATCCCGACGGCACTTCATCATGCTTGGCATTGCCACCGTCGGCGCAGCCTGGGCCGGTACTTTGGTCCAATCGAAGCTCTTCCCCCAGCCCTCGATCCAGGAGGCCAAACCGGTCGAGTTTCCCCTATCTGAGTTGCCGGTGGGCGGGGTCAAGGTCATCACCTATGCCGGTGCGCAGGCCATCGTCCTCCGCACGTCGGTCGGCATCAGAGCCTTGTCCCTCGTCTGCACTCATATGGGCTGCATCGTGCAGTGGCAGGCAAACGAGAAGGAGTTCTACTGCCCCTGCCACAGCGGCCGCTTCGACCAGTTCGGCGACGTCCTCGCCAGCCCGCCCGTCGTGCCGCTGGAGCAGTTCCCGGTCAAGGTAGAGGGTGATAGGGTCATTGTAGGAGAATTAGCTTGAATCGTACTGGGTATTGCGTACTGCGTGTTGCGTACAAGGTGAACCAGGACGTTTTACGCAATACGCAGTACGCAGTACGTAGTACTCCCCGGAGGTAAATCATGCGCGTCAAAGTGATTAAGCGCTTATTGCTACTCTCAACCTTGCTCATCGCAATCATTCTGGCTATGACGCTCAGCAGCCAGCCGACGCAAGCCTTACCCGAATACGCCGCGCAGACCGGCGAGCCTTGCGCTACCTGTCACGTCAGCCCCTCCGGGGGGGGGCTGCGCACGCCACGCGGGCAGGCCTGGGTGGCCGACGGCAAGTCCGGGACGGTGCCCAGCCTGGCTCAGTCGCTGGAATTATTGGGAGTTCACCTGGAAATTGACGAGAGCGCCTACACGACCGTTCCCGAAGCGATCTCGCCCGCAGGATCTCTCAACCTCAAGGCAGGCCAGGCCAGGGAGCTCCACGATTGGCTCAAGAATTACGAAGGCAATTAGAGGCATGAATCAGCGAATCAGCAAATCGACAAATCTGCAAATCTCAAACCACTGCACTTTGGCTGATTCGCTGGATTTGTCGATGTGCTCGATTTGTTTGGGAGTGTGAGGATGGATAAGTTTTCACGGCGAGATTTCATCAGGATCGGGGCTACAGCCACCGTTGCTGGAGCGACCGTGGCCGCCGCCAGCGGCACTCGGAGGTTGCTGGAGACGGGAGGTGTGCCGACCGTCGGTCGCAGCAGTGCTACGGCAGCTTCCTCCCTTGACGAGACCTGGGTGAAAACCACCTGCGTGCTCTGCCCATCCGGTTGCGGCCTGGACGTACGGGTCGTGGGTGGCAAAGCTGTCAAGATCGAGGGCAACCCCCTCCACCCGCTCAATCAGGGCGTTTGCTGCCTTAAGGGGCAGGCCGCACTGGAAGTGCTCTACAGCCCGGAGCGCATCCAGCGCCCGCGTATCCAAACCGGCCAGCGGGGAGGCGGCGACTGGCAAGAGATTTCCTGGGATGAGGCCCTTGGCCTGGTAGCTAATAAGCTGGATGAGTTGCGCCGGGCCGGTCAGGCTCACACCTTCGCTTTCCTCCACGGCGAGACCCGGGGCGAGATGCGGGCTCTTATCAACCGCTTTATGACTGTTTATGGCTCGCCCAACGTCATCTCGCGAGACAGCCTGAACGAACAAGCGGCACGGCTGGCCATGTTCCTTACTCAGGGCATCAACGGCGTCCCCGTGTACGACATAAGTAACGCCCGCTACGTGATGACCTTCGGTGGTAACCTGCTGGAGTCGAGCCAGCACGTCATCGCATGCCTGTCGGCAGCAGCCTTTATGCGGCGTGGTCGCCCCGACCGGGGTAAGCTGGTTGTGGCCCATCCCCGGCTGTCCTTGACTGGCATCAAAGCCGACGAATGGGTGCCCATCCGGCCTGGTACCTACGGCGCGCTGGCGTTGGGTATGGCCAACGTCATCATCAACAGCGGCCTATATGACGAGGAGTTCGTCCGCGACTTTACCTTTGGCTTCGAGGATTTCGAAGATGAGGCCGGCAACTCGCATCAGGGCTTCAAGAGCCTGGTGTTGGAGCAGTATACCCTGGACCGCGTGGCATTCATCACCGGTGTCGCAGGGGCCGACATCGCTCGCCTGGCAGGGGAGTTCGCTACCAATCGGCCGGCCGTGGCCGTGATGCCGACTGAACCCGAAGGGTTATCCAGCG
>CAYTNQ010000263.1:0-5744 GCA_964439175.1 uncultured Anaerolineales bacterium | reverse complement strand
GTTATGGCTTACCTGCCTTCTGCACCTGACCCCCAGAATCGGGAAACTTTTGATTTCAGACGGTACACAAAACATCATTAAGGCAATGTACGAACACCATGTAAAACGATTTATCTGCGTGACCACAATGGGTATTGGCGACAGCAAAAAACAAAAGGGTTGGGCTTTTATAATGCCCATCTCTCTAATGTTTCGCTTACAACGTTTACCGATCTTGCGTAATCAATTCCTTGACAGAGAGTTGCAAGAGGAATACATCAAGAATAGCATACTCGATTGGATCATCGTTCGGCCTGGTGGCCTCACTAACGGTCCCCGTACTGGCAATTACCGTCACGGATTCAGCATTGACGATACAACAGTCAAAGTCAAAATATCGCGGGCCGATGTCGCAGACTTTATGTTAAAGCAAATCGCTGACGACACTTATCTCCACAAGACACCGAGCTTATCATACTAATGCACTTGGTCAATTTGATAAGTGGAAACTGCCACCTAAGTTACGGTGGGCGGGCCGGTCGCCCGACCCGCCCCCGCTCCGTGGAGTAGGGGCAGGGCGCACCTTCCCACTTTGCAGTGGGCGTGTTTCCTCCACCCCCCTCGCCCGAACCCGCCGTGCGCCGTTAAGCGCAACGGGCTCTCCCTTGACGGTCTCATTTACTCTGTTGGGCGAATTTCGCCCTGTACCCATCGCCTTGTATATGGCAGTTTTCACACCAGGTGATAAGATTTGCCGGGTCATCTGTATCGCCTTTGTGTCTGGCTGTGAGATGATGAACTTCCAACTCGCTGTTGTCACCACAATGTTGGCAGGTGTAGCCATCACGTTGTAGGATTTGGCGTCTCAACTCTTGCCATTCGGCGTGGCGACTACCTCCTTGCCAGGCGCCTGTCTTGAGCGGGCTGATGGGTTCGCCTTCAATTTGAGTGACAAGACGGTCCGCTTTGATGTAGGGATTGGGGTAATTACGGGTGCGATAGTGGGTGATAGGAAGGTCACACATTCGATAGAGGAAGACTGACCGCCCGTGTTCATTACCCACAGCCAGGTTCTTGCGTCGTCCGTATTGTTGTTGTTCATATTCTGCCAGCACGCGGCGGACACCCCACTTGTGATGACTTTTGAGCCAGTGCGTTAGCCGTCGATAGACCCACCAGTCCAGTTCATTGGCGATGTCTTTGACGTTGGCGTGGCGGTAGTACAAGATCCAGCCGCGTAGAACCCAATTGAGGGCGATGACTTTCGCGTATGGGTCAGCGATTTGTTGGCCGTTGGTCATCTGCCTGACCTTGGCTTTGAGCCGCTTGATGTTATCGGGCGTCGGGATGGCCCGCAGCCAGGGTTTTCGATTTGAAGGGGTGAGCCATTGCAGGTGGAACCCGACAAATTCAAACCCGTCCTTAGCGTGGGTGATGCGCGTCTTCTCCAGGTTAAGTTCCAACCCCAGATTGTCCCACAAGTATTCACAGGCTTCTTCGCGGAGTTCTTCCGCTTGCGTCCGCGTGCCATTGGTGAGCAAGAGGCAATCGTCAGCAAATCTGACCAGGCGGCAGTTGGCCAGACCACTTCGTCGTCGTTTCGTTTTCTCTCGTGTGGTCAGAGAGCCATACTTTTGCCACCACCATAGGTCAAACTGATGTAAGTACCAGTTGGTTAACAGCGGACTTACGACACTCCCTTGTGGCACGCCCTCGTGGGTTGGGTGATACCATTCTCCTTCAAGGACGCCCGCTTTGAGGAACCGTTCAGTCAGGCTTAAGACCTGTCGGTCGGCGATGCGCTGTTGAAGTAAAGTCATGAGATGGTCATGTCGGATGTGATTGAAGCATCCTCGTATATCGCCCTCCACGACCCAGTAGAATCGGCTGGCCCGTTGGATGTAGCGTCGGCAGACGCCGATGCAGTCCATGGTTCGCCTGCCAGGCCGAAAGCCATAGGAGCATTCCAGAAAATCGCTTTCGGCAATTGGTTCGAGCAACATCTTGAGGAGCATTTGAACCGTTCGGTCGCGAATGATACAAATACCCAGGGGGCGCTGTCCGCCTTTCGATTTGGGTATCCAAGCCCGACGGGCGGGTGTCGGTTGATACGCTCGACTTTTAAGTTCTGCCCGTAGCTCTCTGATGAAGTCAGCCCGGTAGGTGGGGTCTTGAAAGTCTTTCCGGGTTACTCCGTCTACGCCTGCCGTCCGTGCTCCCTCGTTGGCTAGCACTGCACTCAGTGCATATTCGATCCACTCTTGCCGACAGATAAGATGGTACAGATGCCTGAAACGATGCTCAGGGTGATGTTTCGCCTTCAGAGCGAAGCTGTGCTGAGTCAGACTGATAGCGTCCATACGTCTCCAGGACATTCCTCCGGCTCGCCTGCTTCGACCGTCAACTGGGGGCCTTCGCGACGGCCTGGTTTGTCACCGGGTCTTGTACGTGGCTTTCCCACGCTCACACTACTACGCCCCCTCCGCCACGCTGAGACCACTTCAACCGCAGGTAGTCCAGTCCCCAAGGGACGGGCCTCAGCGCTTCCCCCGTTCACGTAACTGTCCTCTACACTCCGGGTTAGGCCGCTCCTGAACGCCCGTCGGGTGCGCTCTGCACCCCCGTTGTGGCCCGTGTGCTTATACCCCTCTAGCAGGAACGGTCTGGCCGATTGGCCCTTTGGCTCGGTCGGTTCTTGAACCGAGCTACGCCACAACTCACGCCATCCTCATCAGTTAACAGCGTGTTCACGTTTTGGACGCATTGAACGGAGCTTCCTCGCGTAGCCATACCGG
The DNA here is from genome assembly GCA_964439175.1 of uncultured Anaerolineales bacterium. Classification (GTDB taxonomy): domain Bacteria; phylum Chloroflexota; class Anaerolineae; order 4572-78; family NAK82; genus CAYTNQ01. Next base: position 2,970 of record CAYTNQ010000263.1, on the reverse strand, counting down.
AATTCAGGCCGGCGGCCTCCGGGTCTGGATGAGGTTCTGCCCTTTGCCGCTTATCCCCTCGGGCTTCAGACGAGTTCTTCCTCCTTTTTCCCTCGCCTGCCGAGTTGGCCTCAGGGTCGTTGGGGGACGCCCCTGGCTCTACTGACGCTTCTCATCACCTCCTTTTGTTGTCGTTCGAGCACGACAGTTACACGCTTCGTGGCGCACCGAACCACGCGTGAGAGCTTTCCCCTCACGTGGCTCTTCGGAGCACGGGCCATTGTCACAAAAAGATAGTCCTGCGGATAGGCACCGTGAGCGGTGGACAACATCGTGACAGTGGCCGTGTAGAAGTCGTAGATTGTCGAAGTAGTTGTTGGTATGGTTGCCGTCGTAGTGGTGGACTTCCATCACGTCCTCCGTCGTGAAGGGTAGTTCACAGTAGGCACAGCGGCCGTGCTGTCTCTTGAGCAGGCGTGTCATCCGTCGTGGCTTGCTCGGGTCGCGGCCCAGCCGGATTGACCAGTAGACCCAATCGTCTTCGTAGGGGCTTCTGACGTTTTGCACTTTAACAAAACGGCTGACTGTCGTGGTCTGATGAAAGCTCAAAACGCTTACCCCGTCGCTGAAGCGCACGCGACCATCCACCTTGCGCCAGTAGCGGTGATAACACCATTTGCCGCTCTTGCGCGGATGGCGGTATCTGGTCCATCGTACGAGTTGGTGATAGAGAACGTTGTCGAGGAGGGAGAACTCGCGTTTGGCGGTGCAGTACTGGTAGTAGTTGGCCCAGCCCTGGATGATGGGATTGAGAGCGTGGATGAGCCCGGCCTGGGATGCGCCTCGATGCTGGCGGATGGTTTCGCGTAACTTGTCGCGGTGATGTTGCAGTCCCTCGCGACTGGGCTTGATGATGGTCTTGAAGCCCAGTTTGCCGCGATAAGTGCGGGTGCGATGTTTTCCCACCGGATACTGTCGGACGTGAAAACCCAGGAAGTCGAAGCCGACTTGGCCTTTGTAGGGTTCCAAGGTGTGCGTGATGCGGGTTTTGTCCGGGTGTAACTCCAGTCCGATGCTAGCCAGCCACTCCGTCGTCACCTCTTGGAGGTGCTTGAGCATGCCGAAGTCGGCATGCAGCACGACGAAATCATCGGCATACCGGATGACGCCTGGCGGGGACTTGCTGGGGGCGGCCTCTAGTAGAGCCATCTCTAGCCCTGATCTTTATTCGCACATTTGTTCCAACCGTCTGAATCGAGCTAAGGCTCAGTGCCGATAGCCAAAGCACGTTAAAATGTGCTGCTTTTACCCCGTGATGTGGGGGAAAACGGTTAAATTTAGCCACTGCAGCTATCATTCTGCAAATGCATTTTCAGCCAAAATTGAGTGAAACTCCTAGAACAAACATGCGACGAAAGATCAGATCTCTAGCCCGTGCAAAGCCGCGTTCGCCAGCAAGGGGGAAAGCGGGTTACCCTGAGGCACTCCGGCCTGGGGGAAGATGTATTCTCCGTGGTCGAGGATGCCCGCCTTGAGCCAGTCACGCACCAGTCGCTCGATGGGCTGGATCGTGTGGAGTTTGTCGAGGAGAGCTTGGTGAGAGATGCGGTCGAAGCATTTTCGGATGTCGGCGTCGAGGATGTACTTGGGCTTGAGGCGGATGAAGTTAAAGATGCTCTCGATGGCGTCGTGGGCTGAGCGTCCAGGGCGGAAGCCATAGGAGTTGGGTTCGAAGCGGGCTTCCCATTCGGGCTCCAGGGCCATTCGGACCAAGGTCTGGGCGGCCCGATCGAACATCACGGGGATACCCAGGGGTCTTTTCTCGGCCTTTCCCGGTTTCTCGATGTAAGCCCGCCGTATCGGTGAGGGTGGTCGCGACAGGTCTTGCAGGTCGTGGGCCATTTGCAGTCGTTGGCGTGGGGTGAGTGAAGCTACCCCATCCACCCCCGGCGTGCGTTTGCCGCGATTGTCCTGCGTCACCCGTCGAACCGCCAGACAGCGTGCTGACCAAGAGCGCAACAGCAGCCGTTGCAGGTTGTGAACGCGCTTGATGTCGCCTTGGCGTGCGGCTCGGTAGATGCGCTTTTGGAGGCAGAAGACAGTCCGCTGAATATCCTTCCAGGGGAGTGTCCGCCAGTCTTCAGTCCGTGATTTCACGTCTGCCATAAGACCTGGCCTCCTTGAGTACCTCTACCTTCCCGTACTCCGGCCCCACGTCAGCCTATCCTGGGCATTACCCCAGGCGTTAGCTTTTTGGGGCATGCTCCCCGTCGGGGCATACGGTCTGGTCACCTGCTCCGGCGATGTCGGAGAGCCACCGACGGGTTTCACCGTTCCGTGTATTCACTTTGCGCGGCCTTAGGCCGGTACTTTACGCCGGGGCCCTTTCGAGTGCCGCCTGACTTCGATTGGCAAGCCAGGCCAGGAACCATTCCCTTCCCTGGCACTGCCCGCCAGGGCAAGTGTTGGGCCTGCCTACTAGCCAGCGTTGGCAGGCTGTGCCTGACGACGCCTCAACGTACCTTTACTTGCGTTGACCATAGCCGCGTGCTCAGCGGAGTCACGACGTCTGGCTCGCCGCTTACGGCCTTTCCATCCTCGCTTCCGACGATTGAGGACCAGTCGCACGCCGTAGGATGGCGCTCACACCCTGGCACCGGGGGTGGTCGGGGTTGATGTTTCCTGATTTCGGCGTAGACTTTAGTGGAAGCATCGCACCGACGTGAATACACAGTTACAAAAGTCAAACGACCTTTGCCGCCCATCCCCCGTCCCCAGGGACGGTTTCGGGCGAACGGGTCGCACCCCACGTTGCACCCGACCTGGCCACCGCCAGAAGGAATGGGAAGATTTTAACCCCATGAATAACACGTTCGGGGTATGACACTAATACTACCTCGCGGTTATGCTACAGGTGTAAGAGGCAATCAATAATGTCTCGAGTTTAGACAAAGTGTAAAACGCCGGGCAGATGCCCAGCCGAACCAAGAT
>CAYTNQ010000262.1:0-5748 GCA_964439175.1 uncultured Anaerolineales bacterium | reverse complement strand
TGCCTTGCTGGTGCAGCAAAGCTACCAACTCCCCCTGCTGATACGGCACCCGGACTCGCACCCAGACCAGGGCAGCGGCGAATATACTTTCGATTCGGGCCAGCAGTGCTTCAATCCCCTGCCCCGTTCGGGCAGAAATGGCGAGACTATTAGGAAACTCAGCCACCAGTTCGCCAACTTCACCCGGGTCCGCCAGACGATCAATTTTATTGAGGGCGACCAGCACGGGCGATTCGGTGGCACCGATGTCTCGCAACGTTGCCTCAACTGCTATAGCCTGTTCCAGCGCGTTTTTGTGTGTTATGTCAACTATATGCAGGATCAGATCTGCCTCAGCAATTTCCTCCAGGGTAGCGCGGAATGCCGCTACCAGATGGGTCGGCAACTTCTGGATAAAACCGACAGTGTCGGTGAAGAGGACCTCCCTCCCTTCTGGCAGAGTGACGCGCCGCGTGGTAGGGTCCAGCGTGGCAAAGAGCATATCCGCTGTCAGTATGTCAGCATGGCTGAGGGTGTTAAGAAGTGTGCTTTTGCCAGCATTCGTGTAGCCGACAATGGCTACGGTGGGCACGGCTGCCTGGCGACGTTTGCGCCGGTATTGGGCACGATGGCGCCGCACATCCTCCAGCTCATGCTTGAGATGGGCAATGCGCCGCCGGATCTCGCGCCGGTCTACCTCAATCTGCATTTCGCCCGGTCCGCGCACGCCAACCCCACCCGTCGCGCCACCAGCCCGTCCACCTACCTGTCGTGCCAGGTGAGTCCACATGCGGGTAAGTCGGGGCAGGCGATACTCATACTGAGCCAGCTCTACCTGTAACTGGCCCTCGCGGGTGTGGGCGTGCTGGGCGAAGATGTCGAGGATGAGCGCTGTGCGATCCACAATTTTGCGATCGAGGGCGCGCTCCAGTTCCCGCTGCTGGCCCGGCGACAGCTCATCGTCGAAGATGAACACATCCAGGTCCAGCTCGTCCCGGTAGCCTTTTAGCTCTTCCACTTTCCCGCTGCCGATATAAGTTGCCGGTTGGATACGTTCCAGTCGCTGATAGGTGCCCCCCACTACTTCAATACCGGCCGTATCGGCCAGGGCGGCCAGTTCTTCCAGGGAGTCTTCAATTGAGAATCGTGGCCCGCCACGCCTTGAGTGGGACCCATCCGAGTTGGAGCGTGACCCAAACTTCTTTAATTCCGCGCCCACCAGGAAGCCTCGTTCCTGGGGTGTTTCGACCTCGTACCCGTTAGGGGCCGCATTGACAGTTTCTTTTACGATTTCAGGTCTCCTTTCACCCATGGTTTTGTAGTTACCATGATACGCCAGATCAGGGGAACAGGCAATCCTCAACTCGTAACTGCCGCTCGATCTGCGCTTCGTCCAGCCCATACGCCTTGGCAGTCTCATGCACCGTGGACCTGGGGCGCATGGTGCTTATGGTCCCTATTGGGGCAGATCCAGCAAGTACGTGTTTACGTAGACCCGAAATTTTATTCATCTTGATTTTGCCTGGGACTATCTAACACTGCCCGCACTTTACCAGCCAGAGCATCCGGTGTAAAGGGTTTCTGAATACAGGCTGCATGCGACTCTAGCAGCCGGTGGTGAGCAGTGGCGTTGTGAGTGTAGCCCGACATGTAGAGTGTTTTTACCTTGGGACGGAGGGACGTCAGGCGTTCCGCTAGGTCGGGGCCGCTTATCCCTCCCGACAGCACGACATCGGTCAATAACAAGTGAATGGGGGCCAAATGCTGCTCACCCACCTGAAGAGCCTCTACGCCGTGTTCTGCCTCCAACACCGTGTAGCCATATCTCTGGAGAACCTCACGCACCAAAGCCCGAACCGCCGTCTCGTCTTCCACCAATAAGATGGTCTCCGTACCCTGGAACGATTCAACCGAAACCAGCTCCGGCCGACTCGCATCGAGCGTCTCTTCGATTTGCGGTAGATAGATTTTGAAGGCTGTACCTCGCCCGGGTTCGCTATATACCCGAATATGCCCGCCGCTTTGCTTGATGATCCCGTGTACTGTAGACAAACCCAGTCCGGTTCCTTTGCCTTCTTCCTTGGTGGTAAAGAAGGGATCAAAGATCTTGGCCATCGTTTTCTTATCCATGCCTGTTCCCGTGTCACTGACGGTTAACATCACATAGGAGCCAGGGGACATCTCTAGCTGTCGGCGGACATCGTCCTCGTCGCCCAATTCGACAGTGGCTGTCTCGATAGTCAGTTCACCCCCCTGGGGCATGGCATCACGAGCGTTGACTACCAGGTTCATAATGACCTGCTCAAACTGTCCCGGATCGATCTTAACGCGGCTCAGCTCCGGTTGCAGCCTGGTAACCAGGTCAATGTCCTCACCAATCAAATGGCGCAACATTTTTTCCAGGTTAACGAGCAGGGCGCTGAGGTCCACAACTTTTGGTTCAAGCACTTGCTGGCGGCTGAAGGCCAGGAGTTGGCGAGTCAGGCCGGCCGCTCGTATGCCGGCCTGATTAATCTCTTCAAGGTAGCGGCGCAGTGGACCATCCTCACCCCCATAGCGATGGAGTAACAGTTCACTATAGCCCGTAATAACCGTCAGGACATTGTTGAAATCGTGGGCCACCCCGCCCGCCAGCCTTCCCACAGATTCCATTTTTTGGGCCTGGCGGAACTGCTCTTCAAGCTCTTTTTGTTCGGTAAGGTCGCGCCCGACCCCCTGAATCTCGATGATCTGGCCTTGCTCATCTCTAATGGCATAGCTCTCCCAGGCAATCTGGCGCCAGCCTTCGACTGTATCAGCCCGCAATTCAAAATTGACCCGATAGGGTGGCCTTTCAATCGTCTGCACGACCTCAAATAGCGCCGGAAGGTCATCCTGGTGCACAGTTGCAAAGGAATCCTGACCGATCAGTTCGTGGCATTGCCGGCCAAACTTCTGGCAGTAGGCGTCGTTGACAAACGTGAAGCAGCCGGCCGGATCAACTCGAAAAATCAGGTCCTGCTGCGACTCGACCAATCCCCGGTAACGGGCCTCGCTCTCACGCAGCGTCTCTTCGACTTGTTGGCGCTCGCTAATTTCTTGTTTTGCCTGCTCGTACAAGCGGGCATTTTCAATGGAGATGGCCAGTTGGGCGGCCATAGACTGAGCCATCTCCAACTCATCCGGACCGTAGGCTCCCACCTGCCGGCTGGCGATGTTCCAGGCGCCAATTACCCTTCCCCTGAACCGTAAAGGGACGGCCATGCTCGATTGGATCCCCTCGGCAATCAGTTGCTCATCTTCGGCAAAGCGGACGTTCGCCGCAATCTTATGGCGTAGCAAAGGTTGACCTTGCTGAATCACCCGGCCTATAGCCGTGGTCTGCGGCGACAGGCTACTCCCCACCGCCCGCATAGTGTTCTTCCCGTTTTCACTGGTGGCATAGGTCACCCGTATTTCATCTCCGTCCAGGAGGGCGATGAACATCCAGTCGTAAGACAGCAGCCGAGTGACATGCTGGGCAAAGGCATGGTAAACATCGGTCTGGCGCAGGCTGCTGGCGATGGCGAGATCCAGTTTGTGCAGGATGGTCAGGCGTTTGGTGGACTGCTGGAGCGCAGCTTCCACTTGCTTGCGTTCGGCCAGTTCAACCTGGAGCTGGGCATTGGCCCGGCTTAATTGAGCTGTGCGTTCCGCCACTTTTACTTCCAATTCATCCCTGGCCTTTTGCAGCGCTCGCTCTACCTGCTTACGTTGGGTGATGTCCTCGTGCGCCACTACCACCCGCGCCAGTCCACTCCCCTCAAAACGGGTTACGTGCAGAATGAACCAGTGTTCCTCTTCAGGATTGTGACAGGGATACTCCAAAGTAAACTCGTTTCGCCACTTGTCCATAACTTCACGGATGCCCCGGGCAGCTTCCCGGGCACCTTCTGTCCCCTCCCCCGCAGCCGTGTCGCACACTTTCAGGTAATTTGCTCCTACCCCGTAATCCGTTCCAACAAAATCATTGGCCTCTGCATAACGGCGCCAGGCTTGATTGACAGCAATAATTGCTCCGCCAATATCCAATATGGCGATGTGGGCCGACAGGGCGTCGAGGGTGGCCTGCAAGAAATACTGTGTCTCCCGCAACTCTTGCTCTGCCTGCTTGCGGCGGGTGGTGTCGCGGGAAACGGCGATAATTTCTTGCACTGCCCCTGTCTCCGGGTTACGGACAGTCCGGCTGGTGGTTTCAAACCAGATATAATCACCATCTTTGCAACGGATACGGTAGCTGACGGTGTAAGTGTCTGGTTGCTCGATGATGGCTGAATGAGATTTTTGGATCGCAGCCAGATCTTCCGGGTGGAAGAATTCATAGGCGGAATGACCGACCAACTCCTCTGGCTCATAACCCAGCAAGGTGCGACAGGCAGGCGAGGCGTAGAGATAAACTCCGTCCGGGGTGTGTCTTGAAATCATGTCGGTCGAGTGATCGGCAAGTAGGCGGTACCGGGCTTCACTGTCTCGTAGCGCCGCCTCGGTTTGGTGGCGACTGGTAATGTTAGCAATGACCCCCATCACCAGCAACCCTTTCTCACCTTCCACATAACTTAAACCGATCTCAATGGGAAACTCAGTTCCATCCTTGCGCCGGCCGCCCAGATCAAGACCGAGACCCATTGGCCGGATGCGGGGCTGGGCCAGGTAATTAGCTCGATGTTCAAGGTGAATCTTGCAGGCATACTCCGGCACCAATATTTCGACCGTTTGTCCGATCAGTTCATGCCGATGGTAGCCGAACATTTCCTCAGTGCCGGCATTGACCAGGACAATGCGACCGGCCTCATCAACAATCACAATGGCCTCAGACGCTGCTTCCAGCAACAGCCGACCCTGTTCCTCTTCGGTGATCCGTCGGCGCATTGCTTCCAATTCACTGATCAGTTGCTCTTTTGTTTTATGTTTATCGCTCATATTGTTCTCCAAGTTATCACCTATTGTTCACTACTACATCTTCCCACCATGTTGAAAGAGCAATGAACGGCGTCGCCTGCTGGTTGGGAGGACGGTTGGGCTGCGAGCGGCCGCTGTTCCAGGTGATGACCAACTCCTTCCTGGCCCGGGTGATGCCTACGTACAGCAGGCGCAGGCGTTCGGCGGCGTAATCGGCGCGAGCCCGGAGGGTGGCTGCTCCTTCCACATAAGCAGTGGGGTTGTTCTCATATAAGGCTTTGAGCTGGACCAGTGCCTCCGCTTCCAGGTTGAGTTGGTCGCGGATGAACCATTTCTCGGAGATGTAACTATCGTGGGACTGCGCCGAGGGGAAGTTGTAATTGTTGATCGCCATCAGATAGACCCGGTCCCACTCCAGCCCTTTGGCCCGGTGCATCGTGGCGACCGTGACGATCCCGGGCTTAGGTTCAAAGCCGATGTCGGCATCTTCAAAGCCCAGGAAGCGCCGCTGATTGCGGGCGATGACGGCCAGTTCCTCGGTCAATTCAGGTAATCGCCAGTCAGGATTGATATCCTGGCGATGGCGCAATTCGACTGCCAGCTTGTGGGCCAAAGCCAGGTCGGTGGCTTCAGTAAAAAGGTCCTGGGCTAGGGTCAGCAACAGTTGGTCCACCGGCAAGGCGGCGGCTCCTTGCCAGCGACGAACCAGGTCGCGAAATCCTCTGAGCAATTCTACTGCGGCGGGGTCGTCCACCATTTCCGGCGAGGCATCCAACCAGTCGGCCTCGCCCCCCAGGGGCCAGAGGAAGTCTTCCACCTGGCGCAATTTACGCAGCCAGGTCTCAATACCCC
>CAYTNQ010000261.1:0-5902 GCA_964439175.1 uncultured Anaerolineales bacterium | reverse complement strand
GTCAACATGATGATCTTCACGTGGGGCATCTCGCGCTTGATGCGCCGGGTGGCCTCGAGACCATCACATTTGGGCATGCCGATGTCCATGAGTATCACATCCGGCAGCGTCTCCCGGGCGCGCCCTACTGCTTCAAGCCCATCCTCAGCCTCACCTACGACTTCCAGGCATGGGCGAGAGGCCAGCAAGGAAGCCACGCCTTTGCGGAACAGGATATGGTCGTCTACCAGCAGGATGCGTAAGGGTTCCATGGTACTCCTCATTCTCGGGGCGGGCGGGGCACCCGGATCACGACCCGCGTACCCCTTCCGGGCTGGGCATCGAGCTCCAGGCTGCCAGCCACGCTCTCCGCCCGCTCCCGCATGATTTGCAGGCCGAAATACTGCCGGCCTTCCCCGGCAACCTGTGCTGGGTCGAATCCCCGCCCATCGTCCTCGACGGTGATGCGTGTCCAGTCGCCATCCCCCTCGAAGCGGACCCACGCTCTGCTCGCCCCGGCGTGCTTGCGCACGTTGGTCAGCGCTTCCTTGGCGATACGGATGATCTGAATGCCCACATGGGGGGGAAACTGTGCCAGGGCTTCATCCTCTACCGCCAATTGGGCATCCACGCCATAGTGCGTCCGGTACTCAGCCAGATACTCCCGCAAGCTGGGTAGCAGTCCCAAGCCAGGCAACACGGTTTCGCGCAGGCTGAAAATCGCCTCACGCACGTCGGTGTAAGTCTCTTGAGCCACGTCCTTCAACTCGAGCAGGCTGGTCCGGGCCTGGGCGAGCTGGCCGCCGGAAAGCAGTCCGTCGGTGATCGAGGCCTTCAGGTTCAGGTAGCCCAGCGCCTGGGCCAGGTGGTCGTGTATCTCCCGTGCCAGCCGGTCCCGCTCTTCCAAGATCGTCAAATGGCGCACTTGCTGGTAGAGCCGGGCGTTCTCAACCGCCACGACGACCTGATGGGCCAGACGCGTGAGGAGCTGAACGTCATCCTGCGAGAAGCGCCGTCGCTGCCGCGTCATTACCCCCAGCAACCCCAGCAGGCGCTCACTACGCCATAGAGGTACGGCCAGGAAAGAGACGACACCCTCGGCAACGATCAGGTCTCTGGCGTGGGGGATGGGCAGGTCGGGCCGGTATTCTGCCACAATGAGGGGCCGGCCCGAGGCCAAAGTACTGCCATGGACCTCCCCTCTGACCGGGACCCTCAAACCCTTCAGCGCGTCTGTCCGCGCCCCAGCAGCGGCTTTCACCGACACCTCCTGACTATCCTCGTCCAGCAGCCCCACCACCCCGATATCGGCCGCCAGCACTTGCCGCGCGGCCTCGGCCACGGCGTCCAGAACCTGGCCGAGTTCCAACGAGGCCGAGATCTGTGTCCCCAACCGGTAGAGGGTTCTCGCCACCTGTTCGCGACGACGTGTCTCCGCCAGCAATAAGGCATTATCAATAGCGATACCAATCTCGCGGCCCACCATTTTCAGAATCTCCCCCTCTCGCTCTGTCAGAGGCTGTCCGGCATAGGTGACCAAGCCCATGGTGCCCACCACGGCACCCTTCGACTTCAAGGATATGTTGACGTAGGACCGGTCCCGCAGGTCATCCCACAACCCCTGAAAGCGGTCCTCGGCCGCCATGTCGGCCACGAAAATCACCTTGCCGCTTTGGGTCACCTCTCGGGAGAGATCCCCGCCGGGTTGCTGCCGCAGGCGCTCAATCTCCCGGCACTGCGCCTCGGACAGGCCCCGGCAGGCGCGCTGCGTGAGCCGGCCTGACTCCTCGTCGCGGAGATAAATGGATCCGGCCTGCATCCCCAGCAGGTTCACCACTGTGTCCAGGGCAAGGTCGAGAATCTGCTGCAGGTCCAGCAACTGGCTGGCAGCCAGGGCTACTTCGTTGAGCACAGACAGCTCCTGGTTGCGGCGCTCCAACCCGGCGAGTGACTCTTTCAGCCGCTGCCGCATAGCGTCGAACGACCTGGCCAACTCTCCCAGCTCATCGTGGCTGGTCGCCCGCACCGGGTAGTCCAGGTTCCCGGCACCGATCTCAGCCGCGCCCCTGGTCAGTTCGCCAACTGGCCGGATAACGAACTTCTTGAGGGCCAGGTACATTAAGCCTACCAATATCGCAGAAGTGACCAGAGCGGACAATGCTATCTGCCAGAAGCCTGCCGCCAGTTGGCCCTGCAGATCGGCCAGCGGCGCCTCAATTATCATTAGGCCCAGGACCTCACTCCGGGGATCGTGACACCCCGCGCATTGCGGCCGGTTGCGGATCAGATTAACGTTGAGCAAGGCTTCATAGCCGTCTTCCGCCGTCAGAATCGCCGTCTGATTGCCAGGCCTGGCTGTATTGGCATGGCAGAATTGACATGATGGTTCGCCCCGATCGAAACGTTCTCCAACTTCTTCAGAGCTGGAGCTGACCCGCACCACCCCTTGGGCATCCAGGATGCGAATCCTCTTGATGCGCTCCTCAGCCACCACACTCTGAACCATATGATCGACCAACGGCCAATCATTTTCTACCATGGCGTGCTCCAGGCTGGCTTCAATGGTGTCGCTCAGGCGAACAGTTGCTGCCTGGGTGCTATCTATGAGTTGTTGTCGCTGGAGGGTCAGCACCAGAAAAGAGGAGAGCAACATACCGATCAGCGAGACGCCAACCACAATGAGCAAGAGTTTGAAACTCAGCCCGGATTTGAAGAGAGGGAAACCAGAATGAACACCAGCCGAGCGCCTCGGGACGGAGATTGCAAATCTAGAGGGAAGAAGCCTGGAGAAGTCCATGTGGGTCCTCCGTGCATCATCACAACGTGGGACTGCTGCATAAGACTGGAGCGAACCTGAGGTACCACTGGTTCGCAGAAACTGATGGCTTGAATATGATGGCCAGCAGCCCTTTCTTCAGGTCGGTTTGGGCTGTTGTACCACGTTTTCTTCTCTTACCGTGAATGGACTCTTATGTATAAGTATACCATGAAAATTCACATTCTTCCAAAAAAGCTGCCCTCCGACGAATGGTTCACCCGCCACAGCAGCGCAATGAAACAGAAGCCGCACACGCAATTCATCTTCCCTGCCCTCTTATAGTATAATGGGGCAAAGATAAAAGGGTAAGGCTATGCAAAAGGTAACAGGTCCTATTGTGGCTGTCGTGGGTGGCGGGCTCTGCTCTCCACAGGAGGCAGCCGCCGCCGAGGCGGTGGGCCGTCACCTGGCCGAGGCTGGGGCGCTCCTGATTTGTGGCGGGATGGGAGGGGTGATGACCGCCGCCTGTCGGGGAGCCAAGTCGGCGGGGGGGCTGACCATTGGGGTGCTGCCCGGCTTCAGCGCCGCCGACGCCAATCCCCACGTAGATATCCCCATCATCACCGGGATGGGAGAGGCACGCAATGTCATTATCGTGCGCACGGCGTCGGCTGTCATCGCGGTAGGGGGCGAGTTTGGCACCCTCTCCGAGATCGCCTTTGCGCTCAAACTGGAGCGCCCGGTGATTGGATTGGGGACCTGGGAACTGGCCAGGGAAGGCCGTCCTGTCCAGGCCATCGTCAGAGCCGAAACGCCGGACGAGGCGGTCCGGCTGGCGCTTAGCGCCATTTCCAGTCGAAGCCCATAAGGGGAAGTATTGACAATGACTATCAAAACTGCTATTTCGTTGGAGGAATCCCTCTTTGAAAGAGTAGACGCCTTAGCCAAAGAACTGAATATCTCTCGTAGCCACTTGTTTGCACTTGCAGCACAAGAGTTTATCGAACGCCACGAAAATCAACATTTACTCGAAGCGATTAACGCCGCGTATGACGATTTACCAGACCCTCATGAACGAGCCCATGGCTGGCATAGCATTTTATTCCGGTCGCCCCCCAGCGTATGACGATTTACCAGACCCTCATGAACGAGCCCTTCGGCAGGAAATGCGCACCAAACACAGGCAATTGGTGGAAGAGGATTGGTGATCACGTCCTGATTTCCTGCCCGCCGACCAATCCCGACACGCCTTCCTCACCTGCTTCCAAGGCGTCGCCCTGCAAGGACAGAGCCTCCTCGTCTGCGACCACCGGTTCGGGTGGAGTACCGAACTCCAGCCCGGTCCGCTCCCAGGCGTGGATGAGTCCGGCCAGGCTACGCATCAGCAGCCAGCTAAGCGCCAAAGACCAAACCAAAATGGCGGTTGCTCCCACCAATTGAGCGTAAATCTGGGCCGGCCAATTGGTGGCGAAGCCGGGTGCTACCAGCAAACCCGACACGCCCTGTCCAGCCACGCCAAGAAAGTTCTCGAGTCCGGTTCCATTCCAACCCACGCCATAGCGCCCATCGGCGACAAGGGCAGGCAGTAACAGGCCCAGGATTGCCGGGAGACCGAAGGTTGCCAGCGCGCCTGCGGTGTCTTCCAGGCTCAGCACGCGGCTGAAGAGGTAGATGAGCGGCGGCAAGAGGAAGCCAACTACCAGCCCGGCCACCAGGGCCGACCAGGCCGGTATGAAGGGGGCGCCAGCCGCCACGACTACCAGGCCAGCGGCCATACCCCGCGCCGACATCAACGAATTCAGATTCCCGGTTGTAAACCAGCTATAGAGGGCGGCCGTGAGAGCGCCTCCCAGGGCACCCAATACCAGGTTGACGGCCATTGGGGCCGGCAATACGCCAACCGCAGTGGGGAGGTGGGCCATAAACGCCGTCCCTATCCAGCCGATTAGCATCAATGCGGCTCCCAACAGACCCAGCAGAGGGAGATGAACGGGAGGCATAGGCACGCTCTCCGGCTCGTCTGTCAATGCCTCTTCATCATAAGGGTCTGCTGCGCCGACCGTCTCCAGATCAGCCGCAGGCGTCTGCACCTCATCCACCGGGCTGGCGGCTGGCCGGCTGCGAAAGACGAGCAAAGCAGCCAGCGCCGCTGCAGCGCCGGTCAGTGCCACCTGCCCGCTGCCACCCGCGTCTATCAGGCCGTGCCCCTGGGTCAGGTTACGCCCCAAGTTTGCGAGCCAGCCGCCACCCCACGTCCAATTGCCGATAAGGGGATAGATGAGACTTCCCATCAGCAGGCTGGCGAGGAGGATAACCCAACGCCGGGTGCGGCCCTGCAAGGCAAAATACAGGATGAGCGTCGCCACGCCCAGCAGCGGAAGCTGAGACAGAAATAGGCCCAACGCGCCGGAGGTAGAAGCATCGCCCAGCATGAGAAATCCCTTGAGGCCGACCATGCCCCAGCCAGTGCCCCAGGTGGTGTCGAGCAGAGAATACTCCCAATAGAGCCCGGCCAGGTCAGGCGTATCGTGAGCCACGGCGATACCGCCAAACTGGAAGGCAAACCCAACCGCAAAGTAGGCCAGGGTCGCCACTCCCCAGGCAATCAGTCCACCAGTCGCCGCCGACACCGCCTGCTCCTCTGCCAGAGCAGCGACGCTCAAAAGGATCAGCCCGACCGGCAGCAAAAAGGTGAGCCCAACGACCAGAATGGTCCAGTCCGTAGCGGCGGGGGCGGGTGATTGAGCCTGAGAAGCCGCCAAAGTCGGCCCGGCCAGCGTAAGGGCCAACAGCAATGCAAAACCGAGCATAAAAATGAGGCGTCTGCGCACGAAAACTCCTCCGAATTCAGGGGATAAAGATCCGATGTCAGCAGAGATTGTATCTGGGTCGGCATTGAGGTAGAATAGTCACAACCTGTAACGGGATGAACAGGCTCCAAATAACTGACTACCCCGGCCCGCCCGGGGCAGCCGGGGCGGGCTGATCACTGACTACTGACTACTGACTACTGATTACTGACTACTGACTACTGACCACTGACATCTGGCTACTGATAATACCAGAAACCGACAGATTATCCAAGACGGCGAAGGCAAGATGGATCGGGGACAAACTCGTTTTGTGGTAGACGGGATGCTGGGCAGCCTGGCCCGCTGGCTGCGC
>CAYTNQ010000260.1:0-5927 GCA_964439175.1 uncultured Anaerolineales bacterium | reverse complement strand
CCTCCACGGTAATGTGATAGGCCGACATATCGGTGAGGATCACAGCCGCCTGCGCAGCCGGGCGCTCACCCGGTTTGATATTCACCTCCGTCACTACACCATCAATGGGGGCAACCAGCGAGGCCTTGGCCAGGTTGAGATCTGCCTGTTCCAGCCCAGTCCGAGCCATATCTACCGCCGCCTGAGCAGCAGCAACGTCGGCTTCGCCGGGACCTTCGAGCAACTGCGCTAAATTGGCCTCAGCCTGCGCCAGTTGCGACCGGGCAGCGGCGATGTCAGCCTCGGTGGGACCTTGCACCGCCAGGTTGTACTTGGCCAATGCCGCCTCATGATCTATCGTGGCCTGCTCCAATTGCGCCGCCTGCGGCATGGCGCCGACGTCACCGCGATAGGCCACCTGGTCGTAAGCCCACTGAGCCTGTTTGAGGGCGATTTCGGTGCGACGCAGATCGGCGGCGGCCGCAGTGATTTCATCCTCATCGGGACCGGCCATTACTCGCTCCAGATTGGCCTGAGCGCTCTCCACAGCTACGCGGGCAGACGTCACTTCTGCAGCCAACGCTGGCCGGTATAGTTTTTCCAATTGCGCCTCAGCCTGGGCCAACTCGGCCTGGGCACGCTTCTTTGCCAATTCCAGGTCGTCCGTCCTAAGCCGCGCCAGTACCGTGCCGGCCGTTACATACTGCCCGCGCTCGACAGACACTTCGGCCACCACACCGCTGGCATCAAAATCTACCTGCACCTCGTCTTCAGGCTCAATACGCCCTGCGGCGTTGATCGTGGCCAGAATCGTGTCGCGCCGGATTGGAATGACTTCAACGTCAGGGTCTTGGGTAATACTGTAAGGTTCGGGGGTCAGAAATTGATAACCTGCCACAGTCGCACCGACGACGACAGCCAGGATCAGTACAATAACCACCACACGTTTCATTATGGGGTATCTCCTTGAGAGTGAGAAGGAATGCCACGACCCGCTCAGTTTAAGGTCGTCAGCGCACTAACCTCCGGCCAGCCCACCCACTAAGAGCGATGGGATCACTGTAAAAGCCAGGGACAAGGCTGCGTAGACCAGTGTCAACACCAACGACTTGAAGCGACTAAACCGGGCCACAATCGAGAGCCCCAGAACCACTAACAAGAGATGCCACAGCCAAAAAGGGTCTATCCGTGCCAGGAGCGTAAATAGAGGGTTTTGAGCATCTTTCAACATATCGCCGGTAGCTACCAACACAGATAATCCCGGGGCTTCTATAGCACGTTTGGCCATGAGCATAAAGCCGGCCTGCACCAAAAAGTAGATGGAAGTGGGTAATCGAGTCCAGACGCTCATGGTGAATATCGAGCCAAACTCCACCTCGCCTCCAGCCACCAGAGCCCCGAAGTAGAGGACCGCTGCCTGGGCCACGATCCCAATGAGCAACAAGATGATGCCCGTAGTCAGCCCTGTCGCCAGCCTGAATGGCAGTGAAGTGAAGGTCTCCATACTGGCCCGGGCCGCCTCTGCCTGCTCGGGAGGCATCGAGGCGAGTTGACGTTCCATTTGCTGGAGGGTAATCTCCAAATCGTAGGGCGCGCGAACTACCATCATAACAGCAAAGCAGAGGAACACCAGCAAAAGTGGCACGGCCCACATCCACCACTTGCGCCGCGCCAGCACCGCCTTAAACGTCGCCATTGGCCTGTCTATGATACCAAAGAGAAGCTGCCACAGAGGTGGTGCCTTGCTGCTTACGGCATTCATAGGTAGATGTCCTTTCATTATTGTTTGGTCAGATGGCCAGTCTTTGACGTGATCACCACAAGATGTAATACGTAAAAAGAACCGGGAAGTTTCAAACATCTCACACTCTCCCGGCCCAATAGTTAGCACTACTAACTATACCACCATCTACTGGGGATGTCAAAGGCTGGTGAAATCTCCAAATCTCCTGCTAATAGTATCACAACTTGTCACTCGAATCATGACTTGAACCCGACATATGGCGGATAGATAGTCGAAAGGGAAAATTCAATGCTATGTCAAGCTTGCACCCAGGACAGAAATATGGTATGATGGGCCTGTATCTCGTTTCACAATGATCCTTATTTCGCCCCGTAGACAACAACCTGCCTGTCAAATGTTATCCAAGGAGGAGGATAAGGCCTATGGCGTCGAACGAAGTCCCCGACATTGTGGTTGGTCGCCTGCCGATCTACTTGCGTGCTCTGACGTATATGGCAGAAGAAGGACATGAAATCACCTCGTCGCAAGAGCTTGGTGCAAAGCTCGGCATCAGCTCGGCCCAAATCCGCAAAGACTTATCACACTTTGGAGAATTCGGTAAACAAGGCACCGGTTACGAAATCTCCTACCTCCGAGATCAGTTGAAACGGATATTACACGTCGAATACTCACGGCCAGTGGCATTAGTGGGCTACGGTGACCTGGGTCATGCCTTAGCTAACTATGGCGGGTTTACAGCCAAAGGCTTCGAGATTGTCACTGTGTTCGATAACGACCCTAATAAGATCGGACACAAAGTAGCTGGCAAGGAAGTGATGGATGTCACCGAATTACCCAGGGTGATACGCGAAAAAGGCATCAAAATAGCAATCGTGGCGGTCCCTTCAGCATCAGCCCAGCCAGTAGTAGATGTACTGGTGGAAGCCGGCATCAAAGCCATCCTGAACTACGCACCCATCAACATCTCTGTCCCCTCTGATGTACGGGTGCAATATCTTGACCCAGCGGCCCACTTACAACACATGACCTTTTACTTAAAGTGATTTTCGAAAAAAATCAGAGTTATATTTTACGCTGCTCGCTGCGCATTTCCACGTGTGGGGCTGCAAGAGTTGTCCTTGATGGACAAAAAACCGCCTTGAGTTGATATAACTCAAGGCGGTTTCTGCTTTCAACTTAATACGTCGTCAGGCGGCCACCGCACTCCGCCGGATGGCGTCGTAGATGTCAAGTGCCCGTCCAGCACCCAGGGCCACACAAGCCATAGGATTTTCGGCCACATAGCATGGCACTCCGGTCTCTTGAGTCAACATACGATCTATGTTACGCAGCAGCGCCCCGCCTCCAGTGAGAACCATCCCCCGGTCAATGATGTCTGAGGCCAGTTCAGGGGGCGTTTGTTCCAACACGCTCTTTACTACCCCTACTACTGACGAAAGTGGTTCGGCCAGAGCTTCGGTAACTTCATCGGAGGTAATTTTGATCGTGCGAGGCAGACCAGCCACCTGGTCACGCCCTTTCACCTCTATTTCCTGAGGTTCGTCCAGCGGGAGCGCGCTGCCGATACTCAGTTTAACATCTTCTGCCGTCTGCTCGCCAATCATCAGGTTGTATTTGCGCCGGATGTAAGAGGCAATCGCGTCATCAAACTTGAGACCGCCGACGCGCACCGAACCAGAGACCACAATACCATACATCGCCACTACCGCCGCCTCGCTGGTGCCGCCTCCGACATCCACCACCATGTTGCCGGTCGGCGTGTCGATCGGCATACCGGCACCAATGGCGGCCGCCAATGGTTCGTGGATAACGTAGGCTTCGCGGCCACTCGCCTGGCGGGCAGCATCTTTCACTGCCCTCTCTTCCACACTGGTAACCCCCACCGGTACACTCACCATGACGATAGGCCGAAACAGGCGAAAGCGTCCGACAATGCGATTAATGAAATAACGCAACATAGCCTCAGTAACAATATAGTCGGCAATCACGCCGTCGCGCAACGGATGCAATACCTCAATGGCTTCAGGCACTCGTCCCAGCATTGTGTGTGCTTCTTCTCCCACAGCCACGATTTTATCATCGCTGATAGAAATCGCGACCATTGAGGGCTCCTGCACCACAATACCATACCCCTTGACGTAAACCAAGACGTTGGCTGTGCCCAGATCTATTCCGATCTTCTTCTCAAACATAGCTTCTCCACGCTAGTCGGATGGTGGTCTCACGCCGGGCTGGGGGGTCTCCGTGCGAAGACCACCCCGCCTGCGACGGGCCTCGGCCACTTTGATGCGTATTAGCGATCGACGCAAGGCAGCCTCGGCGCGGGCAAAATCCACACGGTCCTGTGTCTGATCGCGCAGGCGTTCTTCGGCCCGGCGGCGGGCTGCTTCAGCCCGCGCCAGGTCAATCTCCTCGGCACGCTCGGCAGTATCGGCCAAGACGACCACTCGATCAGGCTGCACCTCCATAAAGCCGCCGCTAATGGCAAATGCTTCCTCCTGATCACCGCGCTTCACCCGCAGTTCTCCATAAGTAAGAGCGGTGAGCAGTGGAGCATGACGAGGCAAAATACCCAATTGCCCCTCAATACCAGGCGCAATGACCATATCCACGTCTTCCGAGTATAACAGACGTTCAACCGTCACGATTTCCAGTCGCAATGGCATAGAATTCCCTGCTCTCCGCTTATAACTAACCGAGGACTAATGTCGAAGGACGAATGGTCAACGGCAACTGATAACATGCATCATCCGTCCTGCGTCTTTGGTTGCCTACCCACGCATCTCTCGACCGGCCTCAGTGGCTTCCTCGATGTTGCCCACCATATAAAAAGCCTGTTCGGGAATGTCGTCCAATTCGCCATCGAGGATCATCTTGAAGCCACGCACTGTCTCGTGAATAGGCACATATCGGCCATCTCGCCCGGTGAACTGGGAGGCGACGAACATGGGCTGCGAGAAGAAGCGTTGAATCTTGCGAGCGCGAGCCACGGTCAGCTTGTCGTCTTCGCTAAGTTCGTCAATGCCCAGGATAGCGATGATGTCTTGCAGATCCTTGTAGCGCTGGAGCACCTGCTGGACCTCTCGTGCCACCTGGTAATGCTCCTCGCCCACTACGCGCGGGTCGAGGATACGGCTGGTGGACGCCAATGGGTCTACCGCCGGGTAGAGTCCCTGCTCTGTGAGGGCTCGCTCCAAAGAGATGGTGGCATCGAGGTGAGCGAAGGTGGTCACCGGTGCCGGGTCGGTGTAGTCGTCAGCCGGCACGTAGACAGCCTGCATTGAGGTGATGGACCCCCGCTTGGTAGAGGTTATGCGCTCCTGTAGATCCCCCATCTCGGTACCCAGAGTCGGCTGATAGCCCACGGCGCTGGGCATACGCCCCAGCAAAGCAGACACTTCGGAGCCACTCATCACAAAGCGGAAGATGTTGTCAATAAAGAGCAGCACATCGCGCCCCTGGTCCCGGAAATACTCAGCCATGGTCAAACCGGTGAGGCCGACCCGCAGCCGCACACCGGGAGGCTCGTTCATCTGGCCGAAGACCATCACCGTCTTGTCCAGCACTCCCGACTCTTTCATCTCGTTCCATAGCTGCGTGCCCTCGCGAGTGCGTTCGCCCACGCCGGCGAAGACGGAAAAGCCGCCATGCTCCGAGGCCAGGGTATAGATCAGCTCCATAATGATGACTGTTTTGCCCACGCCAGCTCCGCCGAATACACCGGTTTTGCCCCCTTTGGTAAAAGGAGCAATCAGGTCAATAACCTTCAGACCAGTCTCAAAGACCTCGGCTTCAGTCACTTGCTCGTCAAAAGGAGGAGCTGGCCGGTGGATAGGGTAATATTCCTCTGCCTCAACCGGACCTACATTGTCAACCGGGCGCCCCAGCACGTTGAAGATACGTCCTAGTGTTTTGGGTCCGACCGGGACCGCAATGGGGGTGCCAGTGTCAATCACCTGCATACCCCGCCGCAGCCCGTCAGTGCTGTCCATCGCGACACAGCGGACCCATTCATCTCCCATGTGTTGTTGCACTTCCAGTATCGTGCTTTCGGCGCCGGCTCCATTGCTACCTTCTCGCGGCACCTCTAAAGCATGGTAGATTTCCGGCAATTCTCCCGGGGGAAAAGCGACATCTACGACAGCTCCCATAATTTGAACAACTCGGCCTATGGTTCCTTTCGCCATTAGCTTACTCCCTTTAG
>CAYTNQ010000259.1:0-5957 GCA_964439175.1 uncultured Anaerolineales bacterium | reverse complement strand
GACCGGATCCGTCGGAGTTCCGTTAGCGACCCATAAGCCAGGACGACGCATGGTTTCTCCTCCCGCGTATGATGGTCTATTGTGTGATGTCTACTGCGTACTGCGTATTGCGTACTGCTATTATATAGCGCCTGTCACCGGTTTCAACATAGCTGGTTTGTTACTACTCAGACCAGATAACCCTTGCGAAGGTTGGTAAGAATTTTCAGAGCGAAAGTGCCTTGGCCTACCGAAAATTGCCCTGTTAGCAAAGTTATTCGCAACCTTCGCAAGGGTGGCTGGGTAGTTACGCTGGTTCATCATTATGACATGAAAAGCAGAGGGGCGCAAACAGCCCTGTCAGGGGGGGCACTTCTCCCCCTTCCCTGCAGCCTGTCCCTGCCAAGGGAGGGAGGGGCTGGGGGGTTAGGTCGTCAGGACAGTTTGCCCCCAAATCCGAACACGCCCTTTCATAAAACGAGTCACCCAGGAGGTCTTCTCACCTGAAGGGGGTCATTGTTGTCCTCTCATAAGCAGCGATAAAGGCGAACCTGTCCCTGCTGAAAAACCAGTTCCAGGGCACTATGGTCATTTCAATTCAGTGGCCTGCTCTTCCAGCCAGCCCTGCCAGTCTGCCTCAAAGGACTCCGGGGCGACGTCCAGCCCTAGTCGCAGCCAATCCTCCAGGGAATCGGCCTCCGGCAGCGACCCTAATAAGGATAGAAACGCCCGCTGCCCATAGGCCTCCCCGACGTAATTCATCATAGCAGCCATTTCCTGATAGGACAATTCCCAGTCATCGCCCTCCCGGTTGTACGCAGTGGCCTCAGAACCGAAGGTGACGCGTCCCAGTTCGGACAGAGAAAGCAACTCGTTGGCTTTGATCGCCGACATCAATGGCTCGGGTATCGCGTCATACCAGGGAACGACCTGGGCAGAGTCAGGACTTACGATCTTCCACCGCCAGACACTGAGGATCATATCCGACCACATCTGGCGAGGCGTGCCGAACGCTGGCGGCTCCTCTATTCCGACGGCCTGAAAAGCCAGCCTGGCCAACAGTAACTGGCTCACTCCGCCCATCAAATACTCTGCGCCCCAATCATCCCACCAACCGGTAAAATAGGGGGAGGAAACCCGTACCTCGTTTTCGCCGGGATAAGGGCGGGCGAAACGGAGGGCCCGCTCGTTATGCGAATGGTCAGGCGTTCGCCCAGCGGCAACTCGATCTGAACGGCATCGGTGATTTGCCGGTAGAGCGTCTCCAGGCGAGCCAACTCGTCAACCATCGACTCTACCTCGCGCTCGTGGCACACCAGACGGAAGTGGTCGCTATTCAACGTAACCTCTTCGCCCAGGAAGCGCTGGTCAGGCTGGGTACGCCGCCAGGCACCATCTACCTGGCGGAAGAATTCTACTCGTCGGAATGTGCGAGCACTGATCCCACCCAAGTATGACACCTCAGCCCAGAGGGTCGCGTCATCCAGCCGATCCCATCGCTCCACAACAGGACGCCCTGGGGGCAGCGCATAGAAAAAATAACCCGGCTTCCACACTCTGAAGGCACCGTACATTTCAGAGCGCCACGACCCCGACTCATCGGCCAACAGTGACCCAAACACTTGCCGAGCCAGCGGCGCAGATGTCACGCCGACCGAATCGGCTGTTTGCCATGCCATCATCTGCCGCTCGACGGCCAATATCGCCGCCAGGTATTGGCCGAAGGCGTCGCCCTGGATCGGCCATTCCTCGTCCAGTGCCTGGCGCAAGGCGTCCGCCTCCGAGTTGGTTCGCCCCATCGCCTCCAAGAGCGCACGAACTCCGTCTATGCCACGAGAGTCCATCACAGAGTCCAGCACGGGTGTGGGTGGCGTGCCCTCGTCGGCCAGCCCCAGCCGCCGCATTTCCCAATTGACAAATTCGAGCAGCAGGTAGGGCTGCCGGGTGGCTTCAACGTCACTCGCCCCCCGGGCTGCCAGCAGGTAGACCAGAATGCGTGCCAGCTCCAGCCGTTCCTCTGGCAGGGGCGCACCATCCTTGCGGACACCCCGTAGGCGGGCGGAGCTGACCGTGAAACCATGCGGCGGACGATACCCGCTGGCGACATCGCCGTCGGGCATGAGCAGAATGTTGATGTGCCGAGAGTCGTCGCAGTTCAGATCGCCGCAAACGGAGGTGTACCACGCCTCCAACTGCCTGGCCATCCATTCTACCGTCGGCGCGTCACGTGCCAGGAATTTGAAAGCGAAATGCGACGTCTCGTAGGTATGCTCCAACCCAAAATACTCTTGCTGGGCGCCTGTCCGCAACCAGCGACCCTCCACCCGACGATAGAACTGCGCCCGGCGGTAGATGCCATCATCCAGCGCCCAGGCCACCTCTGCCCAGGCCCGTCCCCCGGGCATCAAAGCGGCTTCCAGGACAGCCAGATGCACCTCTTGACCCGGCTCCAGCACGGGCACGCTGCTCAAGGACGGAATCCGCTCCTTCTGGCGCGCATACCAGTTCGTGTCATCCTGGTCTTGCAGCCAGAGAAACGTCACCCGGTCGCCATCGCGCAGCGCCCGGGCCTCCAGGTTGGCTACGGACTTCAAATCGCGTTTAAGATTCTCTTCGCCTCGACGTACCTGCTGCCAGAAACGTCCGAGCGCGATGACCAGCCCTACGACCACCACCGCCAGGATGATTCCCGCAGTCTTCCACCGATTCCGCCGCGGTCGTTCCGGTCGTGGAGAAGGCATTTCCCACGCTTCTTCGGAGTCCATTTGCCACTGAAACTCCACGCCCATATGTGTCCCTCCGGAACTGTGCTAATCCATCCAAATCGTCGCGATACCAGGATGGGTACATCTGGAGCTTCTCGAATTGAAAATTCCTTGCTCGCGAGCCGTTTTTCACTGTCGTTTGCGATCCAGAGCCTCTTTAAGACCCATGTCTTCACTAGAGACCGAGGCTGTCGCCGCTTAAAAAAAGGGCCGTCTCCCTGTTGGGGGCAGGGAGACGGCCTAATAATTGGCCTCCGCGTCTCTTGGGGTCCGTGGCCTCGCATCCCTGGGCCCCTATGCACCTGACCAGTCGAATAAGAGCTGGTCCGGCTGCGCATCGGCCGCGGGGAGGTGGCGGCGGGTGGATTTGAACCACCGACCAAGGGCTTATGAGTCCCCTGCTCTGGCCACTGAGCTACGCCGCCGTAGAAAATAAGTAACGTCAGGCTCTTTAATTATGTCACAAACGTTCCCCGATTCATCTACCACGGCTCAGTATTTCTGCCAAGCCAGGAATCAGGAAATTTTTGTTTCTTTAGTCCTCTTGTAGAGGCAACATCGGCAAATTTTCGTCGATGTTGCCTCTACAAGAGGATTAGACCTGTCCCCATTATATTCAAATTCGAGGGTCAGGCAAATTTTTATTGGGTGCATTCAAAATGGGTTGTAGGGACACCCCTTGCGGGTGTCCAGGGCAGGTGCACCCGTAGGTCCCCTCTGGGGAAGACCTGCCCCTACCAACCCATTTTGAACGCGCCCATTTTTATTATACCCGTAGGGGATGGTTCGCTCATCTGGCGCAAACCCTGGAGGGATGAAAATTTGGCAGAAAACATGGGGCTGGGTCCTCAGACATGTCCAGGAACGTAATCTCGCCAGTCGCTTTATTGAAAAAGGTGCATAGCCGTGATATACTCAAGGCAGCATAATCCTTCTCGTCGGGCGGTGAGGACACGGGGCAATCCAGTAGTAAGTTTCTGCCTCTTGGGTGGGTTGTGGGGTATGATAACCCACCTCTGGGCCGTTTATTTGGGGATTGTAGATAAACCGCCTATGCTGTTCGAGGCGCAGACAGCGGCCATGCATTCGCAACTGACAGGCAAGATTGGCGAATTCTTGTCTGCAATCTCCAGGTGGGGAGCGGCCCAGCCGGACGTGACCGGGGTGGCGCTGGTAGGTTCCTACGCCCGGGGTTCTGCTACCAGCTCCTCGGACATTGACCTGGTTGTCTTGGCCCATTGCCCAGACTGGTACATCCGGCATACGGACTGGGCAAAAGCTTTCGGGCAGGTCCGGCAGCAGCAGACCGAGGGCTGGGGCAAGGTGACCTCCTTGCGCGTCTGGTATGAGGAAGACCTAGAAGTGGAATACGGGCTGACTACGCCTGAGTGGGCGACGCCCCCTCTGGACGCGGGAACTCGCCGTGTCATCGAGGACGGTATGCTGGTTCTGTTCGACCGGGATGGTCTGCTGAGGGCACTGGCCGGAGACTGAAAGGTGCCACTTCCCTCTACAGGAGACGGCAGGTACAATTATGAACACACCTATCGAATGGTTACTTGAGGGTGAGCCCTGGATTGCCTATCGGACGCGCGTGGACTTGCTGGGACAGCCGGAAAGTGACCCGCAAGTCAGGTCATCCCACCAGGCCATGCTGGCCAGCCCACCCATACAGGCTTTGCTGGCCGACCTGGCGGAATGGCCGGGTAGGGTAATATCCAGTCACAAAAGCGCAGGGCAGCCCTTTCACAAGCTGACGTTTATCGCCGATTTGGGGCTGAAAGCCAGCGATCCTGGACTGGAACCCATTATCACTCGCATTCTGGAACGCCAATCTCCTGAAGGGCCGTTTCAGTTGCCTATGAATATCCCCAAACGGTATGGAGGTACGGGTCAAGATCAATGGGCCTGGGCGCTGTGCGACGCGCCCCTGGTTGTTTACGCCCTCGCCAAATTCGGATTGGAGAGTGAGCCGAAAGTACAGGCGGCGATCCGGCACCTGACCGGCTTGATCCGGGATAACGGCTGGCCGTGTGCCGTATCCAAAGAACTGGGCAAGTTCCGAGGGCCAGGACGTAAAGACGACCCTTGTCCCTACGCCAATCTGGCAATGCTCAAGCTATTGTCGCAAACCACGGAATGGCGGGACAGTCGAGCCAGCCACACCGGAGCAGAAACGTTGCTGACCTTATGGAGCCAAAGTGCCCAACGCCATCCCTATATGTTCTTTATGGGTACCGACTTCCGCAAACTCAAGGCACCCCTGGTCTGGTACGACATCTTGCACGTTCTGGATGTGTTATCGCTATTCCCCTGGCTGAAGCAAGATGCTCGCTTGCTCGACATGCTGGATATCTTGAAGAGTAAAGCCCATGACCAGGGGCGCTTTACTCCCGAATCGATTTGGACGGTGTGGAAAGACTGGGAGTTTGGTCAAAAGCGGGCTCCCTCGCGCTGGCTGACGTTGCTGGCCTGGCGCATCATCCAGCGAATAGAGGCGACGTAGCAACAACCCGCTATGGACATATGCAAACAGATCGCTTCTCTCTATGAACGATATGGGGCACCCGCCCTGACGAATTTCCGGCTTGAGAACATCACGGACCACGTGCCCCACGAAGCGGGCGTATTCACCCTGGCAGATATCCACGGTGAGGTGGTGCTGATCAGGCGCAAACCTCAGGCAGACTATCCCAGCCTCGAAACCTTCTGGTGGCTCCCCGGCGGCGGCCATGAAGCTGGCGAGCGGTTGGACGAGGCCGCCGTGCGGGAATTTCGGGAAGAAACCGGTTTAGAAATCTGCCTTGAGCGGCTGCTGCTGGCCCTGACCAAGAATCAGCGCTTCTACATGTTCTGGTTCCGAGGGCATGTCACGACCGGGAGCGTCTCGCCCGACGGTGATCCCACCCAAAGCACGGCCGAGGTGAAGTCTTTTTGCCCGGCGAATGTACCTCTCGACGCTTTGTGGAGTGACATCGACAAGATCGTGCTAGCCTGTGAGGGGTTCATCGACTGTCCGGTTCACGAGCTCCTGGCAAAATATGGTCTGCAGGAGCAGTCCACGGATGCAACAGGGACAGGTTAACTGTGTGACGAGGATGCGGAGGCACGCTCTATGAAATGTCAACTCTCCAACATCAATGTTCACTATGAAACAATCGGACAGGGTAAGCCATTCATCACCATCTCCGGCGCTCCCAGCGACCATCGGAT
>CAYTNQ010000258.1:0-5987 GCA_964439175.1 uncultured Anaerolineales bacterium | reverse complement strand
GGGAGATCCAGGGGGGCAAGAAAGCCTGGCAGCTTCGCGTGCCCGCAGGCGAGGCATATGCGCGCATCGAGCATCCCAAGGGGGAGTTAGGCTACTACCTGGTCAGCAACGGCAGCGCCAACCCGTGGCGCTATCGGGTGCGCTCGCCATCCTTCATCAACCTGACGGCGTTGGGGGAGATGGGCAAAGGGCACAAGGTGGCCGACATCATCGTTATTCTGGGCGCGATTGACATCGTACTGGGGGAGGTAGATCGATAGGGACCAAATAGCCCACTCGGGACACTTCAAAACATCCTGGCTGCGCCAGTTCATCCAGCCTCCTCCTCTGCTTTCAGGCTTCAACGTAAGCGGTGTACAGGTCGCCCACCGTTTCGATTTCCCACGCTCTCTCCACTGGGATGGAGCAATCCAACTCGTCGATGCGCAGCATCATCCAGGCCAGCGCCAGCGAGTCCATCTGCAAGTCTTGGATAAGAGAGGTTTCCGGCGTCAGCTTCTCTACGGGCAGCTTAAGTTCTTCGGCCAACATAGCCCGGAATTCTTCAAACGAAAGCTTCGTGTTATCCGCCATGAGCCTGTAACTCCTTTAAGGCGATCTCGCGCAATCTGTACTTCTGAGGCTTACCATTCGAGGTGCGAGGGAAGTCGTCGACAATGCGTATCTGCTGGGGGATTTCGTAGGCCTCCAGGCTGGTGCGGCAGTGAGCCAAGATGTCCTTTTCGCTCAGACGGGAGCTACCTTCAGGGATGACGAAGGCCCAGACACTCTCGCCGCCCAATGCATCAGGCACCCCCACTACCGCCGCCTCGCGTATCTGGTCCATAGTCATTAAGTAGTCTTCGATTCTGGCCGGGTGGACATTTTGTCCGCCGCGAATAATCATGTCTTTCTTGCGGCCTACAATGCGAATGTAACCCGTCTCGTCCATTGTGGCCAGATCACCCGTGTAAAGCCACCCCTCCTCATCTACCACTTCGCCCTGGCTGTGCTGGTCCCCAAAGTAGCCCAGCATCAAGCCGTCGCTGCGACAGGCCAGCTCGCCGACCGAGCCCGGAGGCAGCGGCCGCCGTTGCTCGTCGACGATCCTGATCTCCATGCCGTGCATTGGTTGTCCGACAGTTTCCGCCTGGCGCGAAGGTGCATCCTCCAGGCTGGTGACCGAGATTCCGCCCCCCAACTCAGTCAGGCCAAAGCCAATGTGCACCGCGCACCGGAAGCGCCGTTGAATCTCACGGGCCAATTCGGGCGGGCAGGGCGCTGCGCCGACGCCGCAGACGAACAGGGATGAGAGACGGTAACGATCGAAGTCACGGCTGCGCAGCAACGCTGTGTAGACCATGGGCATGCCAACCAAGACCGTGACCCGCTCGCGTTGGATGGTCTCCAGAACCTGAGCAGGTTTGAAGCGCGGCAGTAGCACTAGCTTGTCGCCCATGAGCAACGCCTGCAGCATAACTTCCAGGCCAGCAATGGTATGAAAACTCATAACCGGCAGCCAGACTTGTTGTCCGCTGGCGGCTGTGATCAGACGCACCCCGTAGCGGCGCAGCACGCGCAGCCAACGCCCCAGCAGTCTGAAGTTAGGGCGTGCCATCCACATCTCGCGCACCTTAAGGCTGGCCAGCACGGGTGCGATCAGCCCCCGGTGGCTGTGCATCACCCCCTTTGCCCGCCCGGTCGTCCCCGAGGTGTAGAGGATCACCAGCAAGTCTTGCGGGCTGACCTGCTCGATGACAACTTCGCCGCCGGGTGGCGTGGCGAGCATATCGCAGAACCTCGGTTCTTCGCCGGGCGGTGCGTCTGTCACCAGGACGTGACGCAGCGAGGGCAATTCGCGCTGCAAGGCACGCAGCGCATCCAGCCCATCCGGCACCTCAAGGTCGGTCGAGGTCACCACCAGGATAGGCTCTAGCTCGCGCAGGAATGCCTCCATCTGGTGGCGGCGTAACCTGGGGGGCAAGGGGGAGATGGCTGCGCCCAACTCGGCTGCGGCGAAGAGCAGATACACAAACTCAGCGTCCGACCACAGCAGCGTAGCCATTCGATCCCCTTTGCGTACACCCAGTTCGCGCAGGGATTGGGCAAGCGCTTGCACATACTCAAGTAATTGCTGGTACGTTATGCGCTCGTCGCGGCTGACCAGCGCCGTGTGGCGAGGGAAGCGGGACGCGACGCTGCGCAACGCCTGTCCCAGCGTCATTTGCTTTGTGATTTGGCCCGGTTTGGCTGATTTCATAGCCAGAAAGCTCCCAAAGTACTTGTCCACTAATAACTTCCCATTTTAATCGGCAGATCAGGCGTAAACTGATGGCAAAAGCACCAAGTTATTTCTGGACAAGTGCAAAGGACAAGTTGGCGTAGGTTTCGATCAGTATACCATGATTAACTCCCACTTTCAATAAGTATGTCGACTCTCACAGCTTCCACGCACATCCAAAGACCCCGCCTGACGCAGCGGGGTCTTATGTACCGGTTGGTTTCGCGTGTCTTTTGGTTCCCGAAGAGAGTGCTGACTTTTAGAATTTGCGGAAGTTCGCAGCCGGTTCGGCACAGACAGGACACTTGGCGGGCGGTTCGCCCACCACGGCGTGGCCGCACACTGGGCAGATATAGATCGGCCGGCCCTCGATGTCGTGCCCGGCCAGCGCCATCTCTTCGGCCTCGTGGTACAGGTCTATGTGCAACTTCTCGGCTTCCAGGGCATAGTGGGTGCTGCGGACAGCTCCCTTCTCGCCCTGCAACCTGGCCACTTCTTTGAAAGCCGGGTACATTTGCTCGACCTCGTATGTCTCACCAGCGCCGGCTGCTCTGAGGTTAGCGACCGTGTCGCCGATACCCCCCCAGTTCACGCAGGTGATTGGTGGCATGCACCCGCTCGGCATAAGCAATGGCACGGAAAAGGCAGGCGACTTCAGGATAGCCCGCTTCCTCAGCCGCATGGGCAAAAATGGTGTACTTCATGTGAACCTGACTCTCGCCGGCGAAGGCTTCCCTGAGATTGGTGGCAGTCATATCTTGCTTGGTAGTTTCCTTTCTCCTTTGAAATGGTACCCACTCGGCCAAACCTCTTGGGCATTCCGCATCTGAATTGCCGAGCATAGCAACGGTTTTTGCCCTGGCATTTGCCTGAACCTGCGGGAGGGTGAGCGGTTACTTGAAATGTGAAATTAGCCACGATTACACTTCACTATATTGATCTTGGCCGGACGAGTCAAAACCTATCGCTAGCTCATTTTCAGCACGATGTTGGCAATGACGTTAGCTGCCGCGTCACCTCTGTCGGCTGCGTTGCTCAAGTGGCGGCAGACCTCTCGCATCTTGAGCATTTCGGTCACCTGTCGGACATCATTCAGTCCGCTGAACAAGTCGGCCAATGCCTCCCGGTACACGTCCTCAACGCGGTTTTCAAGCGCTTTCGCTCGCTGGGCATGTTCGTTAGCCACGCCTGGATGATACTGGAGGCGCTGCACGGCCAAGTCGAGTTCATAGGCGGCATCTCGCAGGAGAGAGGCAATGCGCTGCATATAGAGGGTCGGATGCACGGCCAGAATCTCCATCTCATCTACGGTGCTGTACGCATAATCCAACACATCGTCGATGGCCCGGGACAGGGCGAAGATGTCCTCCCGGTCGAGAGGCGTAACAAAGGTGCGATTCAATTCGTCGATGAGAATACGGCGGACTTCGTCGGCTTCCTTCTCCGTAGCAGTGAGTTGGTGAGCGACCGCCGGATCCTGGTTGTTCATATACGCTTGCAGCAACTCCATGCCCTTCAAGGTAAGGGACGCCTGCTCCCGGAGCAGCCTCAAAAAGTTATTGGGCCGTGGTTTAAAAGGGTTACGCATAGGGTATTCATCTGGGTGCATTCAAAATGGGTTGTAGGGACACCCCTTGCGGGTGTCCAGGGCAGGTGCACCCGCAGGTCCCCTCTGGGGAAGACCTGCCCCTATCAACCCATTTTGAACGCGCCCTATTCATCTTGATTTCATAGCTTTGCGGTTGGATAGAGTGGGACTTTTGCCGCCAGACGCCGACACAGCCAGTGTGCATACTATAAGCCTGTTCCTGATCCGGGTCAATATCGACACAGGACACCTGGGCTCTGATCGAGTCCGGTCAGAAGGTCAGAGGTACGTTACACAACCTCTGTCGGCTAGAAACTGTATGGCGGCTGCAACCTGCGCGGGTGTGTTATCATCCCGAAACTCACAAACGCGGATAGCATCCTCAGGGAGGTAGGCAACCACCATATCCCAGTCCGCTTCCCCCAGGCCGGCAGCCAGATGGTCCTTAAGTCCCTTGATGTCGTGGAGGTGCACGCCGAGCATATAGGGCGCGTAGCGGCGCAGCCACTCCTGGTGCGGGTCAAAGCCCAGAGAGTCCAGTGTTTGAGCGTGCCCCACGTCATACCAGAAGCCGATGCGCCCATCGTCCGTCAACTCCAGGAGCATGCCCATCTCGTCCAGCAGTGGAATGTCCAGGTAATGGTACCGATTCTCCAGGCCCAAGAGAACGCCGCTCCGGCCGGCGTATTCGGCCAGTTCCACCAGGCTGCGGCGCACCGCATCCAGATTGGCGTCCGCCTGTGCTGCTCTGGCAGCGATCAGGCGTTCTTTGATGTCGTCATAAGCAGGTGTTTGAGTGTGTCCGGCTTCGTACAAGTCCCAGAGTTCATTCTCGAGCCCCGGGTCTACATCTACTCTTCCGGAATGGACCACGATTAGGCCGGCACCAAGCTCCTGAGCCAGGCCGATACTACGCTGAACGGCACGTACGCCCTGCTGCCGGAGCTCTTCGTCGGGGAAGGAGATAAGCCAGTCCTGGGCTCTTAAGGTAGCGGTCGAGACGTCGGCTGGACAGGGTTCGTGTATGCTGGTGATGCGATAACTGTTCAGATTCACACCGTTCAACATAGCCGAATTGACCTGGTGATTCAACTCGAAGCAAGTGAAACCCAGAGCTTCACCGGCCGTGAAAAAATCGCCCAGTTTCTGGAACCGGCCGATGCCCCACATGGTGGATAGAGCTACGTCCCACATGATTCACCCCGGCTCTCCAACTTCTCTAGCATCGCAGGTGTGCTTCCCGGCTCTGTACTCCGCCCGTCGAAAATGATGTAATTCTTGACCATGATTATCTGCCGTCACGGGAAATCTGGCGTGCTGGGAAAATACTCAAGAGTTCGCCGAATTCGTGAATGATCAGGTCGGGTTTGTTCTCGCCCGTGAGGTCCTTTTTCTCCAGGTCGGCCGGCTCCATCAGAATGATTACCATGCCCAAGCCAGCCAGCCGGGAACCCAGAACATCGCGAGAGGGATTATCACCCACGTACGCGGTGCGCGAAGGAGGGACGCCGGCCCTGCGAGCCGCTTCCAAGTATATCGCCGCACCAGGTTTCCGGCGCCCAACGAGGGAAGAAAGAATCACCGTCGGAAAGTATTGGCTGAGACCGTCCTCCTCCAACCACTTTGGGATTTCATGTTCGGTGATGGCGTTGCTGAGAATCCCCAGGCGATAGCCCCGCTTGCTCAGTTCGACTACTACTGGTTTGGCCTCAGGCCGCGCGAAGCGGCGCCCCATTGTATTGCGATACAGAAATGTCAATTCCCTTGATAGCGACGCAATCTTATCGGGTGGCGAATCTGGCAGCATCCAGCGTGTCCACAATTCCTTTTCGGATGCTTCGGTCAGAGTCTCGACTGCCCACTTCCTGTAGACTTTGTATCTTTCATCCAGTCGCTCGCAGAAAGACTCGGGGGACTCTTGTGCTCCGAGCAACGTCGCGATCTGCTGTCTTGCCTGGGCTTGGAATGGCTCATCTTCCACGAGAACCCGCAGCGTATTGCCAACGTCGATAAAAATGGCTTCGATATCGTGATTCATTTCCTCCACCTTTTATGTATGTAATTTTATGAAGATAGGCACGTTGAGCAGATCCATAAGCGACCGGGCGTAGTAATCGGCCCTGGTGTCAGGGTCATAGT
>CAYTNQ010000257.1:0-6018 GCA_964439175.1 uncultured Anaerolineales bacterium | reverse complement strand
CCCCCTCAGTCCCCCCCGCTGGGGGGGAAGCTTGGCTCCTCCCCCCGCTGGGGGGAGGTTGGGAGGGGGGAGAGGTTCGCCAGTCCCAAAAAACCTACCTATGAAAGCACCCATACCCTCCTCCTCGCAGGGGAAGGGTATGGGTGGGGGTCCTAAAAGAGAGATCTGACGGCCCCAATGATCCGCTCTTCGCTGGGCACGTAAAACTGTTCCATGACCGGGGCAAAGGGGACTGGTGTATCGGGTGCCGACACACGCTTGATGGGCGCATCGAGCCAGAAGAAGGCCTCCTCAGCGACGATGGCCGCAATGTCGGCGGCCCACCCACCCGTGAGATTGTCCTCCTCCACAATGACCAGCCGGCCGGTCTTGCGCACCGATTCCAGGATCAGCCCTTTATCCAACGGTACCAACGTGCGCGGGTCAATGACCTCGGCTTCAATCCCTTCCCGCGCCAGTTCTTCGGCAACAGCCAGAGCGCGATACACCGTCAGCAGTTTGCCGACGATGGTGACATCACGCCCTTCGCGGCGGATAATCCCTTGACCAATGGGGACCACGTATTCTTCGTCAGGCACTTCGCCAATGGGACTGAGTGCTCCTTTCTCAGAGCGAGGTCCCTTGCTGCCGTAGAGAAGTTTATGCTCGAAGATGAGGACCGGATTGTCATCCCGGACGGCGCTTTTTAGCAAGCCTTTGGCGTCGTAGGCAGTCGAGGGCACCACCACCTTGAGCCCCGGGACATGGGCCAGGAAAGCTTCCAGGCTCTGGGCGTGTTGAGCCCCGCGCCGGGTAGCACCTACCGGCACCCGCATCACCATCGGCACTTTAACCGTGCCGCCCGACATATACGTCATCTTGGCCGCCTGGTTTACGATTTGGTCCATCGCCAGGAATAGAAAGTCTCCATACTGTACATCTGCGATAGGTCGCAATCCACCGATGGCTGCGCCGACGGCTATCCCGGTCAAGCCAAGTTCCGAGATAGGGGTGTCAAGGATGCGTTCATGTCCAAACTCATCAGACAGTCCTAAAGTCACCGTAAACGCACCGCCAAATCCGCCCTTGACCCCAATGTCTTCACCGATGCAGAAGACACGAGGATCACGCTGCATCTCCTCGCGAATGGCCTGACGCAAGGCTTCGGCGATACTCATCTTGGCCATATCAACCCCCCTCCAAGAGTTTGGAGTTTCGAGATTGGAGCTCGGAGTCGCTGGCAACGTTAAACTCTACCATCTCAAGCCCTCCGATCCTCGTTGGAGTAAAACACGTGTTTCAGCGTATCCGTGGGCTCCGGGGAGGGACTCTCTTCGGCAAAAGCCACTGCTTCATCAATCAACGCCACGACCTCTTGCTCAATGCTCGCCAACATGTCGTCGGTAGCCAGCCCTCTCTCCTTAAGGCGCTCCCCCAGGCGCGGGATGGGATCTTTTGTCTCCCACATCGCCTCTTCCTCTTTGGAGCGATAGGTGCGGGGATCGCTGCGCGAGTGTCCACACAAGCGATACGTTTTACATTCGATGAGCGTTGGCCCTTCACCTCCTCGGGCACGCGCAATGGCCTCACCGGCAACTTGGTCAACGGCCTCTACATCATTGCCGTCTACCACCACGCCGGGCATCCCGTAGGCGGCAGCACGATCGGCAACGTTTTCAATTTTGAAGGCCACAGAGAGCGGCGTCGAAGCAGCATACAGATTGTTTTCGCAGACGTAGACGACAGGCAGATCCCAAATAGCCGCCATGTTCAGCCCTTCGTGAAACGCACCTTCGTTGGCAGCGCCGTCGCCGAAGAAACAGACGGCCACCCGGTCTGTGCTCAATCGCTTAAAGGCCAGGGCGATCCCCGCCGCGATGGGGATGTTACCCCCGACGATAGCGATGGCCGGGAGCATACCGACGTTGATGTCACCGACGTGCATAGAACCGCCTTTTGCTTTGCAGCAGCCGGTGCTTTTGGCAAACAACTCAGCCATAATGGATCGCGGCGTGACCCCCTTAGCAATGGCATGACCATGGGGCCGATGGGTGCTGAGCGTATAGTCATCGGGACGCAGATGGGCACAGACACCAGTGGCGACTGCCTCCTGCCCGATGTAAAGGTGAAGAGTGGAGGGAATGCGCCCCTGCATAAACAAGTAGTTGCAGCGCTCCTCGAAACGGCGAATGGTGAGCATGGTGCGATACATGTCTAGCAGTGGAATATCAAGATTGGACATTCGGCTATCCTCAATTAAGGGGTCAGGGGGTCAGGGAATCAGGACTCAGGAAATCAGGAAATGAGGACTCAGGAAATCAGTTATCGGGCAATCAAGTAGCAACCCGCCTGATCCCCGACTCCCTGACATCTGTGTCCCTGAGTCCTGATTCCCTGAGTCCCTGAGTCCTGATTCCCTCATTCCCTGAGTCCCGATCCCCCGATTCCCCGATCCCCTGATCCCTCATTCCCTAAAGATTCTTGGGCGCGAATTTGGGGTGGAAGTCCGGGCCGGCATACCCCCATGGGGTCTTGGGGCGTTCGCGGATGCCCCAGGTTTCGGCCGCTGCGCGAAACTCGGGGGACTTCTTCGCTGCCTCTTGCAGGCTCATCCCAGACAGCACGGCATCAATCGCCTGCCGCCAGGCCATTGCGCCCGCTTTGTAGCCCATCGGGTGGCCAAGCATGCCACCACCAGCCGGCACAATGAAGTCAATCCCATGTTCCTGGATCAGCACGTCCACCAGGCCAGGGTACATACCGGCCGCCGGCATAGGCCAGGTGCGCTTGATGTTGTAAAAGGGAGCCCGCAGAGTCTGCGAGGTACGCAGTTCTTCCTCCACAGAGCAGACCTGGAGGCTGGACCACAGCGACGGAGTCAACATCATATCCGCCCCGCACAAGCGGGCCAGCTTGGACAAAACTGAGAAGCTCATCGTCGGTAGGAAGCCCAGCATATGCGACACATGCCACAGGATAGGAACGTCAATCTCGGGGTCATCGGCCAGCACTTTCAGGGTCGAGAGGCCAGCGGAATAGGCCAGCAAGAGCCCAGTGGCCCCAGCACGGACGGCACGACGCGCCTTTTCGGTGACCCGATCCACTTCGTCGGTGATGCTGACCATATAAAGCGTTTTGTGGCCCGTCTCCTTTTCTGCTTTTTCCAAAGCCTTCAAGACCGCTTCCAATCGCGCGTCAAAGGGACTGTTGGCGAGTTCGCTGCACATCTCGTCATCTTTGCACAGGTCGGCCCCTCCCAGTGCACTCTGGTAGACCTGCGCCGCCGTCTCTTCAGGCGTCATCCCCATCTTGGGCTTGATGATTTGCAAAATGAGCGGTCGGTCGTGGACGTTCAGCCTTTCACGCAATCCTTCGATGCCGAACTTAGGGCCATTGAATTTTTGGGCAACGGCTCTGGGAATGTATACATCGAGCATACGCACCCGATTGCAAAAAGCGAAGATATTGCCTGATATGGAAAGGAGCATCATAGGGACGTTCACGTTCTCCTCCCAGGCAGCAATGGGGAAGGCAAGTTGTACGATGGCCTTTTTCGTTCCCTCGGGTGCCGGAATCTCGTAATATCCCAATACTTTGCTCGACAGACGTTCGCGTACCTCTGGTGTCTCCTCTTTCACTTCCATCCAACTGGCAGTAGACCCCTCCAGGGCCAGCCGTTGGACCTGCCCCAGGTGGTCCATAAAATCGACGTTCTCCATGGTGTCTTCGATGTAATAAGTGCCGACGACAAACCGGTCCTGGTTCAAGCTCTCCCACATGTAGTTGAACATATGGGGATCGTACAATTCTTTCGCCATTGGGAATCTCCTTGATTAGCGACTAACGAAATTCGGGGCAGCGGAGACGAAGGACGGATGACGGACGACGAACACTTGCTGCCTGTCATATTCCTTCGTCCTTCGTCTTCCCCCATTCGGGGGACCTATGGGTTCGTCGTTCGTCCCTGATCTCATCAGCCCAGCAGTGCCTCGCGGACCATGGCCGAGGCCTCCATCGCGTCACCGCTGGCGATAACCTGGCCTATGCGGTCGCGTCCGATTTTGTCCAGCAGGCCGTGAAGCCCCTTGATCCAGCGTATACTTTCACTGGCAGCCCGAACGCCATCCTCACGATAGGGGAAGATGTCCAGGGCATACCAGCCGCTGTAGTCCATCCGGTCCAGCCAATAGAGAAGTTCCAGCATCTCGATGGTATGGACTGAGCCAACGGTCATGTCGTCGTCCCAGAGCCGCCAATTGTCATTGAAGTGCATATAAAAGAGCTTCTGATCGAAGTATTGCAACAAGGCAGCCGACTCGGCAGCGCTTTCGTACGCCATCAGAGCGTGTCCTACATCAATCATCGCCCCCACGTTTGGTTTGTTGACCTTCTCAACCAGGAGCAGGGTCTTACCGACGGTGCCGATAAAGCAGTGGGTGCGCGGCTCCTTGGGCTTGTATTCGATTACCAGCTTGACCTCCGGCACGTGCTCGGCACACTCGATAGTGCCCTCAACGATGCGATCCCAGGCAGCCAGGTAATCGGCCTGTAAAGGATAATCGTAGCCATCCTGGCCAAACCATACATCTACCACCTCGCAATTCATCTGCTTCGCCCACTCCATGGACTTCTTGACCTGGTAGACAGCCTCACGACGAATTTGCGGATCGCTGGAAGAAAAGGAGCCCCAGCCCCATTTGCCAGAGGCCCAAATATCTGGAGTGACGCAGGTCACCTCCAACCCGGCATCTCTGATCTGCCGATGAACCTGCTCGATGTTGTCGTCGTTGACGTGCCACAGACCGACCACCTCAACCCCAGTGAGGCCCTCAACGCGGGTGGCGGCTTTGATGAGTTCTTCGCTCGTTAACCGCTCGCCGTACCCAGACAGG
The DNA here is from genome assembly GCA_964439175.1 of uncultured Anaerolineales bacterium. Lineage (GTDB taxonomy): Bacteria > Chloroflexota > Anaerolineae > 4572-78 > NAK82 > CAYTNQ01. Next base: position 1,147 of record CAYTNQ010000257.1, on the reverse strand, counting down.
ACATAACGATCAGCACAAGCGTTGAATGTGTTAATATTGGCGGAAAAGCGCAGAGTTGTTGCCATCGTTCGTCTCCTTGTTATCAATTACAGACTTAGGGCCGCGAGAGAGTTACCTTGAAGTCATAGCGGTCTCCACGCCATACAGCCTCCAGGTATTCAACGGCGAGGCCATTGGCGGCGTAAGTTACGCGTTCCATGTACATCACAGGACTGTTGTCTCGAATTTGGAGCAATTGTGCCTCGTGAAGGATGGCACAACGCGCCCGCAGAACCTCCTTACCGGTCCACAGACGCAAGCCATAGCGAGTTTCGAGCAAACGGTATAAGGAACTAGTCAGGTCATTCCCTTCTAGTTGGGGGCATAATTCAAGCGGCAAGTGGGCAGTTTGCAAACTGAGAGGCTCGTCGTCAACGATGCGCAAACGACACACTTCATAAACGAGAGTGTTCACTGGCACTTCGAGGGCATGGGCTACATAGGGTGCCGCTGGAATCTGCTCTAACGAGACGACCCTGGTAGTCAGGGACCAGCCGCGTCGACGCATGTCCTCTGTCGTCGAGACCAATCGGGTCAGTTCATGCTCGACCCGACGAACGGCGGCAAAGGACCCCCTGCCCTTTTCGCGGTATATCCAGCCATCCTGCTCGAGCACGTCCAGGGCATGTCTGACAGTGGCACGCGTAATGCCGTGGCGCTCGGCAAGCTCGTTTTCTGAGGGGAGTTGATATATTTCGTTGTGCGACTCTCGCTCGCTGATTTCTCGCCTGAGCAGATCAGCCACCTGCTGGTAATATGGGATCGGGCTGTTTTTGTCAATGACGTGCATACAAGCTCCCGCGTTGGGGGGATCAATCAGTCGGCGGAGTGCAGCCTGGCGGCCACAAAATCTACAACCTGTCTACTTGTATAGACAAGTTTAATATAGCATATAACTCACTCATTGTCAAGAAAAACTTGCAGCAGGGTCTGTCTCAAAGTTTAGGTGATTATATAAAAAAGCGACACCCGGCTATTGCCTGATGTCGCTTGCTACTGCCGTAACCGATAGACCCTCGTCAGAACTTCGCTGCCAGCATTTGCACCGACTCTGTTGCCAGGCGGATGAACGGCTCGGCATACAGGGCAATGCCCAGCACCACCAGTA
>CAYTNQ010000256.1:0-6034 GCA_964439175.1 uncultured Anaerolineales bacterium | reverse complement strand
CGGCCCATCTCGCTGGCCATCCAACAGCAGTTGGCGGTACTCACTACGAGTCTCGAACAGAATCTGCGTGGCGCCCGGGTGGTCAAGGCCTTCGCTCAAGAGCCGGCCGAGCTAGCCCGTTTCGAGCGCGAGAACGACACCTGGTTCGATTTGTCGGCCGAGGCTGCACACCTGCAAGCCGTCAATGTCCCGCTACTGGATCTGATCGCCAACATGGGTACAGTCGTCATCGTCTGGTACGGTGGCTTCCTGGTGGTGCGCGGTCAGTTAACATTGGGTGAACTTGTCGCATTCTCTGCCTATCTGGGCCAGCTTATCCAACCTGTGCGACGCCTGGGCATGATCCTGCCAGCTATCTCCCAGGCGACCGCCTCGGGGGAGCGTGCTTTCGAAATCCTGGATGCCGAATCGGAAGTACACGACAGACCTGGTGCGATGCCTTTGCCACGGGTACGTGGTCACGTGCGCTTTGAGCATGTCTCTTTCGCTTATTTCGGACGGCACCACGTGCTGGATGACGTCACTTTCGAGGTACTGCCTGGTCAGGTGGTGGCACTCCTCGGCCCTACAGGTTCGGGCAAGTCCACCATCATTAACCTGATCCCCCGCTTTTATGAGCCCACTCAGGGCCACATCACCCTAGATGGTCACGACATCCGGTCGGTGACACTCAACTCGTTGCGAGATCAGATTGGCATTGTGCTACAGGAGACGACTCTCTTCGCGGCTACGATTCGTGAGAACATCGCCTTCGGCCGTCCGGGCGCCAGCGAAGCGGACATCGTCGAAGCGGCCAAGGCGGCCCAGGCGCACGAGTTCATTATGACCATGCCCCTTGGTTACGAGACCTACGTAGGCGAGCGGGGTGTTACGCTCTCGGGTGGACAGAAACAGCGCATTGCCATTGCCCGCGCGCTGCTTAAAGACCCGCGTCTCTTGATCCTGGATGACGCCACATCCAGCGTGGACACTGATACCGAACAGTTGATCCAGCGGGCGTTGGAGCGGTTGATGCGTGGCCGCACCTCGTTTATCATCGCCCAACGTTTGAGCACCGTGCGTATGGCTGACCTGATTCTGGTGTTGAACAAGGGCCGCGTTGCGGCTCGCGGCACCCATGAGGAGTTGCTGCACACCTCTAACCTGTACACCGAGATTTACCACCGCCAATTGCGCGCCCAGGAGGAGTAGGCCAATGCAGGATCTGTTAAGCAATAAATTATGAGTATTAGCATTGGAGCTTCCCATCCAAGTATGGGGCCGGGCGGAACCCTAAGGGGTTTCGGCACCGGCGACAAACACACATTCGACCTGCGCGTTGCCTTGCGCTTGTTGGCCTTCCTTAAGCCCTACTGGCGGCAGATGGCGGCCGCCTTTGGGCTGATGCTTGTCACCACGCTCCTGACGCTGGCCACACCCTACCTGATCAAGGTGGCTATCGACCGCTACATTGCTCAGGGTGATATGCCAGGCTTGACATACACCGCGTTTCTGATGGCAGGTGCCTTTCTGGGCAGCTACCTGGCCTCGGCCGGACAGCGCTGGCTGCTCTCATGGGTTGGACTGAGGGTGTTGGCCAGCCTGCGCCGGGATCTTTTCTGGCACCTACAACGGCTTTCGCTAGGCTACCACAATACGCACATCATCGGTGTCACTATCTCGCGCGTCATTAATGACGTGGCAGTCATCAACGATCTCTTGTCGCAGGGCCTTATCACCTTAGTCGGCGATACGGTGGTTCTTGGCGGCATCGTCGTGGTTATGCTGTCCATGAGCCCGCGACTGGCGCTGCTCACGTTTAGTGTGTTGCCCCTGATGCTGTTGGGGACCTACCTCTTTTCCCGGCGTGCCCAACTGGCATTCCGCCAGACACGGTCGGGGATCGCAGCCGTGGTGGGTAACCTGGCTGAGGACCTGTCGGGGATGCGGGTGATCCAGGCCTTTGCCCAGGAAAACAGCTCCCAAGAGCGTTTTGAAAAGGTCAACCGTGCCAATCGCGATGCCTATATCGCCGCTATGTCACTATCCTTCGTCTTTCTACCTTCGGTCGAATTTCTCGGTATGCTGGCAACGGCGGTGGTGCTCTGGTTTGGCGGCACAGCCGTGGCCCGAGGCGATCTGACTCTGGGCGTCGTGGTTGCTTTCCTGGCCTATGTCACGCGCTTCTTCGAACCGATCCAGGAATTGAGCCAACTCTATACGACTGTTCAGGCGGCAATGGCTGGCGGCGAACAGGTCTTGGAGGTGCTGGATACACTGCCTGACGTACTGGACAGGCCAGAGGCGATTGAGATGCCGCCCATCGTCGGCTGCGTCGAGCTACGCCAGGTCAGCTTCAGCTACGATCAGAAGACAGCGGTGCTGCGCGACGTGAATCTGCTGATCGAGCCTGGACAGACGGTGGCACTGGTCGGGCCAACTGGCGCGGGCAAGACATCCACCGCTAACCTGGTAGCCCGTTTCTACGATGTGACGAGCGGTGCCGTGCTGATTGATGGGATTGATGTACGCGACGTGAGCCAGCGCTCCCTCCGCGCCCAAATGGGCCTGGTGCCCCAGGACCCTTTTCTTTTCTCAGGCAGCATCGCCGAAAACATCGGCTTTGGCCGTCCCGAGGCCCCTCTCGAGGAGATCGAGTCCGCAGGCCGGCTGTCCAACGCCCACGATTTCATTACAGCCCTGCCGGATGGCTACCAGACGGAAATCCTCGAAGGCGGCGTCAATCTTTCTATGGGCCAGCGTCAGCTCATCTGCATTGCCCGGGCTGCCCTGGCCGATCCGCGTATCCTGATCCTGGACGAGGCCACGGCAAGTGTCGATACGGTGACTGAAGTACTCATCCAGGATGCTATAGAACGGCTGTTTCGAGGGCGAACTGCCCTGGTGATCGCCCACCGGCTGAGTACCATTCGCCATGCGGACTTGATCTGTGTGATGCAAGGTGGCAAAATTGTGGAGCGAGGGCGACACGAAGATCTGCTGGCCAAAGGCGGGATTTACCGGGAATTGTATGACAAGCAATTCATTGATCATAATTAAAGACGTTACCTCCTCGTAACACCTTCTGCCGAACAGGTTGTTCCCCTCGCCTGGGATTGTAGTGAAAAGCCGCCCAGTTATCCTCAAATCTAAATACTTCCCTAAAAAGTTCTTAACAACTTCTAAACAATTTTTCAGTATACTAAGGTAGATATGGTAGCCAGCCAATAGCAGCGGACGCTGGTCACCGACGCTGCTACGTTGGGTATAATCGGCTCCAAGCTCCTGCCCGAAATGCCAGAGCCGGGACTTCGTCTATGGGTCTTAGAAAGATTCTCATCGTCGATCATGACACAGACACTGCCCACTATGTTTGCAGCTACTTGGAAAAATCCGGATATGAGGCACTGCAGGCACACGATGGGGAGAGTGCTTTGCAAACCATACGACGTGAAAAGCCAGACCTGGTTGTACTTGAGTTGATGCTCCCCGACCGGGACGGCCTGGAAATCATCCGCACCATCCGATCTGATCCTTATTTCTTTCGATTACCGGTCATTATCCTCAGTACCCGTGCGAGCGAATCAGATAAGCACCTGGGGCTAGAGATGGGAGCCGATGATTACGTGGCTAAACCGTTCAACCCGCGTGAGTTGGTGGCGCGGGTGGGGGCAGTGCTCCGGCGCTATTATCGGCAAAATACCAGGACCAAACCACTAACTTCAAGGGAAGAAGAAAGGGACGAACCTATGGACCCTGATCAGCAAAACAAAAACGGAGCGCTTATCCAAATCGAGAACATGACCAAAGTGTACCAAATGGGCGAAGTACAGGTGCACGCCCTGCGTGGCATCTCGCTGGTGGTGCAACAAGGCGAGTACGTGGCGATTATGGGCGCCAGCGGATCGGGCAAAAGCACGCTGATGAATATGATCGGCCTGCTCGACCGGCCCACCAGCGGCAGCTACCGGATTTGGGGAGAGGAGACCAGCCAGCTTGGCAAGGGTAAGTTGACCAACCTGCGTAACCACGAAATCGGCTTCGTCTTCCAGCAATTCAATTTATTGCCCCGCATCAGCGCCCGCCGCCAGGTGGAGTTGCCACTTTTCTACGCCGGAACCTCACGACGCCAGGGGCAGGAGATGGCCATGGAAGCGCTGGCCAAGGTAGGGCTGGCCGACCGGGCCAATCACCGCCCGGATGAGCTTTCTGGCGGGGAGCAGCAGCGAGTAGCCATCGCCCGGGCGCTGGTTAATAAGCCGAGCCTGCTGCTGGCCGACGAACCGACCGGCGCCCTGGACACCAAGACCGGGGCCGAAGTCCTGGACTTGATTGAACAGTTGCACACCCAGGGTCTGACTGTCATTATGGTTACTCACGACCCCCAGGTAGCACAGCGGGCGGAGCGGGTGGTTACCCTCAGCGATGGTAAAGTCATTTCTGATGAGGAGAACGGCAGGAAATTGGCCAAATGGGTTATGGAGGTCGGCCATGAAAGTAATTAGATACTTACGTGTCGCTTTGGAAAGCATCACCGCCCACAAGCTGCGCGCTATTCTGACCATGCTGGGCATTATCATCGGTGTAGCAGCGGTACTGACCACCATGGGCATCGGGCGCGGCGCGGCGGCCAACATTACACAGAGAATCGAGAGCCAGGGTACCAACCTGCTGAGCATCTCGCCGGGCTCGAGCAACGTAGGCGGCCTGCGCGGCGAGTTCGGTTCGGCCGGCACCTTGACAATGGGCGATGTGAATGCGCTGATGGACAAAGAGCTACATCCGGCCCTGGCCCTGGTCGCCCCCGAGTACAGCGCCAGCGCCCGCCTAGTGTACGCCAGCACCAACACTATGAATCAGGTCACGGGCACTACCGCCGATTATCCGCAAGTGCGTAATCTAACCGTCGCCTCGGGACGCTTCTTGACGCCGACCGACGTTAAGGAACAAAGTCGGGTGGCAGTCCTGGGATCGCAAGTGGCCGGTGACCTGTTCGGAGGAGAAAACCCGGTCGGTCTGAGCCTGCGCATTGACGGCCAGCCGTTTCAGGTGGTGGGTGTCTTGGAAGAAACCGGCGGTTTTGGGCGCACCAGCGCCGATGCGCGCGCCTTTATCCCTATCGAAGTCGCCCAGGGGCTGCTGTTCAATGCCCCCCGCTATCGAGGCCAGTACACGGTTACCGACATCAACGTCCAGGTGGTGAGTGAAAGCCAGGTAGAAAACGCTAAACGGCAGATCGAAAGCACTCTGCGCTTGCGACACAACCTGCGGGCAGACCAGAGCAACGACTTCGAAATTTTCGACCAGGCCAGCCTGCTGGAAACTGCTCAGGATATCTCCCAGACCATGACGATCTTCCTGGGCGCCATTGGCGCCGTCAGTCTGCTGGTGGGCGGTATTGGCATTATGAACATCATGCTGGTTTCGGTCACGGAGCGCACGCGCGAGATCGGTCTGCGCAAAGCCATCGGCGCCCACGACAACGACATCTTGCTGCAATTCCTGGTTGAGGCACTGGTGCTCTGTTTTTTGGGCGGCCTGATCGGGGTCGGCCTGGCTTATGGGATTGCCGCCCTGTTTGGCCGGATCCCGGCCGTCACCTTTAATGTTCTGATCCAGGTCGACTCGTTGGTCCTGGCTTTAAGTTTTAGCTTGCTGGCCGGACTGGTCTTCGGCATCTACCCGGCTATGCGGGCTACCCAACTCGATCCTATCGAGGCGCTGCGGTCGGAGTAGAACGGTAAACTGGAGATAACTATGAAAAGCAAAAAAGTATGGATTCCCTTCCTCATTATCATTGCCTTACTGGGGACAGGCTATTACTTGCGGGCCGATATCGCCGGCCTGCTGGGCCGGGGGGCGAGCACTGCAACCAGTGCCCAGCGCCTAAGGGGAGGCTTTGATCCGGCTAACCTGCCCACTACGGCGATACGTCCCGCCAGTGAAGCCGCCCAGGTCAGCGCGGCCGGCAACATCGAACTAAGCAGCCAGCGCCCAGTTGTGCTGCAGGTGGAGGGCAACGTCAACCAGGTGGCTGTCCAGGTGGGCGACGTAG
>CAYTNQ010000255.1:0-6048 GCA_964439175.1 uncultured Anaerolineales bacterium | reverse complement strand
GAAACGACCTCTTTTTTCAACCCTCTCATAGTATCTATCGGTGCGGTTGCCTGACTTAGGGTAGGGGCAAGCCCTACCCCTACAAGAGGGCTTATTTGAACGGTATTGGACCTAGGGGTGCGCCTGCTGCGGCGGGCAACCGCAAGGGATTGCCCCTACTTTTTGAGAAGATACGTTTTTCACGCTGGCGGCGAGCTCGCCGCCAGGGTTTGGATCACGAAGTCACGAAACTGGCGAAGAACACGAAGCACAAAGGTCGCCAGGGTCGTCCTTACGCCTTGTGCACTCTGGCCGGGTGGAGTACAATTAACGGCTAGCTCCAATACCGTTCAAATAAGGCCGGAGTCGAGCCTTCAGGCGGGTATTTTCCGGCTAAAGCCTCCACTCCAGCGTCGTTATTTGAAAAGTATTGCGGCTAGCTCAGGCTTATGGAGGTAGGTCGTGGCGAGAGAATGCATCTTGATCGTCGAGGATGAACGCGCCGTGGCGCGCGGTCTGGAATACGGATTGGGCAAGGAGGGGTTCCAAACGCTTTGGGCGGCTAACGGCCAGCAGGCGCTTGCCCTGACCCGGTCTCGTGACCCGCATCTGATTCTGCTCGACATCCGGCTGCCGGACGTCAGCGGCTGGGACGTGTGCCGCCAATTGCGGGCGGAGGGCAAACGCCAGCCGGTTTTGATGCTCACCGCGTGTGACGAGGAGACGGATAAGGTGCTGGGCTTGGAGCTGGGCGCCGACGATTACGTGGTCAAGCCCTATAGCCTGCGCGAGGTTATCTCGCGCGTGCGCGCCCTGCTGCGCCGGGCTTACGGTGAGCTGGCCCTGGCCTCCGACGCCGGCCGACTGACGTTCGGCGATACGACGCTGGACCTGGAGCGGTTGCAGGCCTACCGGGGAGGGCAGCCTGTCTATCTGACCCCTACCGAATTCCGGCTGGTGCGCTACCTGGCCAGCAACCCGGACCGGCCCTTCAGCCGCTCAGAGTTGATCGAGGCCGTTTGGGACTATGATAGCGATCTCGGCTACGACCGCACGGTGGACGTCCACATCCGTCATCTGCGAGAGAAGCTGGAAGAGGATCCGGCCCACCCGCGTTGGCTGGTCACCGTGTACGGGATCGGCTATAAGTTCCAGCGCTGAGGGGCGGATTGTTGCGAAACCTTAACAGAATCACAACACTCGCGCAACCCTCCTATGCTAAGCTAGAAGCGCGGTAGCTATTCAGCCTACCCTTGCGGAGGTTGCAAACCGCTTTGCTAACAGGGCGGGTTTCGGTAGGCCCAGGCATTTTCGCTCTGAAAATCCTCATCAAACCTGCGCAAGGGGTATCTGGCCTGAGTAGCTACATCAATTCTTTCAGAGGCAGAGGAGGTAAGTGTGAACAAGCGTGGGTTGAAAGTTGCAGGGTTGATAGCGGCATTGGTACTGGTGTTTGTGGTCGGGGCAGCGGCCGGGGGCGGCATTGTCTTTGCAGCCACGCGGATGGGTCCCCTCAATCACACCCCGGTGGCCCTGGCGCAGCAGCCTGAATCAGAGCCGGGTATTATCATTGCCTCGGTGGCGCCGGATGGCCCGGCAGCCCAGGCCGGCCTGAAGCGAGGCGACATCCTGCTCAAAATCAATGGCGAAGCCGTAAACCATGTGCAGGAATTGGTAAGCTATCTGGGTGACTTGAAGAGTGGTGACGAGGTCGAGTTGACCGTGCTCCACGGCGACGAGGAGCGCACGCTAACGGCCACGCTGGGCGACCGCAATGGCCAGGCATACCTGGGCGTGAGCCCCTGTGGCGGCCTGCCCGGGGGGCCAGGCAGGGTGTATCTGCAGATGGCCGGTCCCGGCGCGCGCATCATCGAGGTCGTGCCGGATAGCCCGGCTGCCAAGGCCGGGTTGAAAGCTGGCGATCTGATCGTCACCGTCGATGGCCAGAAGCTGGACAGCGAACACAGCCTGGCCGATTTGATTGCGGCGTATGCACCCGGCGACAGCGTGACCTTGGACGTGACGAGTCCGGGCGAGGAGTCGCGGGAGGTGACGGTCCCCCTGGGTGAGAATCCTGAAAAAGCGGGGGCAGCCTACCTGGGGGTGCAGTACTTGCCCACCTCGCCCATCCAGCCACCGGACGGGCAGTCCTCGCCCTCCGGCAAGCTCCCTTTTGAGGGACATCCTTTCGGGGGGCACGGGTTCTTCATCTCACCGGGCAGCCAGGCCAGGCAAGGTGCGGTGGTGCGGCGCGTGGACGAGGGCAGCCCGGCCGAGGCCGCCGGCTTGAAACCGGGCGATATCATTACCGCCATCGACGGGGAATCGCTCGACGGCCCCCGGGCCCTGGCCGACGCCGTGGCCCAGCATCAACCGGGCGATGTGCTGAAGCTCACAGTGTACCGCCCCCAGAATGGGGAAACCCCGCAGGACGGGGATACGCTCGAACTCGAGGCGACGCTGGCCGAACACCCGGACAAAGCGGGAGAGGCCTACCTGGGCGTGGCAACTGCCGGCTTCTTCCGAATACAACGCTTTGATGGCAACCGTCAACTGCCCGGACTGGAGGACTTGCAGCGCAGGCTTGAATTGGAGTTACCCCCCGGCGTGCCGCCATTTGACCAGGTAATGGCCCCCTACGGGTTCCAGTTCCAGGGGTCAACCGACGCTTGTTGTGGACAGCAATTCCAGCTTTAAAGTGCCTGGCACCTGGTATACTGAAGATGGGAAAGCTTTGACGAAGTGAGAAATCCCTGAGACGTGGCGCGAAAATGGGCCATTGAGGCTCCAAAAGCAATGGAGGGCCCCAGGGATTTCTCGCTTGCGCTCGAAATGACAGTCTGAAAACAAGGCGATTACATGCAACGTTGGTACCACATGACATGGTCGGAGTAGTTACGAAGCGGGGGATGCGATGTTCCGTTCGATTCGATGGCGGCTGGTAGCCAGCTACGTGCTGATCACCCTGCTGACGGTGAGCCTGGTAGGCGTGCTCACCCTATCGCTGGTCAGACGTTACGTACGGCAGCAGGAAATGGCCTATCTCACGGCCAATGCCCAGGCCATAGCACGCCGGGCTTTGCCGTTGATGCAGCCTGCGGTCCAGCGTGCCAATCTGCTGGAGCTGATCCACACCTCTTCCTTTTTCGTGAACGCGCGGGTACGCATCCTCGACGACCGCCGCCAAATCCTGGCCGACTCGGGACCCGGCAGCAACGTGGACGAATTCGTGTGGATCGCCCCGGCCAGGCGCTTCCGGGTTGAATCGGAGGCACCCCTGTCTCGCTCCGGCCCCGTCATCGTGGCGTTACCCTCCGGCAATCCGCTCGTGATCCCCAGCCGGCTGGGAGAGCAATATGCTGTTCTCAAAGGATTACCCTCTGATGCAGAGGTAACCGTCGTGCACAGAATCGGCGGGCCGTGGGGCAGTCGCATCATTTTCAGCACAATGCCTTCCGGCGAGCTAGCTACCGCCCCCCCAGACGGCGCGGGCGATGTCAATGACCTGCCCGGGAAAGAGGAACCACCTCGCTCGCAGCAGGTGATCGTTACCCCCATCGGTCCCCCTGCCGGTCCCCTGGGCTACGTTGAACTGAGCAGCGGCCTGGATTTCGGGGGCGAAACGTTGGCGACCACCAGCCGCGCCCTTTTCTTCGCCGCGGGGGGGGCAACCTTGTTGGCGGCGATCATCGGGCTGCTGGTTGGCCGGGGATTGACAGCGCCGCTGCGTCGCCTGACCACGGCTGCCAGCCAGATGAACGGCAGCGACCTGTCCGCCCGCGTCCCGGTACACGGCCAGGACGAAATCGGCCAGTTGGCGGGGCAGTTCAACCAGATGGCAGGTCGTCTGGAAACCAGTTTTGCCGAGTTAGCCGCCGAACGCGATGCCCTGCGCCGCTTCATTGCCGATGCCTCCCACGAATTGCGCACGCCGATCACCGCGCTCAAGACGTTCAACGAGCTCTTGCAAAGTGGGGCCGCCGATGAACCGTCCGCCCGGGCCGAGTTTCTGGCCGAAAGCCAGGCCCAGATCAATCGTCTGGAATGGATCACCCACAACCTGCTGGATTTATCACGCCTCGACGCCGGGCTGATCCACCTGGACCTGGCCCGCCACACTATAGGAGAGCTGATGGAAACGGCCACGGCTGCCTTCAAGAACGTGGCACAAGAAAAAGGCGTTGCCCTGGCGATCCATCAACCGCTGCCTCAACTTACGTTGTGCTGCGACCGCGCCCGCATCGAATCGGCCCTTTGCAATTTATTGGATAACGCGATCAAGTTCACCCCGGCCGGCGGACACGTGGAAATCGGGGCCGAGCAGGCGGGCAAGCGCGTGTGCCTGTGGGTAGGCGACGATGGCCCGGGCATCAGCCCCAGCGACCAGCCACACATCTTTGAACGCTTCTATCGGGGCCAGGCCGGTAGTGCTGAAGGCAGCGGTTTGGGATTGGCCATCGTGCAGAGTGTGGTCCAGGCGCACGCCGGGCGAGTCTCCGTCGAGAGCCAGCCGGGAGAAGGCAGCCGCTTCCTGATCGAACTGCCTCTTGATCAGCCTCCCCATCGCCAGGGGCAGGGTGGCGATCTGTAGGCGTGTTGACATTTCGGGTCATGTCATTCCCTGGCCCATCGGCCAAGACGGGCTGAGAAATCCTTGAGACCGCCGCTTGCCAGCAGCCGTATGGGGGATTCTTCGTCGCTGCGCTCCTCAGAATGACATGTTTCGGCCAATGTCAACAGAACCTGGCAGGTTGTCCGACAATTCGAGGTATGCGATTTCAATGCTAACCACGCGCAACCGATGAGAGGCTGCCGGATGTATTGGATGGGTGGGTTGGCCGGCCTGCTGATTTTGGCCTTGGCGGGATGCGGCGCCGCCTATCCGGCCGAGTACCAGTTGGACGACCCGTCACCGCCGTCTCGCTGCTTCACCGCAACCGGCCATAGCGTCAGCGGTAATTTCTGGCGTTACTTTGAGGCAATGGGGGGGGTGGAATCACTGGGGTATCCCATCACCGAGCCTTTGGAGCAAGAGGGGCGGCAGGTACAATATTTTGAGTATGCCCGGCTGGAAGATCATCCAGACAACCCGGGCGGCCCGGTGGTTAAGCTCAGTATGCTGGGGGAGCGATTGGGACGGCGCCAGCCCCCCCTCAAATCATCGCACGTGCCGCCCGCCCTCGACCGGAACAGCCGTTACTATCCGCAGATGGGGCACGCCGTCAGCGGCGACTTTCTGATCTACTTTGACAACTATGGCGGTCTCGACCGGTTTGGCTTTCCCATTGGCGAGCCCCTGGTCGTCGAGGGTAACCTGGTTCAGGATTTTCAGCGGGTGCGCTTTGCCTGGCACGTGGACCGCCCCCCCGGTGAGCGGGTGACCCTGGAGCCGACGGGCCGCGTTTATTTTGAGGCGGAGGGACTGGACCCGGCGCTGCTGGCCCCCGCCCCTTGTCCGCCAGGCTCAGAGCCGGTACAGCCGGGCCTTAATCAGCCTTTTCACTCCCCGTAAGAATGCCACCGATAAGGGCAGGCTGGCCCGCTCGTAGGTCCCCCCTGGGCCGACCCAGGGGCAGGCCTGCGGGGATAGGTCCCCTCTCCCCTGTGCAGGGGACCGTGGGTGGGGAAAAGCCTGTCCCACGACAACGGCAGGCTGGAAAGCCTGCCCCACGATAGCAGCCTATGATGGTGAGGCTGAGTCCTCATTGGCTTCCTCGACCTCCTGAGGCTTGCTGGCTTCAGGCTCCTCATCCTCTCCCCAGCCGATGATCCACACGCAGGCACCCGCCAGCAAGATCGTGGTGATGATGAGGGCTGTCCATTGTCCGGCGGTGAACCCCACGTTCCTGGCCGACCAGACCAAGATGATCACCATGCCAATCGCCAACGCGATCCAGGCAGCGATTTGAGGATGCCTTTGCGCAAAATTGCGAATGGTTGTCATTGTTCTCCTCTGATCAACTGAGACCCTATCTAAATGGGCGTCATGATGCGGCGTTTCAGGAGCTGTTTTACCATCAGCACGCTCCCCTCGCTGTAGTAATCCTCGGCCGCCTGGCGCCACATCTT
>CAYTNQ010000254.1:0-6096 GCA_964439175.1 uncultured Anaerolineales bacterium | reverse complement strand
GCATCGGTATCCTGATATGCTAAGGTAGCACGCTGGATGGCTGGTTTCACCTGTTGTTTCTTTCCCTTCTGTTGGGAAAGTGACACCTGGGGACGTTGGGCAAGCCTGGCTTGCCGTTGGTCTATTTCAGCCAGCACCTTTTGTACGGGAATCCCATCGCGCCGGGCCAGGCGCTGGTGTAGCTTGGCTACCAACGCCTCGTATTTCCAGACCTCCCGATCCACCAGGTTGGCAATACGCACCGGGATCAACTCGCCCCGAATATCGCCCTCGCTCTTGGCCGGGCGCACCAGGAACTCAAACAAACCTAGATTCGTGAACTGCTCGGCCGCCAGCCGGTCCTGTTCCTCAAGCGTGTACTCCACTGGATCCACGGCGAGCCGCTCGACGAAGATGCCAGTTGTCACCCAAGAGTGAGCCCACCGTTTAATCAGGTGCGGATCATAACGGCAAAACCGCTGCGCCCGGGCGACGGCGGTCTCAAAGTCTGAAGTCACGCCCAGGACCTGGGTGCCCATTGACATCAGCGTTTTATGGCTTTTCTCATCAATTTGAAACGCCTCCTGATGGGCCAGGGTCAACCAGACGCCAAAGTCGCGGGCTATCTGGTTGATCAGCTCATCCAGGTCCGAGGCAAAGATGTCGGCCCCGGCCTGAACATCGAAGTTGTAGAGAGAAGTCAGCTCGTCAATAATGAGCCCTATTTCATTGCCTCGGTGGCGTCCCCGGCCGCGCTGTCTGATAAAGTCGAGGAAGTAGCGAAAGGCCCAGAGCATTTTGAAGCGGCGCAGTTCGCTGTTCTGCTCGTGGCGGAAGTCCAGGAGTACGGTCTGCCGTTTGTCCACCACCTTCCGCCAGTTGAAGCCTGGGGTATCCGCCCCAAACATCGCCAGCCCCGCCTCGTCCTGGGTGAACGGATCGAGCTTCGTCTCCAGGGCGCTCTTGGCTCTCTCCCGATCTTGGTCCTTCCACGCCGGATAGTCCCGAAGAAAAAACTCCGCCGCCGCCCGTACCCCCCGATCGGAGGTTTCAGACGCCAGGGCTTGTAACCGCTTAGCCCAGGCCTTCGGGTGGTTGAGCAAGCTGTGGGCTTCGGTGATCTGGAAGCCGAGGGCACTCAGCACCATTCCGGTGCGACTGCCGAGTTTGGCCAAGGCGTTCCAGCCCTGGATCGGGGCCTCTTTGAGGTGCGGGTCCAGCCTGAGGAACGCTTCCAAGGGCCGCCAGGCAATGTCCTTGAGGCTTTCGTTGCCCAAGTGGTAGTACAGAGGAAACGGCACCACATAACCGCTCTTGCCCGACATATCCACGTAGATCACCCGGCGCCAAAGCTTCTCCTGATCTTTGGGCGACAACTGGCCCTTACCCGCCAAGCGAGCCACCAAGCTGACCAGGGCAGCCAGAAGGAAATCAACCGTGGCGCCGTTGGGATCGAAAACCACCTGGGGGACACCCAAGACAAAGTCGTGATAGGCAATCCCCGCCCCCATCAGGGTAGACTTGCCCGACCCCGCCCCGGCCTCGATGTGGATGCCTCGCCGCCGCACGTCGTCCGGCAAGGCGACCCCGCGGGTTACCAGGCGGCGGGGAACCTCAAGCCTAACCGGCTTTTGGCGAGCCGGGAGCTGCGACTGATGGGCCTCGTGACTCTGTGCTGATCCCACAGGCTACTCCTCTTCCCCCAAGATCAGGGGGGTGTAGATCATCTCTGTCGGGGGTGGGGGCTCTGGGATGAACAGCAGCGGGGGCGTCAGGGAAAGTTCCACGGCCCTGAGCACGTAGTACGTTCCCTCAAAGACGTGGAAGATGCAGGTGTGGCCACTCTCGCTGACGCGGTTGCGGTGGGTCTTGGGCACCGTCGCCCGCCACTCAAAGTACCGGTCAAGCAACTGCACCTTGGCTTGATTGACTGCCACCTGATCGGAACCGTCGGTCGCCTCGGCCGCCAGATCTTCAGCCCACTCCAGAAAGTGCTCGGCAAAGGCACACAGGCTGTCGTCCCCTTCAAACATGCTCCCCTGGTTCGGGGGCCACAGATCTTCAAAATACTCGTAGTCGGCCATCTCTACTCCCCCTTGATTGCGTACCACAGCCGCTGGAAAAAGTTGCGCCGTTGTTCAGGGTCGGCGGGGATGATGCGGAACGATTGGCCCACGCCGGCTTTGATGTTGTCAGCAGCAATATTGACGACGTCTTCCAGGTGGCGGGCCAGAATTTGTTTTTGCCGGTGATTGAACTCGGCTACGTATTTGGCGCTGGGTGTGCCCTGAGCCAAGGCTGTAAACGGATCTATAGCCAGGGCGGTGTGGGTAAACTCCTCGGTGATTTCCTCGCTCAACTCACCAATGGTCCGCCCCGCCCACACGGCCAGCAGTTGTCGGGCTCTGGTCTCCAGGGCCTGTTTGCGCCACTCATCTACGATCCGCTGCTCGTCTTTGGTCAGCGTGTGGTAAACCCCAGCAAAGGGGTCAAACAGGGTCAAGGTATTGCTTTCTTGCTGGGGTGGTAGCGGAGCCAGTCCTAACACATTGTCTTGGTTTTTCCTGGGCATATTTTTACCTCATCAAAAGTTCTTTCACGGCCTTCAGATACTGATCTGAAAGCTGCTCAATCTCAATTTCGGGCTGGGTGGGCTGGCTTTTGGTAGTGCTGGGGACGGGTCGTTCAGGGGGCATCAGCCACTCCAGAAAGACAATCAAGAGATAGAAAACCATCGCGATTGGAACGAGCACGATCATCAGGAGGGTATAACCAAAGCCATACCCTTCGTCACGCGCTATGGCCCAACCGATCAAGGCCAAAAACAGCACCACAAGGGCGAGACCAATGAACACAATCAGCCCAGCAATCCCTAACCACTGAGACAGATCGGCGGCCCTTCCTATACCAGGGAGGGAGCCGTTAGGGTAGAGGGTAAAGGCGGCAACCACCTGGTCACCCATTGACTAACTCCTCTCTCAATCGTTCCATGGCAGCCAGGCCAACCTCCTCAGTAATGCGTGAGACGCCGGCCAAGTAGGCTTGGGTCAACCGCAAGAATTCTGCGTGGGTCTCAACTGGCAGTTGCCCGGATCGGCCAGCCGCGCTCATCGAAGCTTGGGCCTTTGCGACAGTAGTGGTGGCTTTTGAAGTAGCGTAGTCGTTAAAGGCACTCAGACCGTGTAAGTGGGCTTTTGTCAGAGCCTTCGTGCGCTCCAGTCGGTGCAAACTGCGGGCCAGTTCTCGGGTCACCTGTCGCTTCCCGAGCCGGTCACGGCGTAAGGGGCCGCAACGGTCCCGTCTTGTTAGAACTTGGTCGCTCACGGCTCACCTTCCTGGCGGGGAGGCAGGACCCAGTAGCTGCCGTTAATAACCATAGGAGAAGCGTAGTCTGGTTCGGGTCCAAACTGGCCTGGCACCTGCTGCCTGCTGCTTCTGCGGAAAAGGAATTTGTTCAGGAACCACTTGCCAAGGCTGCCTGCCCCCTGGAACATCCGCTGGGGAAGCGGTGGGAGGTGATGCTGCGTGGCGTGCTCTCCTCCGAGGGCAGCGGTGACCAGCACCTCCAGATCTTGCAGATGCTGAGTGGCCAATGCCTCCTGGCGGCGGCAGAAGGCATCAATCAATTGTTGGGTCGTCTTATCTTCAAAGCACTCCATCGGTATAACCCCTATTCCTCATTTCTTCATAATCTCTGTTTGTCCCTGCGACCAGTCGGGAGTAAACTGATATTACTGGCTAAATTGCTGTCTTGCCTCCATTATATTTTCTCTAAATTGAAATAGTTGAAATATTTGAAAAAAGTCGCCAGCCAGGTCTCAAAAGAAAAGGACAACCCGCGTGGCCAACGAGCTTAGAAGAAAGTTTAGGCGCTACCTAAAGGACAGCGGGTATAAAAACCAAAAAGAATTTGCTTGGGCATTAAATGTTGCTGAGAGTACCCTAAGCAAATGGGTAAATGGCCATCAACCCTGGCCTCCCGAGGAGCTTGATCGAACTATCGAATTGCTTGAACTCAATGAGAGCCAAGAACGGGGGTTCCGTGCCTTGGTTGCCAGGTCAAGCCCGCCCAGATTTCCTAAGGACCTTGGTGGAACAATCGGCTTGCCGGAGGCTGCTGGTATCCAAAAAGAGATCTCTCATTCGATTACCACACCTGTTGCAAGGTTAGGCCTCCTGCTTGGGGTAGTCCTCTCTGTCGTGGTGGGGATCGCAATTACCGGACTGATCAGGGGTGGAATGAGCTTGCGCCCGAGCCCAGCGCCTGGACTAATTGGTGAAGGCGGTGTATGCGGAGAAAGCAACCGAGTAGAGGCTTCCGCCCCCGAGCTTTGGCGAAGCCAAGGAGTGATTCCATTCAATCAAGACAACACAGACCGAGGCATTCTCAACGATTACGTTCGGGCAGTAACGATCGATCGTCGAGGTGTCTGGATAGGTTATTTTGCCACCGACCAGAATCCAGCTAACGGCCTGGGGCAATATGACGGAAGCGACTGGGCCGATTGTGACCACTCAGGAGCCACCAAGGGCAACGTCAATGCCGTGGCCGTGGATCACGCGGACCGGGTGTGGGTAGCTACGGAAAAGGATGGCGTGGCTATGTTCGATGGTAAGGCCTGGCATCGCTTCACCACCCGCGATGGCCTGCCCAGCGATTGGACGTATGGGCTCACGGTTGACGATGACAATAACGTTTGGGTGGCTACTTGGGAGGGGGTAGCCAAGTTTGACGAAAATGGGTGGAGTGTCCCCTACACCGCGCGTAACGGCACGATTTTCGATGATCGCGTTCACGCCATTGCCTTTGATAGTGCTGGCAACATTTGGGTGGGACATATTGACCAGGGGGTGAGTCAATTTCGCAGCCAAGATGGCACTTGGGTCCACCATACGTCTGAAAAGGGGGAGATCGGGGGCGATAAGATTCGGGCCATTGGACTGCAGAAAGCTGGTGCTGATTCGCCCGAGGCGGTATGGTTTGCCACCGAGACCGGCCTGAGCAAATTCGAGCAAGGAAAATGGACTGTTTATCGCACCGAAGATGGCCTGCCCAGTAACAATATTCAAGCAGTTGCCTTTGACAAGTACAACCGCATTTGGGCGGCCACGAGAGCCGACGATTCAGGCACAGGAGGAGTAGCTTATCTCGACGGTTCCAACTGGGTCCGCTACAACACGCTTAGTACAATGAGCCTTGCCTTCGGGCCAAGTTGCCAAGACTGCCCGATTGATGACGAACAGGTCTGGGCCGGAACAGCGGGATGGGGGCTTACCTATTCTCGTATCCCATACCCCGATGAGGCCATTGAGGTTAGCAAGGTGTGCTTTCAACTAGTGAGAAGCGAGCACCCCGAGCCTATCTGTCCACCGCTCATTGAAGTAAAACACCCCCATGTCATTACCGTCACCTATCCGATAGCCCTTGCGCCGGGCGAAAAGCTTCGCTTTGAGGTCACGGTCGTTCCAGTCGCCGGCTATCAACTCCGCGAAGACCGGGGAGACTTTTTGTCGTACGCCGGTGAGAACGATGTTAATCGGTTCAACGCCTGGCCACTTATTCCGGTGAAAGGGATTGTTAACCCCGGCCAGCCGTTTATCTTCACCGATTACAATAACCCCTTGGTAGCGCCGCAACTTTCCGGCGGGGAGCTGGAAAAAACCTTCACCAGTACGTGGCGCGTGTGGGTGCACACCCGGTATGCCGGTCCCGCTATTCGCATCCGGTTTATCGTACGAACCTCATAGGCCAAGGGATAGCAATTCAATCACTTGTTTTGGGGCTCAGAGGGGAGAGGCGCGGTGAAGGTTTTTTGTTTTTCACTCCTGCGCCGCAGAAACGTTCGTTTTCGTTCCTTGAGATGTGAACTACCTAAGTGAGGCTAGAAGCGTTCTCCGTGCCTCTCAGCGCGTCCTGGACATGGTCTTGGGTGGGTAGGTGCTCTCACAACTGTGGCTAGTACTCGTCCGGCAGAAGAATGGTCGTTGCGCTCCGGTCCCGCTCGGTGATCACCCAAATCTTCACGCCAGTGTCGAGCTGGTACGCTGACAACAGACGGAAGCCCTTTTCCAAGCTGAACTCGTTTTCCGCCTTGTCCTCTTCGTCCAGCTCGCCCC
>CAYTNQ010000253.1:0-6171 GCA_964439175.1 uncultured Anaerolineales bacterium | reverse complement strand
CAAGGATTGCGGCCGTTTCCTCGATGGATGTCGCCTCGACACGCAGGGCGTGGGCATGACCTCTGATGGCGGTGCTTTGTTCCAAGCGCTCTGCGTACTCGGCTTCGGTGTCTGTGCCAATGATGACGACCTCGCCATTCCCATTGGCCTCTTTAGGAGAAAAGAAGGCTTTCTGTAACTCCTTACCGGCCGCCTCTGGGAAGTCAGCGCGGAAACCACCAAAGAAACGAGCCAGGTGGGGCACAAAGAGTATCCCACCTTTTGCCCTACGCAAACCAGCCTGTACAGCTATTTTCGCGTTGTCGAGCAACGCTTCTTCGTTGATTTCGACTACGCACTTCAAATCAGGTGGTCCCTTGCTCTCAGCGATGAGCAGGGCCAGGCTGTAAACCAGCGTTCGCTTGCCCACACCGGATGGTCCCACCAGGATGACGTGCCGGTCGGTGGCCAGGGTCAGCAATCCGATCAAATCGCGCAACAACTCTTCGCGGAAGTAGACAGGGATGATCTCTCCTTGCCTGGCTAGTGCTACGTGGTCGGTGACAGTGGCGCTGCGGGCGATGGTTTGATCAGCCAAGATTTCTTGCATGGCACGTTCCGTGATGCCATAGCGCTCTAACAGCCGGGCGGTAGACACCTTGGGTTGGGTCATCCCAGCCAGGGCGTGCTCGGTACCGGCGTAGACCTCGTCGCGTGCCTGGGCCAGGGTAAGGGCCTCATCGATGACGATTAGCAGTTCGCCGGAGAGAGCGACACGGCGACCATCGTCCGGCACCCAGTCAAAGTTCTCATCAGGGGCAATCCGTTCGCGGGCCAGATCATCGACTTCGTCTGCGAAGCGATCCCACCGATGGCCGCGTGCTTCGAGGAGTTCCCTCAGCAGCTTGTGAGCGGCAACGTCTTCCAGCTTCACGAAGGTTAGCAGGAGCGCTTCGGGCGTGAGGACTCGTTTTTTGAGGTCTTTCATGCGTACGCTGGCCACGTTGAGCGTTCGGGTCAATTCTTTGGATGGTATGTTGGGGTTGAGTGTCCCTCTAGATCGCTCCTTGGGTACCATTTTCTGTCCAGGATTTGCAGCCAGTCAAGGTAGGTTCAATACTTGACTTTTATGAGGCTTGGGCGGATACTTCGCTCTCGCCCGAAGCATTTCGCACATGCTTTAATAGCGTGTTCATATCCACTGGTTTGATGAGATACAAATCAGCTCCGTGCGCCCGACCGGCGGCGATATCAGTTGTCTGGCTTCTGGCAGTCAACATGATGACGTAGGGCGCGTGGGGCCCCAACAACTGCTTGACGGCGTGACAAACTTCAAAGCCGGACATTCCGGGCATCTTTACGTCGAGGATGACGACTTTTGGCCGCTCGCGCAGGATGACGTCCAGCCCACGCTTACCATTGCTGGCCGACACCACCTCAAAATCGGCGTGTTGCATAGCAAATTCTAGCAACTTTCTAATTTCGGTGTCGTCTTCCACTACGGCCACTTTGGTCATTGGCCATCCTTCGAGGTTCTAGCCCCTATATTGATGAGTATAGCACTATCCCGATGTTGGGTCAACCGAGATATAACTTGTCGCAAGTCGTATGTCAGCGTCCGGGAGCCTGAATTCTATCTCCCAGCCAACTCCCTCGGAAGTGATAGTGGAACGGGCGAAGATGGGCGCTGAATCGGCCGGCTGGGCCACCACGTGATTTAATAGGGGAAGTAGATCAGGCACCATGTTCAGCTCGCCGACGTGGGCCAGCGGCACCCAATGCAAAGTACCTTCACCAGAAGCAGTTACATCCCGGCGCTCTGTGTGTCCCACGAAGACGAAAACGAGCACGCCAGGCTGGTCGGTGCCCTCATCGACATGCAACAGGCAGCGCAAAGACAGGTTGGGCACATCCAGCCCTGTCTCCTCGCGTATCTCTCGTTGTGCCGATGACAGTACATCCTCTCCTCGCTCAATATGGCCTCCAACGCCATTATACATGCCAGAGAAAAGGCGAGCGTTGGGCGAGCGTTTGATAAGCAATACGTCATCCCCGTTGAGCAAGAAGCTCAGCGTGCGGGGATAGACGATGTAACGATCATCCATCTTTCTTATCCTACTCCGCTGTGCACTGCTTATTGTACCATTGAATTCACATTTGATTTCACTGGTGTATGCCGGTATACTGAGTATTGGAGGTTGAGCACCCGCCTTGGACACTCAAAAGGGTGCCACTACAACTGACATCAAATACACCCAATCTCATTGTACCATATCTGGAACGAAAGGGACAGGGACATGGAGGGAATCTGGCGCTGGGGTGTCGACGTTATTATTGCCATACAGGCAATTCATACCCTGATGGTGGATGTTTTTTTCAATATTGTTACTTCACTAGGCAGCGAAGAGTTTTACCTACTCCTGTTACCTCTGCTTTATTGGTGTATCGACAAACGTCTTGCACAGCGCCTGGCCTATCTATTCCTTTTCTCGGCCTATAGCAATGCCGCGCTTAAGGATTTCTTCCGCCATCCCCGCCCGTTTGAGTACGACCCACGGGTGCTGAAGTTGGACTGGGTTCCTGCCGATGAATTGGGGTACGGATTTCCTAGCGGGCACAGCCAGATGGCGATCACGGCCTGGGGTTACCTCGCCGTCTGGATACGTCGTCGATGGATGTGGGTGCTGGCAGCGACCTTGGTGATACTGATCGCCTTCTCGCGTGTGTATCTGGGAGTGCACTTTCCCACCGATGTGCTGGGTGGGTTACTGATTGGCGGCGTCTGGTTGGGGCTTTTTGTGGTGATTGAGCCCCGCCTGGAGCTCTGGCTCTTGCGACAAACCCTTGGGCTGCAAATCGGTCTGGCGGTCGTCGTACCGGCTGCGTTACTCCTGGTCTACTCGCCTGGAGATGCGACGGCTGCGATGGGGACGCTCATCGGACTGGGGGTGGGCATTGTGGTGGAGGATCGGATAGTATGTTTCAGCCCCAGCGGGCCAATTTGGCAACGGGCAGCGCGTTTCATCGTCGGGGCTGTGGTTATTGTCGGCTTACGTGAGGGGCTGAAACTGGTCTTCCCAGGCCAGGGGGAGGCCTTCTATGTTTTCTTCCGCGTATTCCGTTACAGCCTCGTAGGCCTGTGGGCGGCGCTGGCTGGGCCATGGGTGTTCCAACGATTGGGTCTGGCGAGCAGCATGAAGGCAGAGGGTGGAATCAAGGAGGGAGTCTATTCCCCTTGAGCTTTTCGTGTAGTCATAGCACTACACCCAAGCAATCCCCAAACAAATCCAGAACAACCTAACAGACTATGCGAAAGCCTACACAGCCCGACCCGTGCGGATGTAAGAGTTAAGACACAGAACATTCATTTGTGACCCATGTCAAGCTCAGGGTAGGGGACAAGGCACTCTCCTGGAAAGTACTCAGCGTTCCCCAACGGTCAAACTTCGGTCAGAATTGGGTCCAACATACTCAAGCCTCTTTATGCTACACTGAAAGCAGAAGAGGCTGCAGTAGATGGAGCGGCCTCCAAGCTAGAAATATATGGAGGTGTAACAATGAACAGGAAACGGACCCTTTTGGCTTTGGCCTTGATCGGACTAATCGCCCTCGTGGCGACCACCGGCTGCAATGAGACACAAGCCGCCGACTTGTCTTCACTCGTGACCCAGGCTGCTCAGGCAGAGGTACAGCCGACGGCTCCACCCGCCACGCCCATTGTCATTGCGCTAGTCGTTACGCCGACGACCCGGCCGACGGAACTGCCTGTGCACGAACCTATCGCGCATCTTACTCCCGCTACTCCTTCGCCTACACCAGCACCCACGGAGGAGGCTCCTAAAGCTGAGGTAACCGTAGCGGCGGGCAATGTACGGAACGGTCCTGGCCTGGCTTATCCAGTCATCGGGCAAGTGAGTCAGGGAGACGTACTGGCGGTGCTCGGTCGTAACATGCCTGGGGACTGGCTACAGGTCGCCTGGGGTGACGAACCGGCCTGGCTTTCGAGCAGCCTGGTCGCATTGAACGGGGACATAACCGGCCTCGAGGTGGCAGAGACGCTCACCCTACCGCCTGCCTCGCCCACGCCAACCCCAACTCCGCAGCCTAACGAGGTACCCTATTGCGACAGTGTGCCTATTCGGGGTTTCGGGACCATATGGGGCGAACATCCGGCCGTCGCCGCCACGCTGGGCTGCCCCTCCTGGCCTTACCGCGAACAGGGAACCAACGCGGCTACCCAGACTTTTGAGCACGGTCTGATGCTGTGGCTGGCCGCCGACACAAGCGGCGGAGGCGACCCGGTCTACGTCCTCTTCGACACCGGTGAATACCAACGTTTCCCCGACATGGGCCCGGCAGATCCAGCAGCAGTGGGCGACATCCCCGCCGGTTTCCATCCTCCTGGCGACCGGTTCAGCAAAGTGTACTGGGAAGGAACTGGCGTTCGCGTTCGGCAGCGCTTGGGCTACGCCACCGGCCCTCAGATTGATAGCCCCGGCGCCTACCAGCAATTTTGGAACGGCCGCATGTTCTGGACCGGAGCGCTGGACCGCATCTTCGTCCTGTGCGACTACTGGCAGTGGGATGAGACGGGGGAGAATGGAGTGCAGATCCGATCCTGGGCCGACTTTGAGGATACGTTCGGGGATTGAGCCAAGTCGGCAGTACGCAGTACGCAATACGCAGTACGCAACAACGTACTGCGTATTGCGTACTGCGTACTGAGTTTTTACGGCCCCGCAAGCCATGTGCCGTCGCTGAGAAGTGCCCACAAGCGGGCCGTTGTGTCGTCGGCAATGAGGAGTGCACGCTCAAAAGGTTGGAAGGTGGCACTGAAACTGGCTTCTTCCGCCGTGGCCCAGCCCAGTGTGTCGCGCACATCTGCTTGCTCGCGCCACACCAACCCAAAACCTCTAACCGGCTGGTAAAACCCGGCTGGCGGCACGATGCTCGTGTCCCACACCAGGTCTCCCTCTCGCCAGTTATCGTCGTACACCCTCCAAACTCCAGCCTGATACAGCACGTAAATCTGGCGCAGGTCGCCCCGCCATAGCATCTGACCCCCTTCAAAGGACTCCCATGCCCCAGCGACCTGTGTCGCCGGATTGCGAGGACACCCGACCGAGGCTGCCAGGCTCGTGTCGGATGCCAGCCAATCGACGAAGACAGCGCCCTCTGGTTGTGGGCAGGAGGGCGGCGTAGGGGATGGTGTAAATGTGGGAAGGGGAAGGGTCGGTGAAGGAGATGGGCTAGGGCTGGCAGTAGGAGTCGGTGGAAGAGTTGACGTGGGGGAGGCGGCCGAGATCCCAGGCGAAGTTACTAAGGAAGAGGATGCCTGAGGTCTGGGAGAAGTGCCCGTCGGAGTCGAGGAGGGAAGGGATAGCGACGGCCACGGCTGGGGTATAGCCGTGGCCGACGACGCAACGACGACCGGAGCACCACCGGCGGGGGTGGAAGGTATCACCGGGGAAGGCCCACCTGTTACTAACCACACCCCGCCGCCGATCACAATGGCAGTCAACAGGAGAGTCAGAAGCGCCGTGGCCCAGGCGCGCGGCGCACGCCTGGTATCGAGGAGCCAGCGAAAGCGGCGGCGACGAGACGGTGAGGCGATCCGAAGCGCTGCCGCTTGATGGGTGCGGGTTGCCTCGACCAGAGGCCACAGGTCGGCGGCCAACGCCGCTCCGCTGGGGTAGCGGTCGTCCGGGTTCTTAGCCAGCGCTCGCAGAATGATAGCCTCCATAGCCGGCGACACGGCGGCGACCGACGAAGGCAGCGGCGGCGGCTGGTAAACGTGGGCATGCATCATCTGGGGCGTGCTCCCCTGGAAGGGGGGACGCCCGGTGACCATTTGATACAACACCACACCCAGCGAGTACAGGTCGGCGCGACCGTCGATGTCGGCGTGGCCGCTGGCCTGTTCGGGCGACATGTAGGCCGGCGTCCCTACGGTGAGGCCAGTGGCGGTCAACGATGGGTCGTCCAGGGCACGCGCCACGCCAAAGTCGGCCAGCAGGGCACGTCCCTGGGGATCGATCAGGATGTTGGACGGCTTCACGTCCCGGTGAATGACCCCCTGCGTGTGGGCGTAATGCAGCGCGTCGGCTACCTGTGCCCCCACTTCGGCCGCCGTCGCTTCGTCGAACCGGCCACGTGTCTCCAGCATCGCCTGGAGCGAGGCTCCCTCGACCA
>CAYTNQ010000252.1:0-6192 GCA_964439175.1 uncultured Anaerolineales bacterium | reverse complement strand
GCGAGATCGGTGAGGCGATCGACACCCTGCAAGTCAGGGTAAATAACGTACCACCCCGGGCGGTCGATGCTCACGGCCCCTACAGTGGTCACAGAGGTCAGCCCATTACGCTGTCGGGATCGGCCGAGGACGTGCCGGCTGACGTTCCTACCTTGACCTATCAGTGGGATCTGAACAACGATGGCACCTACGACCTCACCGGGCAGAGCGTCGTCAATACCTGGAGCACGGACGGTGTCTATACCGTCACGTTGCGCGTCACCGACGACGACGGGGGGAGTGGCTTCGATACCGCCCGGGTCACTATCGGCAATCAACCTCCTACTGCCAATGCCGGCGGTCCCTACAATGGGAATGAGGGGCAGCCTATCCGGCTGGATCAGGGCGTCGCCACCGATCCTGACAACGACGCGTTGGCTTATACCTGGGACCTGGACTACGACACGATCTTCGAGACACCTGGTCAGGTCGTCACCTATACCTGGCCTGACAATGGTGTGTACACTGTCACCCTTCAGGTGGACGATGGATGGGGTGGCGTAACGACCGACGTCACCACGGTTACGGTGGAAAACGTGGCTCCCATTGTCGATGCGGGCGACCCTTATACAACCAGCGTGGGCCTGTCGGTGACGCTGGTGGGAACCGCCACTGATGTGCTCTCGGACACGCTGACTTACGCCTGGAATCTGGACGGTGATGATACCTTTGAAACCCCTGGCCGGGTGGTTACGTATACCTGGATGGCTACCGGCACCTATACTGTGACCCTGCAGGTAGACGACGGCGATGGGGGCGTTGTCACCGACACGACAACAGTAGCCGTCGAAAGCCTGGTGCCTGTCGCCTGGCTTGGAATTCCCTTTTTTCTGGTTCTGAGCAAGAGAAGGAGAATGAATGGTCGCTCAATCTAACTCGCAAGGTAGTGTTTCCGCGGTTCCCAAACAAGCCCGGAAGTACTTCGAGGAGAACAGAAATGTTTTGGTCATTGAAGACGATAAGATTATGGGGCAGATGGTGGCACAAATCCTGGATGATGCTGGCTTTGAGGTAGTGACAGCGACCAATGGGATGGTCGCTTTTGAAAAGCTTCAACAACGCCTCATTGATTTTATCGTCTTAGACATTTTACTTCCGGAAATGGATGGTTTTGAAATTTATTCAAAATTACGGGCCAGGCCTGATACAAAGGATACCCCTGTTCTGATCATCACCGCCTGGGCTGACGAGCAGCATATTGAAAAAGCCTCTCAACTGGGTATTCGGCATTTCCTACCTAAACCTTTTACAGAGGATGAACTTTTGCAAGAGATTTTCAGCTTGCTGCGCGACAATTCTCGTAAAGGGGCGTAGCTTCCGGCCAGATCAGGCAGTGGCAGGCGCAAAGTACGTGATCCAGGCCATGAGAGTCTTCGAAGGATGTTATATGGGTGCATCTCTGGAATTGTGACTAAAACCGCCGATCAAGTGTATTTTCACTGTGTTTCTGACGTAAAATGCCGTCGTGTGAGACAAATCGGCTTGGCCCCGGCAGACCGCACCTTCGCAGTCAAGTGGTCATGGCCAAAAATGGGCTGAAATCCCCCGGTTTGTACAGGATTTTACGGGAAAATCCGACTGCTCGGAGCGCAAACCGAACATCTGTGCTCACAGTTTCAGAGATGCACCCATGTTATATTATTATCTAGAAATCTCAGGCTCATAGGAGAAGGCTGTGACAAGTCAAAGACCTGTGTACATTACCGTGGAGTGGCAGGAGCAAGGCCCTTTGGAAACTACCGGCCGTCGGTTGTGGCGGGAGGAGCGGATGGTTTGTACTCCCTATGATTATCCAAAGGAACTACCTTGTAGCAATCCTGAGTGTGAGGGAGGGGGCTTCGAAATAGGGGACAGAATCGCTGCCCTCCTGGCCTCTGGGAAGAATAGCGAGCAAAACTCCCTGGTTTGCCGAAATGCCATTTACAAGGATCGAACTAAACGGTGTCTGCACACGATCATCTACACTATCACGTGTGTCCGGCCATATCAGAGACAAAAGCCGCAGTCAATAACTTCAGATAATTCTGTCGCCTGACGGTTCGCCTGAATCCCAATATATACAAAGGAAGTCCTGAGCTCGTCGCGCCAGAACTTGATACGGGAAGACGAGCCGGATCAATGCCCCTCTTTGGTTCTGCCTCACAAGGATGCTACATCTATTTGAAAGCCGCTCCACACAACAATCTGAAATGCTATTTGGTCGAAGAATTATAGGGTGGCAAACCGATACCCGATGCCGCGCTCAGTGAGGATGTAACGAGGTTTACGTGGGTCTTCCTCAATCTTGTTGCGCAGACGCCAGATGTACCATTTGACGCTGTCGGGGCTGGCATCGGCGTCGTAGGGCCACACGTTGTCGAAGATGATGTCGGTGGACAGGATACGGCCGGCTCGCTTGGCCATAAAGAGGAGGAGATCATACTCTGTAGGCGTGAGGTCCACCACTTTGCTGTGAGCCATCACTTGGCGGTTAGCCGGATCAATAATGAGGTCGCCGCCGCCGAAACGGAGCGGGGAGGTATCGGAAGGAGGCGGCGGCATCCGCATCCGGCGCAGCACCGCTTCTACCCGAGCTTGTAGCTCTTCGGGATGGAACGGTTTCACCAGGTAATCGTCAGCGCCCATTTTCAGGCCTTTGACGATGTCTTGGTGCGATCCGAGCGCGGTGAGCATAATAACCGGCACGGTGGAGAGGTCTCGGATGCGACGGCAGATTTCCCAACCGTCCATCTGAGGCATCATCACGTCGAGGATGACCAGGTGAGGAGGACTTTTACGGAGTTGCTGTAATCCGCTTTCTCCATTAAGGGCGATAGTCACCTCGTACCCGGCCGACTCCAGGCTGCGTTGAATAAGTTGCAGCAGGAGGTAGTCGTCGTCAATTGCCAGGATTCTTTCTGCCACGCTAACACCCTGGATGAAAACATAATTGAGGATATTTAGAAGAGCCTTGTCTCATTATTTTAAGGGCAATTGAGAATATAGTCAACCGCCCTTGTGTCCTATGTTTGCAGCCTATTGTCCCTTATTTTACGGCTTTAGGGTCCATAAAAGAATAAGTTCCTGCACTTCCACCAGTTTTGCCAAAGAAATCCGCCTCAAATGCGGGAAGTTGTTTATTTACGGACCCTTAGTTGGTGGCGGCGCCGCATGAGAGCGAGCATGCGAGGCATGGCGACAGTATAGACCCAATAGAGCCAGGATGATGGTGAATAGTCGAAGGCGCCCATACCTCGCATTGTCTCACCCCCAAATCCAGTTTTGAAGCGATACACACCCCACAACGGGTCGCTCCCGTCGAAGTGATCGGGTGCCCCCCACATATCGTACTGGGTGCATCCTCTCCGCTTTGCCAGCCGCATGGCCTCCCATTGCAACAGATGGTTGGGCATCAAGTTGCGATGTTGGTTACTCGAAGCCCCATACATATACCAGGCAGTCTGCCCAAAGTGAAAGAGTATCAGTCCGGCGATAGGCTCTCCTTCCACTTCGGCCAATAGGAAATCGGCTCGATTCGCCCGCAGAAATTGACTCCACACGTCCAGGTAATAGGCGAGGGGACGGATGAGAAAACCGTCGCGCCGGGATGTTTCGACGTATAGGTGATAGAAAGTCTTCAGATCGATCTCGTCGCCGGAGCGGACTTGCACTCCCCGTCGCCTGGCCAGCCGGATGTTGTAGCGTGTCTTGGCCTTCATACGAGCCAGCAGTTCAGTCTCATCTGGTGTCAAATCAACGATAAAGGTGTTCTTAAACTGAATTTGCTCCGCCGACGGGCGCCAACCACGTTCCGCAAGCATCGCCAGCAGGGCGGCGGTCCCTGGCAGGAGGGGGAAGTCTTTGTCACCAAAACCTAACCATACGTCGGGGTCGATTTTCACAAACAGCGTGCGTTGTTGCCTGGCCTGTTGCTCTAAAGCTGAGAGAACCTGAACCAATAGGGACGTATCGCAATAGTCTAGCGCTGGACCTTTGGGGACGTAGGCCACCGAGAGAGGTGTTCGTGGCAACCGGCGTCGCAGAATTTGAGCAGCAGCCAGCAGCCGGCCCTCTTCCTCGAAGAGCAAACGGGAGGGCTGCCAGCCCCAGCGACTCTTGAAATCGCCCCAGTCCCAGGTTTGCAAAACATGGGACCGCGGAAGAGAAGCCAGAGCTGTATCCCATTGAGACCGATCTATTACCTCGATGGCACGAGCAGTCACATTATCTCTCCCTGGCGACGGGTCATCCATTGCCGGTAAACCCAGTAGAGAGGCCGATTGTAGACGAAGTCGAAGGCTCTAATTGCTTGCGTTACCTGACCGCCAAAGCCACGCTTGAAGCGATAAACACCCCATAATCCCGCTGAGTCCTGGCTGTGGGCGACGAACTTTGCCTCCAGGGTAGCCTTGTCAGCGTCGGGGATACCCCACAAATCGTAACTTTGGCAGCCGTGCGCCTTAGCCCAGCGCATTGCCTCCCATTGCAGGAGATAGGTGGGCATCTTTTCTCGATGGGCGTTGCTCGATGCACCGAAGAGATAATAAGCAGTTGAACCATGAGCGAAGACCATCAGGCCGGCAACTGGCTCTTCTTCGATTTCGGCCAGCAGCAGCACAGCCCTGTCGGGGGTGAACAGCTCAAAGGCGGCCTGAAAGTAGTCCAGGCTATGGATGGCAAACCGGTCGCGCTGACTGGTGATTTGCATCAGACGGTAGAAAGCAGGCAGGTCGCGAGCGGTCCCGTGGTGGATGGACACGCCTTTGCGGGCGGCCAGCCGTATGTTATAACGAGTTTTCTGTTTCATTGCGGCCAGGATGGCTTCTTCGGTGGGCGTGAGGTCAACCAGAATGGTGCGTGGAGGCTGGACAGTGAAGTGAGAGATGACAAAGCCGCGCCGGCTAATGGCGTCACGCAGCGCATCGTCATCAGGGGCATGGGGTTCTATTTTTAGAAGGACGCTACGCTGCGCTCGGCACAGACGGTGTAGGCCCGCCAACAATGTGGTGGTCTGGGGCCTGTTGGCCCAATCTACCAGGGGACCTTTGGGAGTGTAGGCCAGGCTAAATGCGGGGGAAACCGGCCGAAAGAGGACCTGGGCACCCGCCACAATTTGCTCGTCTTCGACCAATGCCAGGCGTATTGCCTGCCAGCCAAAGCGCGCCTTTAGTTCGCCCCAGGCCCAGGTTTGCAGCAGGTGCCCCGCCGGATGATCGGCAACGAAAGTGTCCCAAGTTTTGCGATTGACGATAGTTTGCGTGTCGGTGGACAGATGAATCGACACCTTAAGCTCCTGGCATAACGGTCTGCAGTCTCTTCTATATAATACCTGCCTCAAGTTAAAGACACAAGATTTTCTTTCCCGAGTGGTAAGCATCGGGACGAATACACAACGCCGGCCGTGTGACAATTCTTGCTAACAGATTTTTCTTTTTGGTCGTGATATGCTACAATAGTGCCCGTTTGTTTGCAAGCGTTGTCTCCGAGAGTAAGGTTTTCTATATAGTACTGAAGTATGGGATGATCTTCTGCATCTCCGATCATTTACTTGTCTCCACTTCTTGTAATATTTTCAAGGAGGTCAATGGTGCTCTCTGATTTTGTCTTTGTGGGTATCCTCGTTCTTGTCGCTACGTTGCTGCCTGCTGCTGGCCTGGGCGTTGCCTGGCTTATTCGGCCCAAGAAGCCCAACTCCGTAAAACAATCTACCTATGAATGTGGCATTGAGACTATCGGCGACGCGTGGGTTCAGTTTAGGGCCCAGTATTATATCTATGCCCTGGTATTTGTTGTGTTTGACATTGAAGCAGTGTTTTTGTTGCCCTGGGCCGTGGCGTATGATCAGCTTCCCCTATATGCATTGGTAGAAGCGGTCATTTTTATTGTCATTCTGGTGCTGGCCCTGGCTTATGCCTGGCGAAAGGGCGCGTTGCGCTGGTCGTAAAACGTAAAACGTGGTGCGTAA
Source organism: uncultured Anaerolineales bacterium (assembly GCA_964439175.1). Taxonomy (GTDB): domain Bacteria; phylum Chloroflexota; class Anaerolineae; order 4572-78; family NAK82; genus CAYTNQ01. The sequence goes on along the minus strand of CAYTNQ010000252.1, from coordinate 209 downwards.
TTATTCCGTTTCACGTTCCTATATGAATTGCACTCAGTGCAGCCCATAGTTGTTGAGGATGGAGTGTATGGACGCAATTATCTTGTGGCTTACAAACTTGTTCCCCCACATGGCGGTGCCGACGGCACGCTTGATTGTAGGCCTGGTGTATGCAGCGATTCTGTCATTCGTTGCGCCTGTCGTGGTTGTAGTCGCCTTCACCTACATGG
>CAYTNQ010000251.1:0-6303 GCA_964439175.1 uncultured Anaerolineales bacterium | reverse complement strand
AGGGGGCCGGGGGGTTAGGTCATCAGGACAGTTCGCCCCCAAATCCGAACGCACCTATTTTTGACAAGTTGATACCTCTCATACAATATGTTATACTAAAGTTCACCGCTCCAGGATAACTTCCTACTGCCACGCTCCAGGATAACTTCCTACTGCCACTTGAGCGGAAACAGCATTGATGCAGTAAGAATAAGAATAAGAAGATTAAGTCTGCCAGTCGGCAGACTAACGCACTAGTGTACGACTTGTATAGGTTGGCCGAGCAGAGAGCCCGGACAAAGATAGCAACTCACCGAACAAGTTGTATAGTAAATTGGGATGAACAGGTTGCGCAAGCTAATTGGAGGGATGCCAATATGGGAGCTTTAGACATTAAGGGACTATACTACATCACGCATATCGACAACCTGCCCTCTATTCTAAAGTGGGGAATCCTATCTCACAAACTCGTTGAAGAGAAAAGGATTTCGTACACACCTATATATGATAAAGAGATTGTTGCAGCCCATAAGGACAAATTTGCTCCTAATGGTAAGAGTCTGTGGAGCTTTGCTAATCTCTATTTCAATGCCCGAAACCCGATGCTGTATAGAGTTAGCCATGAAAAATCTTTGGATGACATAGCTGTTGTTTGTGTGAAGCCCACTATATTGCAGAGGCCAGACATATTTATTACCACAGGCAATGCCAGGGCCTCACAATCGGATATCCTACCCCAGGGCGCAGGGATGAAAGTACTTCCTCAAATTAAGCGCGAGTTCGACATAGTCTGGTGGAAACCAGAGGACGGTTCTAAGAGGAAAATAATGGCTGAATGTCTAGTTCCAGATATGGTATCACCAGAGTACATTCAGGCAATTTATGTGGCAAGCCACGATGTCAGGAAAAAGGCGAGGAAGATGCTTCCCTCATCGGAAATCTCAGTCATACCTGAGCCCAATATGTTCTTCCTGCCACTATGGAAAAGCAAGCTCACTCAAAATCTTTCACTTGTTGAAGGAGACATGTTTTTCTCCAAAATGCAAACACTTACAATTAGCGTGAATTGTGTCGGCGTGATGGGTAAGGGGCTTGCCTCAAGAGCAAAATATCAATTTCCCGATGTATACGTGGCCTACCAGGATCTATGCCGCAAACGTAAACTGAAAATGGGCAAGCCCTATCTCATAAAGCGCGAAATGTCATTGGATTACGAATTGGCAGACGAGCCATCAAGCTTATCAAGCGCAAATTCGGAAAAGTGGTTTTTGCTGTTCCCAACGAAAAACCATTGGAGAGAAAAGTCTGATATAACAGGCATTGAGCAAGGGTTACAGTGGGTCCAGGATAATTATAAGGAGCAAGGCATAGAATCCTTGGCAATTCCGGCGCTTGGATGTGGGCTAGGTCAGTTAGAATGGCGTGACGTTGGCCCCTTACTTTGCAGGTATTTGTCTGCCTTGGACATTCAGGTGGTTATTTACTTACCCAGGGAGAAGAAAACGCCTAAAGAATTACTGTCAAAGGATTTCCTCCTGGGATGAGCATCCTTTGAATATCTTATTTATTGAATGGAACAAGAGAAATGCCGGATGACTGCAACAAAGTCCAGCCAGGGATGAAACAGTGAGGGGATGATATGGCAACGCTTCTCAGTAGGTACGTGCCCCACCAGGCGGAATCCCCTGTCCTGAATGTGTCAAACGTGAGCGTGCGCTACAACGGTGAGCCTGCCCTCGAGGACGTGTCATTTCAACTCAGTCGAGGTGAGCGGATTGCTGTGGTGGGTCCCAATGGGGCGGGCAAGAGCACGCTCTTTAAGGTCATTGCCGGGGTGTTACATCCGACCAAGGGAGATGTGAAGGTCTACGGGCACGGACCTGGGGGACACATTTGTATCGCCTATGTGCCGCAGCGCAGCCAGGTAGATTGGGCTTTCCCGGTAAACGTGGCCGACGTGGTGATGATGGGCCGCATTGGCAAGTTGGGACTGCTACGCTGGCCCAAGCCCCGCGATTGGGATTACGTGCACCAATGCCTGGACGTTGTTGGTATGGCGGACCTGGCCGACCGGCAAATCGGCGAGCTATCAGGCGGCCAGCAGCAACGCGTGTTCATTGCCCGAGCCTTGGCGCAAGAAGCGGAATTGATGTTAATGGACGAGCCGCTGACTGGCCTGGATGTGACTTCACAAGAGGACATCTTTCATATCATAGAGGAGTTGCGCCACCGAGGAGTGACGGTAATGGTCGCCACTCACGACTTGAACCTGGCCGCGGAACGCTTCGACCGGCTGATGTTGCTCAATCACCGCCTGGTAGGATTGGGGCAACCGGATGAGGTTTTTACTCCAGAGCGGCTGGTACAGGCGTACGGCGGCCATATGCGATTGATCCAGACCGACGACGGGCTGATGGTGCTGAGCGACACATGCTGCGGAAAGGGTCACCACCCCCACCATGAATGACCTGTTAGATTTGGTTCTTGGTCCACTGGCCTATCCCTTTATGATACGGGGCTTGTTGGCAGCGGTCACCGTAGGCATTGTGTGTGCAACGATCGGCACATATGTAGTGCTGCGTGGCATGGCCTTCTTTGGCGATGCGTTGGCCCACGCCATCTTGCCCGGTGTGGCGGTAGGCTATTTGATTGGCGGCGGAGTGCAAGGACCTCTCTTCTGGTGGGGCATGTTTACCGCCATTTTGACCTCTTTTGGAATTGGCGCCCTTACCAAGGGCAAGCAAATCAAAGAAGACACCGCAATCGGCGTCTTCTTTGCGGGCATGTTTGCCTTGGGCATTGCCTTGATCTCCAGCGTGCGCAGCTATACTGTCGACCTGACCCACTTCTTGTTCGGCAACGTGTTGGGTGTGTCGCAAGGTGATTTGTGGTTGACGGCTATTTTTGGTGGGCTGGTTATTCTGGTTATATTGGCCTTTTACAAAGAATTCCTGGTCCTCTCCTTTGACCCGGTTCTAGCCTCCACGCTGCGCTTGCCGGCAGGGGTGCTGAGCTACCTGTTACTGGTGTTGATCGCCGTCACGATTGTCGTCTCGTTACAAACGGTAGGAGTTGCCTTGATGGTGGCAATGTTGGTGACGCCATCTGCCACGGCTTATTTGCTCACCCGTCGCTTGCCAACCATGATGCTGAGTGGTGCTGCTATCGGCGCCATCTCGGCCGTGAGCGGCCTGTATCTTTCATACTACGTGAATGTCGCATCGGGTGCGGCGATTGTATTGGTCTGCACCTTTCTCTTCATTCTAGTCTTTCTCTTCGCCCCGACCAGGGGGATAGTGTGGGAATATGCCCGTAGGAGACGAGATTGAGCAGCTCAGGGTTGTTCTTTGACGAAGCAAAAATACACGTAAAAGCCGGCGACGGCGGCAACGGGGTTGTGGCTTTTCGACGCGAGAAATACGTCCCTCGAGGAGGCCCGGCTGGCGGCAATGGGGGGGACGGAGGCGATGTGATTTTGGAAGTGGACCCTCAGTTGAACACGCTGATCCATTTCCAAAACCAGGTCCACTTCAAGGCCGAGCGTGGGTCACACGGCAAGGGTAAGAACCAGACAGGAGCCCGGGGAGAGGATGCGATTGTCTTTGTTCCGCCCGGCACCGTGGTGCGGGACGCCACCACGGGCGACCTGCTGGCGGATCTGACCGCGCCTGGACAAAAGGTCGTCGTCGCCCGGGGGGGACGAGGTGGACGAGGCAATGCCAGCTTTGCCACATCCACGCGCCAGGCCCCACGCCTGGCCGAACGGGGAGCAGCCGGCGCAGAATGCTGGCTGCGGTTGGAACTCAAACTGCTGGCCGACGTGGGCTTGATTGGCATGCCCAATGCTGGCAAAAGTACCCTGTTGGCGGCAGTCAGTGCGGCCCGGCCCAAGATCGCCGACTACCCTTTCACTACCCTCCAGCCCAGTTTAGGTGTGGTGACTTTAGACGACGGTTCCGATTTTGTGGTGGCAGACCTTCCAGGCCTTATCGAAGGCGCGCATGCAGGCGCGGGGCTGGGTCACCAATTCCTGCGGCACGTCGAACGGACGCGTTTGCTTATCCACATGCTGGACGGCGCCGCCGACGATCCGCTTCGGCATTTCGACCAGATCAACCAGGAGCTGCGCCTCTTCAACCCGGCCCTGGCGGACCGGCCACAAATTGTGGTTCTCAACAAAATGGATTTGCCCGACGCGCGGGACCACTGGCCCCAGGTAGAAGCGGCAATGCAGGCACGTAAGTTACCGGCCTACGCAATCTCGGCGGTGACCGGTGAGGGAGTGCGCGAGTTGATGGGACGAGCGGGAGGGATGCTGTCCCGCCTGCCGAGACCGGAGCCTGAGGCTGACGAAATCCCTGTCTTCCGGCTCGAAGACAGGCCTGAGTTCACCATCGAGCGAGAGGGAGATGGCTGGCGGGTGCGCGGCGAGCGCGTTGAGCGGCTGGTAGATCAGACGATGTGGGAATACCACGACGCAGTGCAGCGGGCGCAGCGCTTATTGGAAGCTATGGGCGTGCTCGACGCTCTGCGCCAGGCCGGCGTACAGCCCGGCGACATAGTTCGCATCGGCGACATGGAACTGGAGTGGATGTGGTAGAGGCTTCAATTGAGTAGTTCTTTGAGAACCTCCAAGGTCGTCTGATTGACCGGTAGCATTTCTAATTCCTCAGACGCAACCCAGCGGGCATCGCGCGCATCGTCGCCAGAATGTAATTCGCCACTCACGTAATTGGCCAGCAAGTCTACGATGACGTAGTGAAATTGGACACGCCCGGCGTCGTCTCGCAGGATGACATCAAAGGTGTAGGCCGGTTCCCCCGCCCGGATGGTGAGGCCCGTCTCCTCCATGATCTCCCGTTCGGCCGCCTCTTGCAGCGTTTCCCCCAACTCCACACTCCCGCCGGGGATGGCCCAAAGCCCTTCGCTCGGCGGATGGCCACGACGGACCAGCAACACCCGGCCATCTCTCACCACAATCGCCCCCACTGCAACCCTAGGGGCATCCGGATACTCGCGTCTAGACATGGGTCAGCCCCCTACATAAGGTATATTGTAGATATCTTTCTTAGCCCGCCAGCCCGCCACCATCCACCACCAGCGTGGTGCCGGTAACGAAAGAGGAGACGTCACTGGCCAGGTAGAGCACTGCCTGAGCGATGTCTTCAGGCTTGCCGACGCGCCGCAACGGACGGTCGGCTGCCCCTATCAGGAACTCCTCATCCGGTATGCCTAGTTGCCGCGCTTCGTTGCGCAGCATACCTGTGTCGGTATCACCCGGGCAGATGCAATTGACGCGAATGTTCTGGTCGCCGTGGTCGAGCGCCATAGCCCGGGTCATATTCACCACGGCCCCCTTCGAGGCACAGTACGAAACCGCGTTGTGCCCCCCGACCAACCCCCAGCCCGAGGCTGTATTGATGATCACCCCCCCGCCCGACTGGACCATCAGGGGAATGGCGTATTTGCTCATCAAAAAGATCGACTTGACGTTAACCGCCATCACCCGATCCCACTCTTCCTCGGTAGTGCCGATCACTGTGGCCCGCCGGATAATGCCGGCGTTGTTGAAGAGGATATCGAGGCCCCCCAACTCTTCCAAGGTCCGCTGCACGGCGTGCCGGCAGTCCGCCGCCTGGCTCACGTCACAGCGCACAAAAACGGCCTGTCCTCCTTCGTCCACAATCACTTGGGCTACAGCCTGTCCGCCGGCCTCGTCTATATCCACGACCGAAACCGCCGCGCCCTCGCGTGCGAAGAGCAATGCCGTCGTCCGCCCAATGCCCGACGCCCCACCGGTGATGAGAGCCCGTTTCCCGCTTAAACTACCCATAACTTCCTTCAGATTCCCTTCCTAATACTACTACCGTACTTCAGTCGCCATGTCATTCTGAGCGACCGAAGGGAGCGAAGAATCTATATAGATTCTTCGTCGTTTCACTCCTCAGAATGACATGTACGGTTGTAGTACTAGGAGCAATACTTTTCAAATAACCCAATACCAGGCGCGTAGGGGCAACCCTTCCCCGCAGGTCCCCTCTGGGGAAGGCCTGCCCCTATCCTAGTACTACTACCGTACTTCAGTCGCCATGTCATTCTGAGCGACCGAAGGGAGCGAAGAATCTATATAGATTCTTCGTCGTTTCACTCCTCAGAATGACATGTACGGTTGTAGTACTAGGAGCAATACTTTTCAAATAACCCAATACCAGGCGCGTAGGGGCAACCCTTCCCCGCAGGTCCCCTCTGGGGAAGGCCTGCCCCTATCCTAGTACTACTACCGTACTTCAGTCGCCATGTCATTCTGAGCGACCGAAGGGAGCG
>CAYTNQ010000250.1:0-6316 GCA_964439175.1 uncultured Anaerolineales bacterium | reverse complement strand
GCGAAATCATCAGGATCGAAAAAGCCTGGCTCATATAGTCGGTCTAATGCATTGAGCAATTCAGTTGCTAAATCAGAGCACGAAAGATGAGGGATACCAGTTCGATTGACATATGTGCACAACGCGGACATCAGTTCGTGTCCCCCCAAGTCAACGAGGAACTGTCCGCTGTCGAGAAAGTTGGGATGAGTGACTTGCGACAGAATGCGATCGTATACCCCCGCAATAGCTGGCGCATCGAAAGTTATATCCTCACACACCTGCATGCAAGCTTGTTTCAATCGTATACACTCGGAGTGTAGATAGGCCAACCACTCGGTTCGGCCTGGATAGGAGGAACCTGGAGAAGGCCGCAACGATGGATCGGGCCAAAGTAAGCGCGTTTCTGCTTTATCACGCTTGTGGAAGACCAACTGCCAGTACGCAAGCCACCCGGCATGATCTTCGATCATCGGTTGGGCCAACTCCTGAAGCTCGTGAAGTATCACATCGGGATCATCGGGCAGTTTGTCGGCTCCACGCACCAGGCCTCTCTTTAATGCCCGGAAAGCCTCAGCGACCAAACGTGGTTCAAGCAAGTAGTTCTCGATCTCATGACGTCGCCATATCCACCGCTTTTGATTGGGTTGCTGCCAGGCTCGCTCTGCTTCCTCCAATGAGCGAAAGTTACGATCCTCGATGGCAAAAGCTCGCACGCGATAGCGTTTCTCCAGATAATTTGCCACACTCCCCAGGCTACGGTCGCCACCGGCCGGTTCAACAAATACCTCTCGCCCCAGTTTTTGCACGATGACCAGATCCAGAACTCGAACATCGAGCCCATCGTGTGGTCCTTCACAGACCAAGTAAATACTCATCAGCTATGCCTCTCCTGGCTCGACATATCATCCAATTCTCCTAGATCGATGATTGTCTCCCGCGGGAGCACATCTCGTAAGTAGGCCGAATGGGTGGTGGCAATGATTTGATTGTTTTGTCCAATTCGGGGCAAAAGATAGAGTAGTTTCCGCTGCCACAGCGGATGTTGATGCAATTCGATCTCATCCACTAAGACGATAGATTGGTGAATATGTTCAGTTATCATGCGGATCAGGAATAGCAGCAACATTTGTTCGCCGCTGCTAAGACCTTCGTAACGGTATTCATAGATGCCGTCAGTGAAGATCAGTTCCGGTTGGCCCAGTTCATCCCGGACAGCCCCTTTGATGCGATGCGGGGCGCAGACGTCGGTATATCGTTCTTGAATGCGCTTGAACTGATCGAATTGTCGCTCGTCCACTGGCGGGAGGAGGGATTGAACAGCCAACGCTAACAAGATGGTACGGGGATCAGTGGTATATCGTTCATCTGGACTGCTCTCATTTCCTCCTCCATAGATGACGTCCCAAATGTCACGACGGATTGTCTTACCCATCCCGGTGCGCTGCTGGTCGAAAGTAAAGACCCCTCCTGTCCGCTCGAACCAACTCCAGTCCGTAAGTCGCCCAGTAGATAATAACCTTGCCACCTTGACACGTCCTTTGAAGAGGTGCCAGGCGCCACGTGGTTCGCATCGGATGTAGCCTGACGGATACTGTCTCATACGGTCCGGATATTCCCAAGTGATGGTGACTTCTTCTACATCGGGAATCTCTTGTTCTTCTTCGGACAAAGCATACAACTGGCGTGTAGTTTCAATCTCCTCTGCAGAGAATCTCACATAGCATGTCACTCGTGCCTGCAGAGTCCCTCGACGCACAATGCTTGGGGGGCTCAGGGTGAAATCAGGCCGGCTATACGGGAGTTCAGTGATGAAACCTAATCCTATTGCCAGTGCATCCAGCATAGTCGTCTTACCACTGGTGTTAGGTCCCACAATGACCGAGACATCCCGCACACGTCCTACGGAGTCGGTGAAGTCCAGCTCCATGTGCTCGATGTGACGGAAATTTTCGATAACTGCACTCGCGACCTTCATTGCTCTTGCACCTTCCCTTAAGTACGCAAATCCTTGTTGAGGTCGCCTAGGGCATCATCCTTCAGTGCTCTCAGCGATCTACCGTTCTCGGCCTGGCAGAGGTTCTTGACCCAGATCTTGCGCCATGCGTCGGCGAATCGCTTCGTCGTCAATGCGGATGATCTGCCCGGTCATGGCATCGGTAAACGAACTGGCGACCCAGAGTAGGAACCGGGCGACTTCTTCGGGAGGACGGAGGTCCCCCATTTCAAAGTAATGTTCAAAGCGATTCCGTTCTGGAAAGCGGTCGGGAGGCACGTGGCGGATTTCGGTTTGCATTTGAGTGTTTACGACGCCGGGGTAAACACTGTTGACTGTGACGTCATAGGATTCGACCTCGGCGGCCAGCACCCGCGTGAAGTGATCCACGCCAGCCTTAGCTGCGCAATAAGCACTCCAGCCCAGGACGACATGATTAGCTGCCCCCGACGAGATGTTGATGATCTTGCCTCGAACTTTTGGGTGCCGATCCTGATGAATCATATGCGGCAAGACAGCGTGGGTGCACAGAAAGACGCCCCCCAAATTGACGTTGACGTTGCGTTGCCAGATGAACGGCGGCACCTCCCATGTCATGCCAATAGGGGCGACGACACCGGCATTGTTAATCAAAATGTCAATGCGCCCTGAGGCGCGCAGCGTTTGCAGCACCATCAGGTCTACCGATGCCGGATCCGAGACGTCGGTGGGAATGGCCAACGCTTGGCCCCCCCGCGCACGAATCTCTTCGGCCACCGCTTCGATAGCCCGCTGCGAGCGTGCTGCGATCACTACGTCGGCGCCAGCCTCGGCGAACGCCAGGGCTGTTGCCCGACCAATCCCTCGCCCTCCACCGGTGATAATGACGACTTTGCTTTCTAACAGCTTCGCTTTCTCCATAATCTCTCCCGTACCCGGATTGTACTGTGGTGCCTGCGCTTTGTCAACGCAGATTATGCCATCACCTGTGCCACAGCATCCAGAGCTTGCTCAATGTGAGCCGCCTCGATTCCATAGTGGGTCACTGCCCGGATCTGGCGACCCTCAATAGGGGACATCTTCACGCCATAGCCGGCTAGCCGCCGGCAGAATTCAGATGGGTCGAGAGCACCCTCTTGCATCTCGAAGATGACAATATTGGTCTGTATCCGACTTGGGTCAAGGATGACGCCAGGTGTGTCGGCCAGGCCTTTGGCCAGTCGACGGGCGTTAGTGTGGTCGTCGGCCAGACGGTCTACCATCTGCTCCAGGGCTACAATGCCAGCGGCAGCGATGATGCCTGCCTGTCGCATCCCGCCTCCCACGACCTTGCGAGCCCGGCGTGCCTGGTGGATGAAGTCCGCAGGTCCACACAGCAATGAGCCTACCGGCGCCGAGAGGCCCTTCGACAGGCAAAAGCTTACGCTGTCGGCGTGGCGGGTCAGTTCGCGTACGTCCAGACCCAGGGCAACAGCGGCGTTGAAGACCCGTGCCCCGTCCAGGTGAATCTGGAGGTTATATTTGTCGGCCAAATTGCGAACTTGACGTATATAATCTGGCATCAGGCATGCACCACCACAGCGGTTATGGGTGTTTTCCAAACAGATGAGCCGGCTGCGCGGGAAGTGGGGATTGTCAGGGCGAACGGCCGCCTCGATCTGGCCTAAGTCCAACCTGCCATCGGGCAGGTTGGGGACTTGACGTGAATGGATGCCGCCCAAAACCGACGCGCCACCTGCTTCGAAAAGAAAGACATGGGCCCGGTCGCCGACGATGATCTCGTCGCCCCGTGCACAGTGGGTAAGCAACGCAACCAAGTTGCCCATGGTGCCGCTGGCAACAAACAGAGCGGCCTCCTTGCCGACCCGTTCGGCGGCCATCGCTTCCAGCCGGTTCACCGTTGGGTCTTCGCCTAATACGTCATCGCCAACCTCGGCAGTGGCCATTGCCTCTCGCATCTCCGGGGTGGGTAGGGTAACGGTATCGCTGCGTAAATCAATGGATTTCATAGTTGGGGTCTCCTGATAATTAGACTTGATTTATCTGATTTGGGATACTAGTACCATTGACGCCGGTGCACTTTTTTTCGTATACTACAGGTAGCGTAAAAACATGGCAAATTATATACAAATGAAAAGAGGGGTGGAGCTATGGTATCACCACATTTATGGCCTGGCTCGGTAAAGCGCATCGTTTTTATTATTGCCACCCTACTTGTGGTTGTCGCTTATGCCACCCTCTGTTCCGGACTGCTGGCATTTGCCATGTTGTTTTCGTAGTTGTTTCCCAGGGATCATCATCCCTGGCTTGCCCTTCCTCCTTCTGATGCAGAGAGGCCGTCGAATCGACGGCCTCTCTATATCTTGTATCTTAGTCGGCGCGAAGTGCCCGAAATCTCTAATCGAACCCGTAGTCTATGCCATAGATAGACTCCATGCTGCCCTCAACACCTTCCACCCAGAGAAACTCCCCGTCGTTTTCCGTCCGAGGGTTACCGCTGGCGCAATCACATTCCAACCCCACGGCACAATCGTGACAGCAATAGTGACGGCCATCGATTACCACGGGCGTCCAGATGATTTGCACGCCACACTCGTCGCACCAAATCTCGTGGAAGCGTCTAGCCATTTTTTGCCTCCTATAGCCTACACCACTGCCTCCATTCTATCATCCACATAACCGGCTGTCAATAGGGTTTTTCTAACTTTTTGAGATTCTTCTCATTTTAATGTGTCGGCTGAAGGTCTCGTGGAGAACTTCTTCCTTGAAAATCGCACTTGTCTTGTGTTATAATCTAGCCGTAACTACTCAGCCACCCTTGCGAAGGTTAAGAATAACTTTGCCAACGGGGCAATTTTCGGTAGACCAAGGCATTTTTGCTCTGAAAATTCTCACCAAACCTTCGCAAGGGTTACCTGGCCTGAGTAGTAACATCTAGCCACCCATTTCGTTCGTACTGGATTTTTATAGTCTACACTGAGGAGGAACGACAATGATCGAACGCATTCACTGGCTGGGACACGCCAGTTTTCGTATTGATGGGCCACCGACCATCTATATGGATCCCTGGCAATTGGGGGCCAATTCGCCCCCGGCCGGCCTGATCCTGGTCACCCACGATCACCACGATCACTGTTCGCCTGACGACGTGAAACGGATTCGCCAGGAAAGCACAGTGGTGATCGCCAATCCGAGCGCGGCCAAAAAGCTGGGCAAGGGGGTACGGGTGGTGAAAGCGGGTGACCGGCTGGAGATTTCCGGGGTGACGGTGGAAGTGGTGCCGGCCTACAACGTGGACAAGTCTTTTCATCCCAAAAGGGCAGGGCACGTGGGCTATATCGTCACTGTGGAAGGGACGCGCATCTACCACACCGGTGACAGCGATCCTATTCCTGAGATGGCCGGCCTGACCGCCGACATCCTGTTGGTGCCGGTCAGCGGCACCTACGTGGCCGACCCGGCCCAGGCGGCGGAAATCGTGCGGGCGGTGAAGCCCAAGATTGCTGTCCCCATGCACATCGGCACCATCATCGGGTCACAGGCCGATGCCGAGCGCTTCAAAGGACTGGTGGACTGCCAGGTAATGATGCTGGAAAAAGAGGAGTGAAGCAGAGAGCAGAACTTTCCTCGAAAGGAGATCTGTAGTCTGTCTATCTGAGGCGCACACATAAGTGTGCCCCTACTGTTGTGCCCAGACCTCGCCGCTTTTGAGAATGATAGGCAGGTAGATGGGGTGGAACTCGTCGATGGGGGGTAGCCTGAAAGGGGTGGTGATCATTGCCTGCCCCCAGTCCTGGTCGCCGTAGACCCCGGCCACGTTGGTGATCACGTCGCCGGGCTGGGTGGGGGAGATCACCACAGTCAGGCTTTGAACGCCCGTAGCCCCGCCCTCCAATTGGTCCAGAGTCCAGGTGATCACGTCGCCGGGGGTAGGCGCGGGTGGGGTGAAGCTGCCGCTGGCGGTGACGAACTGCGTGTTGACCGGCAGACGGTCTGTCAGGACAACGTGGGTGGTCGCCAGGTCGCCTGTGTTGGAGAAGGATAGGCTATAAGCGATGACGTCGCCGACTCCCAGGTCTTCGGTTGGCGTCACTGATTTGGTCAGAGTCAGGTTTTGGGGGGAGCAAGATGCGGTAGTTGTCGAAATGATTGATTCGAAGACAATATCCAGTTCCTCCGGGGTAGGAGCATAGAAATATTGCCCGCGTGCCGTCTCGGCAGTCATCTGCAACAAATCAGCCCGCGCACCAACTCCCAGCCCAATGGTATAAATGATCACGTTGTTTTCCAGGGCCTGGCCGGCGTAGTAGATGACACAATCGTAGTCATCATCATTTTCTAATGGGAAATTGTAGACCGGGT
>CAYTNQ010000249.1:0-6397 GCA_964439175.1 uncultured Anaerolineales bacterium | reverse complement strand
ACCTGGTCGCCTGGGGATTGGCTAACCGGGACGTGGCTGACTTTCGGCTGGAAGTAGAGGCGGCTCAGGAGACAGGCCCTAACAATAATGGCTACGGCGTCCTGTTTCGTTTTAAAGATCGAGACAATTTCTATCGTTTTGACATCTCTGGAGATGGCTTCTTTTTGTTGAGCAAATTCCACGATGGCGAGTGGGTCACTCTGATTCCCTGGACTGCCTCATCTGCTATCAATGTCGGTCAGGCTGCAAACCGGCTGGCTGTTGAAGCCGTTGGCCCCCAAATTCGTGTGTATGCTAACGATGCACTACTGGCTGAAGTGGCAGATGATGCTTTCACCAGTGGAAACTTTGGCTTCTTTGCCAGCACCTTTAGCGATCCTAATCTGATCATCAGCTTTGACGATATCAAACTATGGACGCCAAAGGGTGAGGAACTGGCCGTTATTCCTACCGTGACTCCCACCCGTTTCGCGCCGTCGGCGCTCACCTCTACAGAGGTGGTTCCTGAGAGCGAGGTGGCATCGCGCGCTGAAACACCACCGGCCAAGACAGAGGAAGCGACCGGGCTGCCACAAGAAGCTTCCACGACTGGGCCTGAGGCGACTACTGCCTCATCCCTCGCTCCAACTGTTACGCCAACCTCCGAACCGTTGCCCGAATACGTTTCACGTGACCTGCCGCCGTCCCGTAATCAGGTGACGTTAACAGGCCGGTTTGTCTTCCCTGTCTTCAACGCGGCTGCTGGTACGTATGACATCTTCTCTGCTGACCCAGACGGCAGCGATCGCGTGCTAGTGGCTGCCGAAGCCAGCCAGCCGGCTGTTAACGCCAGCGGCCGGCGCATCGCTTTCCGTTCGTGGAAAGCTGACAACCGGGGACTTATCGAACGTGCCATTGAAGGTGGAGATATCTGGCGTTTCAATATCTCCTTCGAAGCTGCCAGGCCTACCTTTTCACCTGACGGCCAGATCATTCTTTTCCACTCGCGGGAGGGAGGTGAGGTGCCGGCGATTTATCGCACCGTTGGCACTGACCATCAGGTACTTCGGCGTGAAGCCGCGCCCATTCAAGGCGAGTCGCCTGCCTGGACGCCCGACAGTCGCTTTGTTTACAAAGGCTGTCTGGGGGGAAGTTGTGGCCTGATCTTGAGCAATATTGACGGTGGCTTTCCTTTTCAGCTTACCTATGATCCCAGCGATACCAACCCTGCTGTTTCTCCCGATGGGCAAAGTGTGGCCTTTATGTCTCACCGTACCGGGAATTGGGACGTGTACACCGTTGGCATTGATGGAACCGGGTTAACTCAGTTGACCTCCGATACTGCCAGCGATGGCCTTCCCGCTTGGTCACCCGATGCAGCGACAATTGCTTTCGTCTCCGATCAAGATGGCACGTGGGCTATGTGGGCAATGAACGCTGATGGCAAGAATCAGCGCCCCCTCTTCGATCTCGGCGGCTCCATAGATGGACGGGTTCAACTTGATGTCCAGAATTCTAGAGGGTGGCTGGAAGAGAGCATTGCCTGGGCTGTAGACAGGGATCAGTGATCAGGGATCAGTAATCAGGGATCGGTAGATAGAAGTCAACGTTCAATAGACAGTAGTCAGAAGTCAAGTCTGGGAATCTAATCTGGCTCCTGACTGCTGTTTATTGATTCGCCGGTCATTTCCATGAAGGATTTACCTCGCAGGACGCTGGTCGATAATCTACGTCTCTTCACCGTGGCCGTTGCCTTAGCCTCGTTGGTGGGCTTAGTCGCGATCATTGGGCATAACCAGTCGGCGGTGGTTGCCATACTTGGCACAGCCACACCGACGAACACCGCTACCCCTACGCCTACCTATTCGCCCACACCGACGAACACCGCTACCCCTACGCCTACCTATTCGCCCACACCGACAGCTACCCCAACGTTTAGCCCTACACCTGGCCTGACAGCGACGCCGGATGCTGAGCCCCTCTCTTCCACGGCGACAGCGACAGCTACCCCTGCTGGCACACCTACCCCAACTTCTACCCCAACACCTACTCCTACGCCTGTGCCCCGCACTGTCCTGGCTGGCAATCTTGGCTTGCCCGATCCATTCCAGGCGGAAGATCACTTCTGGTTCACTCGCCCCTTCACTGATGCCAATGCCAGTTGGGGTAGCCCGTATTATCCCTTTGGCACTAACAACCGCGGGCAATACCTGTGGCATCATGGCATTGACATCCAGAACCCGCTGGGAACCCCAATCCTGGCCGTGGGCGACGGCTTGGTGGCTCGGGCCGGCCCCGACGACGAGATCCCTTTCGGCCCCACGCCCAACTTTTTCGGGCAGGCTGTGCTTATCCGCCATGACCAGGAATGGAATGGCCTTTCAGTGTATACCCTCTATGGACACGTCTCGAAGGTACTGGTTCGGGAGGGACAGCCGGTAAAGGCAGGCGACGTCGTAGCCGAGGTAGGTCAAGGGGGAGTAGCCTTGGGTCCGCATCTACATCTGGAGGTCCGTGTGGGAGGAACGAGCTATTGGGATGTGCGAAATCCCGACTTGTGGGTAAAACCTGATCCTGGTTATGGCGTCGTCGCCGGTCGGGTGATAGACGCCCAGGGATATCTGGTGCCCCAGCAGCCGATCTTTCTGCATCGTGCCCAGGAGCCGGACCGCTTCTGGCGTGAAACCTTTACTTATCCTGATAATGTGGTGAAATCCGACGGTGAATGGGGCGAAACCTTCACCTTTGCCGACGTACCAGTCGGTGGCTATGTATTGAAAACCTACTTCGACGGACATCTATATACTTATCCTATCACTACCACCAACCAGGCGACGACTTTCGTGCTGATTGAAGGATCCCTTCCCCCTCCTACGCCAACGCCGCCATCGGCTGTCGATCGCGCAACCCTTCAGCCTGGGCCGACTTCCACGCTGCTTCCTGTTGGTGATCTGACGCCAACTTCTGCTGGCGTTTAGCTTGGTTTCGACACTTACATGTTTTGGAAGGCCGATTCCTGGCGAAATACCCCCAACAAGTTAGGGACTCCCAATGCGGACTCCCCAACTTGTTGGGGCTTCGCATTGAGTACTCTGTAGGGGCAGGTCTGAGACCTGCCCCTACCACAAAAATTCTAGACACACCCCTGTGTCAAAACTCACTTGCACGCGGTAGCGTTTTAGCGTACAATATTCGGTACCAAAGTCCTAAGCGATTGACCGTCCCCAGGCTGATTGAGGTGTTGCCTTTGCCATTATTTATGGTATACTAAAGGCAGTTGTTTTAGCCGCACACCTATGGGTATTTAGCCCTTTTGTAGAGGCAACATCGACAAATTTTGTCGATGTTGCCTCTACAAAAGGATTAGAACTTGTCAGGAGACTGGCATCAGGTCGGTTGCCGAGGACAAATGATGGCCGGCGACGAACAGAAAATTGATGAGTTTCTACAAGAGGCTGTACGTGTCCTTGACCAGGCCAACCGCGACATTGGCCGGCTGGCTGAACAGGCATACCGTTCCTACAATACGATGTTGGCCCAAGGTGCATCAGACGCCAATTATCGCTTGAAACGCCTGGTGCAGATAGCCCAACAATTTGAAAAGTTGGCGGAGCGCAACGCACGACTCAGCCGCTATCTGAATAATGGGATGGAGGCCCCGCCCGAGGACGAGGATAGCTGGTCGCGCATCCGAATTATCCAGAGTCAGGAGGAAGAAAAATCTCGTCTGGCGCGAGAGTTAGAGGATGGCGTGGGACAGCTCTTAGCTAATGCCGTGTTTGAGTTGGCCTCCTGTCGCTATCTGCTCGACGCTGAGAATTTGGCTGTGGACGATGGCCTAACCGCCTTGCAGGCAGAGCTTGAGCAAGGACTGGCCGACATCCGTCAATTGATCGCCGACCTGGATCCTCTTTCCTTCCTCGGCAATTTTGGGTTGGTGGCTGGGTTACGCCGCTACTTGGAGCGTTACGAAACCCACACCGGCCTTCAGGTTACAATGGACGTTCGGGCGATTACCGAACGCCTGCCAGCTACTGTCGAAGTTGCCATTTTTCGCATCATTCAGGAAGCATTGCAAAACGTTCGGCGTCATGCCAAAGCCAGCCGGGTCGAGGTGAGCATTTATGAGGAGGCTGGAGTCCTCGTCTTTTCTATCACCGACGATGGGATTGGCCTTCAACCAGAACGCGTCGGTAGCCGCGGACGTAGCCTGGGTTTAGTCAGCATGTATGATCGCGCTGAATTACTGCAGGGCGAATTGCGCATTCGGAGTGACGTGGAACAAGGTACACAGGTGATCCTTTCAATCCCTTATCCCGCTTTATAAGCGCATTATAATCCGCCGGAGGCAAGTTGCCATGGGCAAGATCAGTTTGATGTTGGTAGACGACCACCCCCTTTTCCGACAGGGACTCAGACGAGTCCTGGAAGCTGAAGAGGATATGGAGGTCATTATCGAGGTGGCCGAGGGCGATGAGGCATTACGTATCGCCAAGCAATTAGGTCCTGATGTCGTGATTATGGATATCAACCTGCCAGGGATGAATGGGCTCCAGGTAACGCGTGAGCTGAAGGTTGTGATGCCTGATATCGCGGTGATCATGCTCACTGCTTATCACGACGACGAACAGATCTTCCACGCAGTGCGGGCAGGCGCCGCCGCTTACTTCCCCAAAGATGTCACCCCACGCCGGTTGGTTGAAGCCATCCGCCAGGTCGTGCAGGGCAACTATGTCATAGATGATGAGGTGCTGGATAAGCCCGAGGTTGCCAATTGGCTTTTGCAGCAGTTTGATCAGGTGGCTTATATCGATGGCCTCCCCAATGAAATGTTTACGCCCCTTTCGCCCCGCGAAATGGAGATATTGCAGCACATTGCCCGAGGCCAAAGCAATAAAGAAGTCGCTTATGAACTGGGCATCAGCCGGCAAACGGTCAAGAACCACATGACCAGCATCTTGCGCAAGCTGGCGGTGAATGATCGGACCCAGGCCGCGCTTTACGCTGTTCGGCGCGGCTGGATTCGCCTGCAAGATACAGATAGTTAACAACTTTTAATCTGCGACTGGAGCAGCCAGGAACAGACGACTGGGGTGACGTGCGATCTTCCCTGATCTCCAATCTCGGTCTCCGTTCCTGGTTCTCGAAAACAGTTGAGGTGTCATGGGGATGGATGATAACCTGTCGCAAACAGAAGAAGCTCTCACCGCTGGGCAGCTCTTCACGCAGATCGGAGAGGATTACGAACAAACTCAAAAAGAGTTGAAAGAGATCGAAGTCCTTATCCGGCAAAGCTCAACCGAGGTGGAAAAACTTGCTCAGCGCAATGCCCAGCTTGCCAACAAGCTGCGCCAGATGGAGGCCAACCTCGACACAATACCCCGTCAGGACATCAAGGAGATTTATACTGCTGCCCAGGAATCACAGATGCGCTTGTTTATGATGCGCGGACAGGTAGAACAGCTTCAAGGAAAACAGCAGTACCTTGAGCGTCATGCTGATACATTGCGCCAGGTACTCGATGTGGCGGGCAAAGTTGGCCTGGGCGGGGATGGAGCCTCTGGTGGTCAGGAGGGGCTAGAGGCCGAGGGCAGCCCCATCGTGCGTATCATCAATGCCCAGGAGAATGAGCGCCAGCGCCTGGCGCGTCAAATGCACGATGGCCCGGCCCAATCGCTTACCAACCTCATCTTGCAAGCCGAGATCTGCGAGCGATTATTCGACACCGACCCGGTGCGGGCCCGCACCGAGTTGGGTAACCTGAAAGGCGCGGTGACCAGTACCTTTCAAAAGGTACGAGAGTTTATCTTTGACCTGCGCCCTATGATGTTGGACGACCTGGGCCTCAACCCCACCCTCAAGCGATACGTACAAGACTTTGAGTCCAAAAGCAAGCTAGGTTGCAACCTCGTCATCACCGGCAAGGAGCAGCGCTTGCCCCCCTATGCTGAGGTTACTGTCTTCCGCGTGATTCAAAGCCTGCTTAACAACGTGCGTGAACACGCGAATGCCACCCATGTAGAAGTCACCCTGGACTTGAGTCCCGGTGGCCTCAAAGCCACGGTCGAAGATGATGGTAGTGGTTTCGACGTGGCCGAGGCGATGGCTGCCGCGCGCCAGCGAAAGACGATGGGGATCATCACCATGATAGAGCAGGTGGAGATGCTGGGGGGTGAGATCCAATTTGATAGCAGCATCAGTCGTGGGACAAAAGTGCAACTCAGCCTTCCCATTTAGTTGACATAATCCCAAGTACTATAATCCTATTGTTGGTAAGGCCTTCCTCGCTTATACTGAAATTGTAGTTCTGGAAACCTCTGAGGCACTTTATCCTATATGCAATCCTAAAGAGAAAGGAGGTGACAGGAACCATGTTGTTTTTACCGCGTGAAAAAGGGCAGGGGTTGGTGGAATATGC
>CAYTNQ010000248.1:0-6406 GCA_964439175.1 uncultured Anaerolineales bacterium | reverse complement strand
AACGTCTCCTTGCCAAGGAGAAGGTCGTGGGTTCGAATCCCATCGCCCGCTCTTTGATTTTGTTGTATAGAGATACAGGTGTGCTTCTAAAAAGAAGTCGCTTTGCATAGCACCCGGTTTTTACCAAAAACCGGGTTTTTTCTTTGGCTTGAATTTATATCTCTATTGTTGATCTAGATTCGCTGTTGCAACACGTCTTTCTATGGTATAATGGCACAGTAACTGCCCCTGGCAAATGCTTCACGAGAAAGTGTGGACAAATGCTATGGCCCAAGAGAGGATATTGGTCGCGGATGATGAGCCCGCCGTATTGGAGCTTTGTCAGCGCATTTTGACGGCCGAAGGATATCAGGTCGATATCGTAAGGACGGGCCAGGAAGCCGTGGAGCGAATCAAGCAAGAACCATTTGACTTGCTGCTGACCGACATCAAAATGCCTGGCATGGATGGCCTGCAGACTGCTCAGGCTGTTAAGGAAATCGACCCTGCCATCATCTGTGTGACGATGACCGGGTATAGCACGATGGACACGGCCATCGAAGCCCTCAAACTAGGCGTTGATGAATTCATCATGAAGCCCTTTACACGAGACGAACTGGGCCTGTCCATCGCTAAGGCATTGGAAAAGCAGCGTCTGCGCAAGGAAAACTTTCGGCTCCAGTCACTGATTCCCCTGTTTGAGTTCAATAAAACGCTGCTCTCCACAGTGGAAGTGGATACGTTGCTACATCACGTCCTTGAGTTGGCCCAGCGGGAAACTCAAGCTGACAAGGCCATTCTGTACTTGGTCAATTCAGGGGAAGTTAACGAGCATATGCATCCTCCCTCGCCCGAGAAAGACGACCAGGCCCGGTCGCTACGCCTGGAGCTGGGCAACTGGATTATGCAACACCAACAATATCTTTCGCTTCGCCGGAAAGAGCCATTCCAGCAACGATTTAAAAAGCTGCTGGAGGGTTTAGACGTTGAGTTCCTGGTGGGGCTCCCGCTGGTTGCGAAAGAAGGCCGAGCTCTCGGCGCGTTGGTGTTGGGGAAACGATCGCAGCCCTTTGCTTCGGGTGATAGCGAGTTTTTACAAGTGATGGCCGGGCAGGCAGCTATCGCTATTGAAAATGCTCATCTGTTTCAGGAGATTCACCAGGCATACAATGAACTCAAGAAGCTGGACCAGATGAAGAGCAAGTTCATCAACCTGGCCGCACACGAGTTGCGGACGCCCCTGGCAATTTTACTGGGGCACGCCAGCGTGCTGGCAGAGGAGACCACCGGGCCAGAGCGGGATCGACTTGACGTCATCACGCGCAACGCCACGCGCCTGCGCATCCTCATTGACGATATGCTCAACCTGAGCTATCTGGAAACGGGCCAGGCCCAACTTAAGGTCGAAGAAGTGATTCTCAGGGATGCCATCCAGCAGGCCACTCTTGATATGGAGGATATGGCCAAAGAGAAATCCCTCGACATTGAGGTGAACCTCCCCGCCGACTTTCCGCCAATGCTAGCAGACCGGCAAAAACTAGACTTGATCGTGATGAACTTGTTGTCCAACGCCATTAAGTACACACCCGAAGGGGGCCATATCTGGTTTGAGGTGGGACTGAATGGGGATAAAGTTGTCATCACAGTACGTGATACTGGAATTGGCATTCCCCCTGAGGAATACGACAAAATTTTTGATCGTTTCTATCAAGTGGCAGATTCCCTTACACGTCAACAGGGGGGCATTGGCTTGGGACTGGCCATTGTCAAGAGCGTGGTGGAATTATGCCAGGGACGGATCTGGGTAGAGAGTGAGGTTGACAAAGGCAGCACTTTCATCGTTGAGCTGCCGCTGCGACAACCTCACTAGGGGGTCATTTGTCATACTTATTAGGATTACCCTACAATGAGATTATGTCATTCCCTGGCCCGTCGGCTAGCCCGTCCTGGCTATGAGCATAAATTCAAGGATCGAAACTGGAGATCCGCCACCTGACGCCTGGGATGCGTTAAATGACTTGACCACGCTATCGCAGCTTATACGCATTGAGCGCCAAGACAATCTGTTAGCCGAGGCGGGCGAGGTGCGAGTCGTTGGTGG
The DNA here is from genome assembly GCA_964439175.1 of uncultured Anaerolineales bacterium. Lineage (GTDB taxonomy): Bacteria > Chloroflexota > Anaerolineae > 4572-78 > NAK82 > CAYTNQ01. Next base: position 4,326 of record CAYTNQ010000248.1, on the reverse strand, counting down.
CGCCGCCCGCGGCTTGCGCTTTCTTGGCCTGCCGATGGGCAACGAGCTAGCGCCGCTGCTGGTGGCAGTGCTGGTCACCGGGCGTTGCGATTCGGGCCTGGCCCCATCCATCCGTCAGGCATTACGCACGCTGAGCCATTCAGTCCACGTCCAGGCCTTCACCACGCCGACCTGACCCAATGGTGGTCAGTCTGGCCCACAAGTTTGCGTTCGAAAGCCCCTATATCCGGACCGACGGCGTGTCGGTCGTGCAGCTACCAGAGTTGGCCAGCGAATATGATGAAAACACTCAAAGATGCGCCGTTGTACGAACAAATCTACGCCGTCACCCGCCAGATTTCACCTGGGAGAGTCTCGACCTACGGCCAGATTGCGGCCATCGTCGGGCGAGGTTGCACCGCGCGCCAGGTAGGTTATGCTATGGCAGCGCTAAAGGCCGACGACCGGTCGGTGCCCTGGCAGCGCGTCATTAACAGCAAGGGTCAGATCAGCTTACGTCCTGGCCAGGGTGGGGCGATTCAGCAACAATTGCTCGAAGCGGAAGGGGTTGAATTCGACGCTCAAGGATGTACCGATTTCGATCGTTTCGGCTGGGAGGGCCCTGACTGGGAGTGGCTGGATCAGAACGGTTTCAATCCGGCACCTCGGTTGAGCAATCCGGGCAAGAGGAGTAACTTTGGCGAGCAACTCTCACTATTTTAAAGGTCGTCACCCAAGGATCTGAGGTTGAGGAGGGTGTCTTGTGATGGTTAGCAATTTGAATATCCTCGACGTACGTGACCGGATGCCAAACTACGAAGTCTACAAAAACTGGCAACGCCCAGGAGCTATCCTGGGGATCGCCGTCCACCACTCGGCCACCGCCGACCAGGAGACCGGTGCGCCCACCGGCGACGCACTGACCTTCTTCAATTACCACGTCCACGGACGAGGCTGGACGCACGGCGGCTATAATTATGTCATCCGGGGCGATGGGGTGATTGAATACGCGCTGGATGAGAAGATCGCCGCCTATCACGCCGGATTCAAAGACCCTAGCGATTCGTATGGATTGGAACGGGGTCAGTATTGGAACAACCACTATCTGGCCGTGTGTCTGGCCGGTTGGTTTAGTAGTGGTCGTACCTGGCGCGATGAAAATGGGGCAGTACACCCTATCCCCGACCAGTTCACCAGCCCCAGCCAGGCGCAGATGGCCTCGCTATTGGGGGTGCTGCGTCACCTGATGGCCAAATACAGCGTTCCGGTGGAAAACGTGCGGGGACACCGCGAGTTGACGGGCAGTCATACCCAATGTCCTGGCTTGAACCTAGACCCGGCCATACTGCGCAGCCGACTGAGGGAAATGGAGCCTGCTGAGCCGCTTCCAGACGATGTCGGGCTACTTAAGCCCGGTCCCGGCGAGCACGTCGTCATCCTGCCCAACGAGGATTACCTGGAGCCGGCCCTGGGTTACATCTGGCGATTCAGTCCCGACGTCACCTTTGCCGCCGATGCTGCCGTGGGGCGTTGGCCTTACGTTACCGTGGTAGGACCCTCCAGTGGTGTGACCGAGGAGCAGATGGCTGCCCTGCAGGCTGGTGGGGCACGGCTAGTGCAGCGGGTAGCCGGCGAAGATCCCACTGCTACCCAGGCACTCCTTGACAGGCTGGCGGCGCAAGACAAGCGTTTTCTGTCCCCCGGCGATGTGCCCCCTCCGCCGCCCGAGCCAGAGCCGGACACCTATACCGTTCAGCCGGGTGACACGCTGTCGTCCATCGCCAAGCAGGTATATGGCAAAGCCAGCCTATGGCGGGTCATCTTCGACGCCAACCGCGACATCCTGGACGATCCCGGTCGCATCAAGCCGGGCCAGGTGTTGCGCATTCCGCCAGGGACTTAACCGGCTCCCGCCCTGGCTGCACCTGTCGGCGCGGCACAGGTGGCTGGCGCTCCCGCGACCCCGTTCGCGCCTGGCGCGGGACGGGGCAGCGGGCCGGGGAAGCCTCGACTCTACCTTTGTTGAGACAATTACTTTGGAGGAGACGAGGCTTTAGCCGGAGATATAACCTCGCCTCCATTTTATTGGCACCCATCTGTTCTCACCTAGTACTACAACCGTACTTCAGTCGCCATGTCATTCTGAGCGACCGAAGGGAGCGAAGAATCTATATAGATTCTTCGTCGTTTCACTCCTCAGAATGACATGTACGGTTGTAGTACTAGGCAGTGTAAAAGAATCACTTCCGAGTTTCGCCCGGACACCAAGCGTAGAAACTCGGAAGTTGTTCTTTTACAAATCCTTGGAATGCACTCCGGGATGACAATGTTGGGGCAATCGAAAATGAGTGACCAGACTCCAAACTCGAAATTTGAGATCATTGGCAACTTCCACATGCACACTCACTACTCCGATGGCGCCGGGAGCCACCACGATCTGGCCAGGGCTGCCGCTCAGGCTGGCCTTGATGTGATTATGGTCACCGACCACAACGTATGGGTGGGGGGTCAAGAAGGGTGGTACACCCATCCGGAAACGGGCAAGAAAGTTTTGTTGCTAATGGGCGAAGAGGTACACGACGAAGAGAGATCTCCCCAGGTGAACCATTACTTGTGTTTGGGGGTGGAAGAGGGAGTAAGCCAATACGCACCCCAGTCGCAAGACCTCATCAACGCCGTCAGGCAACACGGCGGTGTCGGCTTCCTCGCTCATCCTGTCGAGCAGTCTGCTCCCCTCTTCAATGAACCGGAGATCCCCTGGGTGGATTGGGAGGTGACGGGTTTCACCGGCATCGAGTTGTGGAATTACATGTCGGAGTTCAAGGGCCTCCTCTCCAGTAAGCCAACTGCCATCTTCGCTGCCTTTTTCCCCAGCCTGCTAATCACTGGACCCTACCCTGAGACGCTGACTTTGTGGGATGACCTTTTAGGCAATGGAGCGAAGGTGGCCGCCATCGGCGGCGCCGATGCCCACGCGAACGTCTATAGCCTCGGTCCCCTCAGGCGACCTGTCTTTCCTTACGACTATTTGTTCAGGGCGGTCAACACGCATATGCTGCTCGACGAACCCCTATCCCGCGACGTGGTATCGGCCAAAGCGCAGGTGTTGAATGCCTTGCGGACCGGTCATGCCTTTGTAGCTTACGATCTGGCTGGAGATACCCGGGGATTCCGCTTCACAGCGACCAGCCGCCAGGGAACTGTTTCAATGGGGGATGAAATGCGCCTGAATGGCCCAGTGGCGCTGCACATAACCAGTCCGCGGGCGGCGGACTTGCGGCTACTGAGAGATGGGCGCGAAGTTGCACGAGCGCGGGGTCGTGCGCTGACCTACGAGGCAAATGAGTCAGGTGTCTTTCGGGTGGAAGCGTACCGTCGTTACCGGATCAAACCCAGGGGATGGGTCTTCTCCAATCCGATCTACATACGAGGATAGGCATACAAGGAGGAAGCCTCGCCCAGAGAGCCACATTCGGGCGAGGCCTCGGCAATCAAGTCACCCGTGTGAAGGTGGGAGAGCGTTCATACCCGGGGTGAAATCAAGCTGCCGCAGTGTCAGTTTCCCACAGGCCAAAGGTGTTGCCCTCGGTGTCCAGGCACTGGGCGAACCAGCCCATACCAGGCACCGGGCTCTTGGGCATAATCACCTTCCCTCCCAGTTCTTCGACCCGCGCTGCGTATTCTGCCACCGATTCTACCTGATGGTAGTTGACCAGCCGGTGCTCGGGGGTCTGGCGTGCCATCATCCCAACACCATGTCCAGCTTCTTCCGCGCCCACATCAACAGTCCAATATCCCTCATACTCTGGGGAGGTCGAAAACTGCCAGTCGAATAACCGGGTGTAGAATGCCCTGGCTCGATCCACATCATCGGCCGGGATCTCCAAATGGACAATACTGTGTTTCATGACTCTGCCTCCTATTACGTTGGCTGGGGAATGTCTATCCCCAGCCCGCTAAACCCCAATAGAACGGATGTTCTAACTATATCACCGAATCTTCAGGTTGTCAAGTCACCATCGAACAAAAATTGTGTTATCACCTGCTTGCCATTATAATTTGAGCTATGGCGGTATCAAGTGAGTCAGCTAATCTGGTCGATGTGTGGAACGGAAGTCCCCCGTATGTTCTGGGGAACCGGTGTCTGAACGTTCGTCACCGGGCGCGTGCCTGCCGTATTTGTGTGGACGCCTGCCCGGTGGATGCCATCTTCACTCCCCAGGGAGACAATGTCGATGCAGCTCCTATTGCCTTGGACCAGGATACGTGCGTGCGGTGTGGTCTGTGTCTGCACGCCTGCCCTACCGGTGTTTTCGTTCAGACCAACTCACCTGAATCGAAGCTGCC
>CAYTNQ010000247.1:0-6497 GCA_964439175.1 uncultured Anaerolineales bacterium | reverse complement strand
CTGATCATTGATGACGGCCACCAGCCGCGTGAGGTGACCAGGAAGAACATTCTTGCATCAGGCCATTGGGTTATTGAGGAAGAAACACGCGACTACTTGAAGTGCCGGCCCTCTTGACTGGTGATAAAGGCGAGAACCTTCCATTAGCGACGTTTTGATGTATAATATGCGAGAGAAGATCAGGAGGGAATAGCTATGGAAACCAAGCTGATAGGTCGTTACATTGTCACGGATCCGAATATCTGCCACGGACAGCCCACCTTCCGGGGGACGCGTGTTCTGGTTTCAGATGTACTGGAGCAAGTGGCGAATGGCATGGCTTGGGAGAGTATCATAACAGAATGGCACGACAGCGTCACGAAAGAGGCCATTGCAGAAGCAGTGCAGTTGGCCAAACGAGCGTTACTTGAACACGTAGACGAGTACGTTCTGGAGCCAATGGCTGCATGATTGTTCTAGATGAGAACATTCTCGAGAGCCAACGGCAGCTTCTTCGCAGTTGGCGGGTTCGAGTGTATCAAATTGGTTATGACCTGAGCAGAAAGGGGATAACGGACGAGGAGATTATCCCCTTTTTAGTGTATCAAACTCAGCTAGTCCGATAATGCCAGCTAAGTTCTTCGCCCGGCAGCTTCGTCATCCATCCGGCATCCTCGGGCGGTTCGTCCTTCCGCGAGTGTGGAACAAGAGAAACTCCGCCTTGAATGACGTGGCCTTGAATAGCCTGGCTTTAAGACCCGGCGATCGCGTGCTGGAGGTGGGCTTTGGCGGCGGTCACCTGTTGGGTCGCATGGCTGGTGCCATCACAGACGGGTTCCTCGCCGGCGTGGATGTATCTCCCCCCATGGTCGCCTTCTGCCAAAGGCGATACCGGTCGCTGGTACGGGAAGGTAAGCTCGAACTCAGATGTGCGCGCGCCGAGTCTTTGCCCTACCCATCCGCTTATTTTACCAAAGCGTGCAGCGTCAACTCGATCTTCTACTGGCAGAACACTCCACAAGCCATCTCAGAGCTACGGCGGGTGCTTGCCGAGGGTGGTATGCTGGTGCTGTGCTTTACCTGCAAGGAATCGCTGGAGAACAGGGGGTTCGCGAACTCCGAGATCACCTTGTACGCAGCGGAGGAGGTCCAGCAGATGATGGAGGCATCCGGGTTTCACTCGATCCGCATGACGCGAGCCTCGGATAAGCACCGGGAATTCGTGTGCGCTACCGGCAGAAAGTAGCTCTGCCACGCACAAGATCCCTGCCACGCTTGGAAACAAGTCTACCTCTATCGAGGACGGGGGGCCCGATGAGAAGAAAGGCCAGGCGTAGAGCCAGGAAGCCATCCTCCCTGAAGGGCCTGAGGCCGGAGATGCGCATGAAGGGCGGCGTGCGCTTAAACCTCTTATACTGACATAACGTAAGAAAGCTTTGCTGTCAAGGCCGTCGAATGGATAGGGGAAACCATATTCGGGCAGGTTGCGTGCATTGACCAGGCATTGCATCAACGCTAAACCGGCCTGAGCTTTGGAGAGGGAGCGTCGTATAGCTATCCCGTCAAAAGCTTGCCTGAATAGGGAGCCACCCTTAATTGATGCCATGCTTGCCTAGTGCAAACTTCCAAATCGTGGTATACTTTCGGAGCAACTACATAAACGAGGTCTGAAAAGTCACCCGGATCGGCCCCGCGACCGGCCCGAGCCTATGTTGGAGCGTAACGCCCTAAGGAGAGGGAACTGTGAGTCTCTGGGACAGATTTGTCGCCTGGCTTAACGCGGAGGAGCCGCCTCAGAAAAAGACTGAACCCCCAACCAGCACCCTGGACCCCGAAACCGAGCAGTATTTGCAGGAGCTGGAAGCCAAACTGGACCGCACCGTTCAGGATTTGGCCGATGGGCTCATCAACCGCGCCCAGTTTGAGAACCTGTATCACCATTACCAGAATCAGCGCCGCATGTTGCATGGTCTGCTGGCCGAGGGAGGGGGGCAGATGCCGGCCAGCTTGACGACTGGCGAGAGCATGATCATCCGCCGGAAATACGCGGCCAAAGTGCTGGCCTATGCCGTGTATGACAACGAGTCCAGTGTGCCCTTGTACACGGTAGGCGATTTCCCGGTGGATAGTGACCTGGTCGTCGGCTTTCTGTCTGGCTTCCGTTCAGCAGCGGCCGAGATCCTGGGCGCGGGTGCGGCCAAGGCCGAGGCGGAAGACGGCAAGGTGCTGTGCTATGTGCCGGGCCGGTACTGTACCCTTATCGTCCTCTACTCGTCCGACCCGGCCGAGGTTGACATTCGCAGTCTGCGCCAGACTCATTTACACTTTGAAACCCTGAACGCCGGCCTGCTGAAGCAACGTCCTATCCCGGCTGATACGCTCCTCTTCAACTATGATATGGTTCTCAAGCCAGGCCGTCAGGAAGACAGACGCACATCACCCCAATAGGTAGGAATGCCGTGTCGTGTACTGGAGAGCAAGATGAGTCCAGCCGATAGCACCATTCGCTATAAGGTTGCCATTGCCGGCAGCGGGGGTGTGGGCAAGACTACCCTACTGCGCCGTTATGCCACCGGTAAGTTTCAAGAGTCCCGCATTATGACTATCGGCGTCGATTTTCAGACCATCGAGGTGGATTTGAAAGGGCAGTCCATTAAACTCACCGTGTGGGACCTGGCGGGGCAGGAACGCTTTGCCCCTTTCCGGGACAGCTTCTACAAGGGGGCGCGCGCCGTTGCCCTGGTGTTCGACGTGTCCGACCGGACATCCTTCGACGATCTGCCGCACTGGCTCCAGGAGGGGCAGGGTGTCGTGCCTGACGCCTACGTCGTCGTCAATGGCAACAAGATTGACCTGCCTCGTGTCGTGGCTCCCGAAGAGGGCAAAGCCTATGCGGCCTCCATCAACGCGGCCTACGTCGAAACCAGCGCCAAGACCGGCGACGGGGTGCAGCAGTTCTTTCGCTTCCTGGCCATGGCGGCCCATGCGCGTCGCTAGCATCGAAAGAGGGATTCTTGGGTGATGGTGGCACACTAAAGCGTGCGCAATTATCCAAGTTGAACCTCGTTGAAGACTACTTGGTCTTCACTTTCCACCTCTACCTTCATCAAGGGTTCGAAGATTTCAGTCTTCTGAAAGAACAAAACGTATTCGTGCTTAAAGATATAATACTTTCCCTTGAAGGCCCTCTGTCGCCACAGATTCTGAAGGTTCCGTTTCGCCCGATTTCCTTCCATATTCTTCACGACAATGCTTTTCAGCGTGTAACCGACTGACTTCACTGCCTCCATCGTGTAAAATCCGAGTGGGACCCACTCGCGGTTGCTATATTTATCACCAATAACCACAACCAGAAAATGATTTTTCTCAAGAAGTTCATACGTTCCGCGAACTACTTTTTTGAAAGAATCTAGGAACTGTTTGAGAGTAGGAGCATTGCACAGGTCTCTTGGGTCCTGGCTAAATTGTATAATATCGTGATAGGGAGGGTGCATTATCAGCAACTGTACCTGATTACGACTGCGCTTCGCCAATTCTTCACGAACCTTGCCAATGGTCTGTTCGCTTGTGCTGTCTCCTGCGATGACTTCTTGCCAGGTATCATGGGGATTAGATTCAGCCCGGATCCGCGCCAAAGCATCCTGGGCTATGGATTCGATCAACTCAACGCCGATCCCATGTCTGCCTTGTCGGCAGCACTCGATCAGTGTTGTTCCACTTCCAAGGAATGGGTCTAACACTACGTCCCCCGGTTTGGTGAATCTTCTAATGGCCTGAAATGGAATTTGAGGGACAAAATTACCGTGGTACTTTCCGCTGTGCATTCCCTCGCGACTGCGTGACCCAAAGATCCAAAGACTGTCCGTGATGATATCACGAAAGTTTCTCCAGTTGCCTGCATCGACCTCACCAATATCTAATACCTCGTCAGGCTCAGGGGGTAATAAGATACCCATTAAGTCAGCTTCTTCTTCAGGGATATATTCGTTAGACGATTGATGTTCTTCATCTGAAAAAGGCATGGACATATTATCCTCACATAGGTTATGAACAAAACCCAACTTTGCTATTTAACTTGATCGTCATAGGCTGTCAGCCTTGCCTCTGTGCCAACAGGAAGACGACCTGCGACGTCCAGGCCACGGACTGGTCGCGCAGGTGGCGCTCGAAGAGGGCCTGCACCTGGGCCAATTCGTCGGCCGAGAGACTTTGGTGCAGACGCTGGGCATAGCTGGGCCGCTGGCCCTCGGGGCTGGCGCTGAACCAGCGCGCCAGGTGCTCGGCACTGATGTGCTGCTGGGTCGTGACTGTCTCTACCTGGATCTGCTCGCTGGACAGGCCGGCTGATTGCCCATAGATCTCCTCCGGGGAGAAGGCAGCCTCTAAATCGGCGGCGTCCCAGTTGACCATCGGGTCATCGGGGTCGGTGTAGATGGCCTCTTCGGCGTCAATGAGCCGCTGGCGCAGAGCCTCCTCCAGCAGGGACAGATCCACCAGCCCGGACAGGCGTTGGGCGTGGCGCGGCACAGCCTCGGCCAGCGCCAGTCGCCCTCCCTCGTTGAGCAGGGAGGCAATGATTCGAGCCGCGGCCCCTTTGTCGGGGTGGCGGGTAAGAGCATTGCGCCCCACCACCGCGTCGAAATGGACCTCTCCCTGGCCTTGAGCGGCGATGAGGTCCGGTAGTTCCTCCAGCGCGCCGCAGAGAATCACGGGCCGCCCGAGCGCATCAAGGTTGGCCGCCTGTTGGCGCAAGGCTTCGGCAGTTCGCTCGTCGGTGGCCAGCGCCCACACTCCTCCCACCGGCGCGCGCCGGACCGCCTCCCAGGTCAGCAAACCAGTCCCGGCGTTGAGGTCCAGAACCAGGCTGTCCCGCTCAATTCCAGCAGCAGCCATCACCCGCTCGCGCATGGTAGCCAGTTGTTCACCTACGTTGCTCAGGGTGCGCTGCAGCCAGCGATTGTGAGCTGCCGGGACGGACTCCTTCCCCTCGCGACTCCGGTCCTCCCGAATCCCCAGCGGCGACTGGTCCTCTTCCAGCATGGCGGCCAGTTGTGCCTCGCGCCGCCGGGCCACCTCCTCCTGGATCTTTTTCTCATAGCCCTGGCCGGTCGGCTGGTAAAACACCCGCCCTTGCAGACTCTCCGGCAGATATTGCTGCGCCACCCAATGATCGCGGTAGGCGTGAGGATACAGGTACCCCTCCCCGTGCCCCAGGTCCTCGGCATCACGACTGGCGTCTTTCAGGTGATCCGGGACCTCCTCTTCCCGCTCCCGCTCTACCGTGGCGATGGCGTCAAAGAGAGCGAAGGCGCTGTTGCTCTTGGGTGCGGTTGCCAGGTAGATACACGCCTCAGCCAGGTGAAAACGTCCCTCCGGCATACCCACGTAATCAAAAGCCTGGGCGCAAGCCGTCACCACGCGCATGGCGTTGGGATCGGCCATCCCCACGTCCTCTCCGGCGAAGATGAGCATACGCCGGAAGATGAAACGCGGGTCTTCACCAGCGTAGACCATGCGGGCCAACCAATACAGGGCGGCGTCGGGGTCGGAGCCGCGCAGGCTTTTGATGAAGGCGCTGATGGTGTCGAAGTGGACGTCACCCTCCTTGTCATAGAGGACCGCCCGATGCTGGATAGACTCCTCGGCTACAGCCAAGTTCACGTGGATTACGCCTTCCTCGTCCGGGGGCGTCGTCTCGACGGCCAGTTCCAGCGCGTTGAGCACGGCGCGGGCGTCTCCGTTGGCCACGTTGACCAGGTGATCCAATGCCTCGTCGTCCATGCGCACCTGGAGCCGGCCGTAGCCCCGTTCGGGGTCAGTGAGAGCGTGATGGGCGATGCGACGCAAGTCGTCTTCGTTTAGGCTCCGGAGTTCGAAGATGCGGGAGCGACTGACCAGGGGCTTGATCACCTCAAAATAAGGGTTCTCCGTCGTCGCGCCAATGAGGATGACGGTACCGTTCTCCACGTGAGGCAGCAGCGCGTCTTGCTGGGCCTTGTTGAAGCGGTGCACCTCGTCCACAAAGAGGATGGTGCGCTGCCCGTACATCTTGCGCCTTTCCTGGGCGACAGCAATCGCCTCACGGATGTCTTTCACCCCGGCCAGCACAGCGTTGATGGCGATGAAGTGTGCCTGAGTGGTGTTGGCAATGATGCGGGCCAGCGTCGTCTTGCCGGTGCCGGGCGGGCCGTAGAAGATGACGGAGGACAACTGGTCGGCCTGGATGGCACGTCGCAGCAGCCGGCCCGGTCCGACGATGTGTTCCTGGCCAATGAACTCGTCGAGGGTGCGCGGCCGCATGCGGGCGGCCAGGGGCGCCTCGCGGGCTATTTGTTCCTGGTGAGCGTGGTCAAATAAGTCCATGTTTCTGCCTCTATGCAGATTCTATTGTACCACACCTCGACTTTGTGAGCACCATGGGTTCGTGGCTATTGGACGTATTTCAATTTTGGGACAAACCCCTCCCCCAGCCCCCATATGCGCTAACTTAAGCCTTTTCCGGGCGCGGGGTGACGCCT
>CAYTNQ010000246.1:0-6555 GCA_964439175.1 uncultured Anaerolineales bacterium | reverse complement strand
GCCGGACGATCCAGATCGAGGTCAAGAACCCGGCCGGTGTCTGCCGTGGTGTCAAGTCGCTGAGCCTCAACGGGGAAACGCTAACTGGCGACCTGGTTCCTGCGGATAGGCTCGCGGAGCAGAATCGGGTAGAAGTCGTGTTAGGATAGAAAACGGGAGTTATCCATGGATGAAAAGAAAGCACAATGCTGTCATTGATTTTACCTGCAAACTCCTCAAATTCAGATTTGGCGATGAGCTTTTCATCGTGAACAACGCCTGTCTGGCCTACATCCTTGCCCATGAACCGGATGAGGTTGAAGCCTTGAAAGAGACACTCCCCGCATGGGCAGTCATTGTGGGGATTACAGGCGGGCACATTTTGCCCAGAGAAAAGGTTGAAGCTCAGGAAAATGATATCCGGGACATCGCCCAGCAATTTGGCTTGAAGATGGTGCCGGCAATCCAGGGCTGCCGTGGCGGTGAGTTGCTGGAACTTATACTAAAACCTTCCCCAGAACCGCACTGGAAACTGAGGTACAAGGGAGCATCACAGGAAGTGTTCTTCCTGACCACGCTGGACAGAACGCCCGGCTGGGTGATGCCCACAGGCGATACCTTTAGAATAGGTTCATTAGGTTCCGGCTGCGGCTGGTTCTGCGGCGAAGGCCCAGGCCCCAGCATGAAAGGTGTAGCCAGGGGATTTCTTGGCGCCAAAGGCGCTATGGGTGTATTTACCAAATGCGCGATCAAGCTTTTTGCCTGGCCCGGCCCGGAAACACTGCCTGTGGAAGGGGTAATACCCGCTTACAAGGTATCGCTCCCGGACAATTTCAAGGCTTATACCGTGGCTTTCCCATCGTGGAAGGCATGGGCCGATGCGGCTTATATGATCTGGGACACCGGCATCGGCTACCTCGCTCACCGGCAGTTCAACATGTTCGGCCGAGACCTGAAATATGCCATGGTCAACATACTCACCGACCCCACCAAAACGCTGGGAGACCTGGAGGAAATTCTTGAGGATCCGGAAGTGCAAAGAATTACACAGGATTCCAAACGCGAGTTTCAGATCATTCTGGCCGGTATGACTCCACGGGATATGGCGTGGCAGGAGAAGGCATTTGACGAGATACTGGCCAGGACCGGAGGCTGGAAGGTGGAAGCCATGAACGAACCTGCCATACACGATTGGGCGCTGCTTTACCTGATCAGGCTGGGACATAAAAACTTGAACCTCGTTTTTGGCGGGTCATATGACGGTTGTTTCGGCTTGCTTGGCGCTGCGGACTACGGGGCCTCCCACGCCGAAGAAGCGGCTGAGTTCAAAAAAGTATGGGAGAAGCGGGGGGCCATGGTGGAAGCTGGCGGCGATTGTATGATGGGTCCCATAGGCGGTCAGGGCGGGGGAGGCACGGTTCTTTGGGAGAACTTCACCTGCTTTGACTCGTATGACAGGCAATCAACCGAGGGAACCCTGGAGTTCTTTGATGCCTGTACCAGGCTGGGTCTGGAAAGAGGTTGGGGTGTCGGCATGGAGAAGTGGAACGCCGTTGCCCGAGGGCCTGACGGCAGGACGACTCCCAAAGAAGAGCGCGACAGAATTCATTTGTCTGCCCCACAGCCATCCGTTTTTCGTTACCAGCACAAGATCAGGGAAGCCTTCAACCCAAACGACCTGGGGGATGCATACTATGAAACGTTGGAAGATTCATAGTCTGAGGGTTGAGAGGCGCCTGTAGATTATCAGCAAAAAACGCTGGAGTTCCACGAAGATTGCAATCTTTCCTGTCAGCCAAGCGTCTATCATTGTATTGACAGTTTCCGGGGCTTCTTAACGTCAAATCAAGTGTATATTGGGTGCGTTCAGATTTAGGGCGAATTACACCATAACCTGTGGTGGCAACTGTAACCAAACTGACACCTTTACTATCTCTAAAATGTGCTAGACTGTGTTCTGGGGGGGCGAATTCGTTGCTTCTTTACGATCACTGCTATAAAAAAGGGCGTGTTCAAAATGGGTTGTAGGGGTGTCCCTACAACTGAAACTGAATGCACCCTATAAAAAAGAAAGAAAGGAGGGGTGGTACTGCCTGTCAAGTCGCTCAGACGACAGCGTACCAGATGTGTATGCCGCCAGTGATTTTAGTTGTAGATGATGAGGAACCCGTAGCCCTAAGTATTGAGCGTAGTTTGCGCCGAGAATATCAGGTTCGAGTCGCCAATTATGGGGCTGAAGCCTTGAAGATAGCTCGCCGCATAAAACCAGATCTGATCGTTCTTGACGTAATTATGCCGGGCATGGATGGCTTTCAGGTGTGCCGGGAACTGCGCCACGACCCAATTATGAAGTCAATTCCTATCCTCTTCCTCACAGCTCGAGGAGAAGTTGAGGATAAAGTCGAGGGTTTTGAAGCCGGCGCTGATGATTATCTTGCAAAGCCCTATGACGTTCGTGAACTTTTACTTCGTGTGAAAGCAATCCTTCGGCGGAGTAGCCCTCAGGATGACCAGAATACGCGCGACCGGCTCACTGTTGGAAATCTCACCTTAAATCCCCAGAACTACCAGCTTGAGGTCAACGGGAAGGTCGTATTGCTCACGCCGGTGGAGTTTGACCTGATGTATCACCTTATGAGCCACCCTGGCGAGGTGTTTAGCAGTGAGCGACTCTTACGAGAGTTGTGGGACTTTCCTAGCGACACAGGCAGTCCTGATCTGGTACGTACACACATCAGGAACCTGCGCCGCAAGGTTGAAGCCGACAGTAGCAATCCTCGCTACATTGTTACTGTCCCCCGACATGGTTATGCCATTGCCACGAGTTAAACTAGAACTCCCTGATCGTATACTCGTCGTGGACGACCAAGCCCGCGTTCGAGATTTGATGGAAACGACGCTGCGTGCCCAAGGCTATCTGGTCGAGACGGCTGCCGATGGCCGTGAGGCCCTGGCTATGCTCACCGGCGAAACCTTTGCCTTGATTGTGGCTGACTTGGTTATGCCTGACGTGAATGGCCTCGAACTGTTAACTGAAGTGAAGAAACTGGCTCCAATGGCTGAAGTCATCCTGGTGACCGCTCACGGGTCTGTGGAGTCGGCAACGGAGGCCCTGCGCCAGGGAGCTCACGATTACATTATCAAACCGTTCGACATCAAAGGATTCGAACATAGTGTTCAACGTGCGCTTGCCTATCGCCGTCTTAAGCTGGAGAAACTATCCTTACTTGACAGCCTACAGAGTGAGAGTGATGAATTGCGGCGGGTTTTAGCGGCCAGTAACCGTCTGACTCGCCTGAGTCCATCGCCAGACCTGCTCTTGGATGACATAGTGGAAATCGCTCAACAGAATCTTGGTCTCACGGCAGCTATCATCACCTTCGATGAAAATGGCCAGCTTCTGCAAACCAGCTTCTCCCCTGATTTTCAGAAAGCCTGGCAGGAGTTGCTGTGCAACCTCCATCTGACCGAAGAGCACCTTCGCCGTTTTTTCACCACGGTCCATTCTTTCAGCCATTCATATCTCATCAAGCCCAACGAACAAGATATTGCGAGCTTATTAGGTCTTGAAAACAACCGGCCCGGCAACGAGGTTGGCAGGCTCACTGTTCCTTTACTGGCGATCCCTCTTGGGACGCACACGGGTCGAATCATAGGTGTTCTCTGGATAACTGGCATTGAGTTCTCCTCGGAAACTATTCAGCGACTTGAGATCTTTGCCAACCAGGTGGCTGGTACAATCGAGAATGCAAATCACTTTGCAGCCCAGTCACGCCAGGTGGGTGCGCGCAACGCTCTGCTGGAAGCGGGCCAGCGGATTGCTACTGTTCTTGAAGAGCGCGAGGTAGTGCATACCATTTTACGGGCTTCTCTCAAGATTATGCCCCAAACCGAACTGATTGTCGTTTACCGCAGGTCTGATGCCGGGGCTGAGCTAATCCCTGTGGGGCTGACCCGCGAGGGTCAGCTCGTGAACTCTGTAAGCCACATTGAGGAATCGTTAGTCGCTGAAGCGCTCCAGGGTAAACGGACAGTTTACCGGCCTGAGTGGACAGATAGGGTCGACCAACGACACAAGCCGTTGATTATTGAGCCGCTAATAGTGGGCGACATAGTGTTGGGGGCTTTGGTTGCAATTTGTCAACGACCAATCGCTTGTAGCGAGGATCACCTTCAGATTTTTACTATGTTGGCCCAGCAGGCTGCCATTGCGTTGCAAAACGCTCACCTGTATGCAGATGCTCGCAAATTGGATGAATTGGAGGCATTGCACGAAGCGGGGCAATTCCTTAACCGAACCCTCGATTTGCAGGAGACACTGACCACCACTCTATCCATCGTCCGCAGTCTGACGGGCGCCTCAATCAGCAACGTCTACCTCTACACACCTGAACACCGCCGCATCAACTCAGTTGTCACTCTGGACGATGAGTTGACTCTTTCGAATATGGATCGCCGTCGATCTGCCGCGATTGCCTGGGATGTACTGTCCCGTGCTCTTGTCAATGGACCGCCTCCAGAGGGCGACAATAGCCATCACCACAACTTGTTTTTTGAGCCGATTGTCGGTGAGCAGGAGGAATCGCCCGATACCTCTTCCACCTCAGGCTTAGGTGAGCCTATCTTGGCCCAAACAGGCCCCGGGACAGGGAATGGGCATACGGTTCAAACGTGGCTGGCAGTCCCCTTGATAGCCAGTGGCTCGCCAGTGGGTGTTCTACAATTGGGTGCTGAACGGGCTGATGCTTTCACCCCTGACGATGTGCGACTTATACAGATCATAGCCTCTCAGTCTGCTCGAGCAATTCAAAATGCCCGCCTCTATGAAGAAGCCCAGCAACGGCTGCAACAGACCGAAGCCCTGGATACTATCAGCCAAAGTATCAGTAACACGCTCAATATTCAGCACGTCCTTGAGTTGGTCGTACATTGGGCCACAAAGACTATTCCAATAGCTACTCATAGCACTCTTTATCTGCTTGACGAAGCCCAGGAGGATTATATACTTGCGGCCGAAGTCAACAAGCCAAATAGACCAAGCCCTCTGGAACTTGAGTCTGTTCGGTTGCGGACCATTCAGGAAGCCGTCCGCCGGCACGTGCCGGTTCACCAGGCCTGGTATAGCGAAGAGCATGGTTCCTGGTCATTGCTGGTAGCTCCTCTGAAGGCTGACACCAAGGTCATTGGCGTCATTTCTGTAGAAAGTCCCTGCACCAGTGCCTTTCTTGCCAGTGATGAAAGATTGCTCAATACCTTTGCCAGTCATGCGTCCATCGCGATACAGAATGCCAACCTATTCCACGATCTGTGGGATGCCTATACTGACCTGGCTCACCATCAGGAGGAGATTCTACGCAGTCATCGGACCTTGCAAGCTCTTTTCGATGGTATTACCGATGGTCTGTATATCTTGGATCGCGATATGCGTATCGTGGCTATCAATCAAGCCGAAGCAAAGCGTTTGGGAACGGTGCCGGAGGCTCTTCTCGATCAACCTTGTGACATTACTCTGTGGGGCGATGCTATTGGAACGGCCACTCAAATTGTGCTGAATACGTTTGAAACCGGAGAGGAAGGAAATTGGGAGAGTCGGCAAGATACTGCCAGGCGAGGTCCCTTCGTTGATCGAGATCTGCGGACTTACCCCATCTTTGGGCCATCAGGTGAGGTGGACCAGGTTATCCTTTTTGCCCAGGATGTCGCGGAGAAGCGTCAATTGCAGGCATCTCTGTTTCGCTCAGCCAATCTGGCCGCTGTTGGTCAACTGGCATCCAGCATTGCCCACCAGATTAACAACCCTCTCACCGTAGTCATCG
The DNA here is from genome assembly GCA_964439175.1 of uncultured Anaerolineales bacterium. Taxonomy (GTDB): domain Bacteria; phylum Chloroflexota; class Anaerolineae; order 4572-78; family NAK82; genus CAYTNQ01. Next base: position 760 of record CAYTNQ010000246.1, on the reverse strand, counting down.
CTAACACGCAACTTATGCAGATGGATACTGAGCCCACGTCTCCTGACTACGAGATGATCAAGGATGTGATAGATGCTGCTGCGCGAATAAGTCGTATTGTGCAGAATCTCCTTGACTTCTCTAATCAGGCAAGTTACGCCTGGGTTGAAACTGATCTTGAAGCAAATATCGACGATGCCTTGAACTTTGTCGCTCATTCGTTGCGCAAGGGTAACATTCGAGTAGTGAAGGATATAGCAGATCTACCCCCCGTCATTGCCAGCGCCAATCACCTCAAATTGTTGTGGTTGAATCTGCTTCTCAACGCCCAAGATGCTATTACTACTCGCGAAAATACTCTGGATGAGAAGGGGACGATTGAAGTTCACGCCACTCAAGTGGATTCCAGTTATGTCCAAGTTCAGATAATAGACGATGGCGTAGGCATTCCACGTCAGCACCATCAGCTTTTGTTCTATCCTTTCTTCACGACCAAGCCACCCGGCAAAGGATTAGGCCTGGGGCTATACACGTGCCGCATTATCATAGAACATCATCAAGGACAGATCGAAATTGACAGCGGCGATGGCAATCCAGGCACGGTTGTAACTGTGACACTGCCGATTCGTGCTGCCCACCCGCCCGGCGAGGCAGCGATAGGGTGAATGACACAGCCCGCGCACAATGCGGGCTGCGTGCCGCTCCCCTCTCTGAGGGGGGAGTTGGAGGCATATGCGCTAACTTAAGCCTTTTCCGGGCGCAGGGTGACGCCTCGGACCTC
>CAYTNQ010000245.1:0-6596 GCA_964439175.1 uncultured Anaerolineales bacterium | reverse complement strand
GGGGCAACCTGCGCCGTCTCTGCTCCCAGCAGCGTCTACCCCCTGAACGGTTACCTGATATAAAGTGAGGCAGCGTAGATTTTATAACATAAAACACGCTGACGCCTAATCTTGCGTTAAGGGCCCGCGCTCCGGCTGGGCTTTGCGGGGAGACGTGACCAGTTTCGACCATAACTGACCCGACAATGGTTGGGTCCAACGCCAGGCGGAGGGTGAGATAGGGGCGCTCCGGCGAGGCTTCGACAACGTGGCTGACGACGGGCAGCTCTACCGTACCAAGGCAATAATGGTAGGGGTCGTAGCGAAAACACTCCTCCCCCAGATAGAGTTCTTTACTCCCCTGAGCGATGACGGCAAAAGCCGGATCAGACAGGCTGTGCGTTAACTCCGTCGGTACGGAGGCACGGAAAAGGCGCACTCCCTCAAATGGCTCAACCTGGTTATGTTCACGAGTTGCACGGGCGATACGTTCAACCAACTCAACTCTGTTGGCTTCTACCCGCTGTGTATCGCGCTCTTGAGGGTTCATTTCCGTAGTGATTTCTTCGCTCATTTCTACACATCTCTTTTTATGTTTGCAGAATCGTACAATGATCTTCGAGAATTATTATACCACCTAGCGCACCAAAGTGTTAAACTATACCTAAACGCCGAGCTGTGCCACGGACGCCCACCAACACGGCGACTGCCGTGCCGCCAACCCCCCTGCCACAGACTGAAACAATTCCGGAGAGGACAGATAGTATGAAGATAAGAATAGCGCTCGAAGATGCTGTAACTACTGCTACTTTGACCGACAGCCGGACCGCCCGAGATTTTGTCTCACTATTACCGTTAACCCTGACCTTAGAAGATTATGCGGGTACCGAAAAAATCAGTTATTTACCCCAAAAATTATCAACAGAGGATGCCCCTACCGGCAGTGATCCTGCTGTTTGAGATATCACTTATTACGCTCCCTGGGGGAATTTGGCGATATTCTATAAAGATTTTGGGTATACGCCAGCGGACTTGTTATTTTGGGAAAGATAGACGGCGGCACAGAAGCATTGAATGTGCCCGGCTCGGTTAAGGCAACAATAGAGCTTTTAAAGTAAAGTATTCAAAGTAACGGTAGCTCCCCATTAAACCGTGGGATGTATCTAGATATGTATCTGAGTATTATATCGAGGTACATTGACAGGTATCTGCTATTCTTTTATCATCGCATTTATAAAGGAGGCTATCACTATGAAAATCATGAACGAAGAAGTATTCGACAAAGAAAATATTTTTGGAAAAGGCCAGGCCAATACTGCTTTTGCACAGTATTTTGTTGGCGAGTCTTATTTGAATCCGCTGACTGTGCCAGGTGAGAGCCCTGTGTTCCTTGCTAATGTGACCTTCGAGCCCGGTACCCGGACATTCTGGCACATCCACCAAGCCACCAAGGACGGCGGACAAATTCTAATCTGCACGGCGGGCAGCGGATGGTATCAGGAGGAAGGCAAAGATGCGGTAAGTCTGGAACCAGGTACCGTTATCACCATCCCGCCGGGGGTAAAGCACTGGCACGGAGCCAAGGCGGACAGTTGGTTCAGCCATATTTCGCTAGAAGTTCCGGGTGAAAACCTCAAAAACGAATGGCTCGAGCCGGTGTCTGATGAGGATTACGGTAAGCTGAAATAAGGAAATTGTCTATCAGACGGTAGACTATCTTGGTATCGGACGGGTATACCCTTTCCTGATTGCCACAAATGAGATGATGGAGGAAATATGATTTTAGAAGAAAAGTATACTCTATCGAATGGCGTAGAGATTCCTAAGCTAGGGCTTGGAACATGGTTTATAAGTAATGCAGATGTAGTCCAGGCAGTGGTAGATGCTGCAAAAATCGGTTATCGGCTTATTGATACAGCACAGGCATATCGCAATGAAAGCGGAGTGGGAGACGGTATTAGAGCGAGTGGTGTGAAAAGAAAAGACATGTTCGTCACCACGAAACTTGCTGCAGAAGTAAAGTCATACAAAGAGGCAGTTTCATCTATTGATCAATCCCTTAAGACGATGGGGCTTGATTATATTGATATGATGATTATTCACAGCCCACAACCATGGACACAATTCCGTGGAGAAGATCGATATTTCGAAGGAAACCGTGAAGCGTGGAGAGCTCTTGAGGAAGCATATAAAGCCGGAAAGCTTCGTGCTATTGGGCTATCTAACTTTGAAGAACCTGATCTCGACAACATCCTCGAATTTGGCTCCGTCAAACCGATGGTAAATCAGATACTGGCGCATATAAGCAATACACCGAAAGAGCTGACTAAATATACTCAAGACAAAGGTATCCTGGTAGAAGCTTATTCACCGGTTGCACACGGAGAATTACTGAAAAATCAGGAAGTTGCAAAAATCGCAGAAAAATATGGTGTTTCAGTGCCACAATTGTCTATTCGTTACGACCTTCAGCTTGGTCTTCTTCCATTACCTAAAACTGCAAATCCGGCGCATATGAAAGAAAATGCAGATGTGGATTTTGTAATCTCTGAAGAGGATATGGATTATTTGAAGAATGTGGAACCCATCAAAGACTATGGAAGTGCCAGTATGATGCCTGTATTCGGAGGAAAACTGAACCTGAGATCAATGATTTCAATGATATTTCGAATGATATTTCGTTCGAATCGCAGTTAGAAAACACGAAAATATTGCCTACGGTTCGGGCTAACCGAGAAAATTGCGAAACGGCCTTAATTTCAGCCATTTTTCTCGGAGAGTAACCTTAATTACACAAAGCGTGGGTATTGTTAAGGAATATAATTTGAAATGAAAGGTATCTATGAGAATTTTTGAGAAACATGATGAAGTGATCGGGTCGACTCCCGTGCTGGAAACGAAATCCGGCCGGGTTCGGGGCGAGCGTCTGGACGGCGTGCTGCGATTCCTCGGCATACCCTACGCGCAGAGCATTGCGGGCAAGAACCGGTTCGCGCCGCCGCGCCCGCTGGAGCCCTGGACGGGCGTGCGTGAGGCGGTGCGCTACGCGCCATCGTACCCGCAGCCGGAGACACCGTTCCAGAGCCCCGTCTCACCCGCCTTCCAGCCGCCGGACTATGTTGTGCCCGGCGATGACTGCCTTGCACTCAACGTGTGGGCGCCCGATGCCATAGACAGCCAGCACCCCGTCATGGTCTGGCTGCACGGCGGTGGCTGGACAAGCGACAGCGGATCGTGCCCGGTTTTCGACGGCGCCAACCTCGCCAGCCGTGGTGACGTGGTCGTCGTCACGATCAACCACCGGCTCGGTTTGTGTGGATATACCGACTTCTCGCGCGTAGTCGGCGGCGACTTCGCGGACTCTGCCAACCTGGACATGCGCGATATCGTCGCCGCTCTAGAATGGGTACGCGACAATATCGCCATGTTCGGTGGGAACCCGGAGAACGTGACGATCTTCGGCGAGTCCGGCGGTGGTTGGAAAGTGACGGCCACGGTGGTCCACTCACACGCGTCCTGACGCCGCCGGAGGCCGACGACCTGGCAAACGCCGTCCTGTCGGAACTGGGACTGACGCCAGCCACGGCGGACGCGCTGCACGACTTGTCCCCCAAAGAGGTCATCGCGGCCGAAGGGCGCATGCTCGCCAACGTGCCCATGTCGATGCGGGCGCCCGGTTTTCCGAGCGGCTTCTGGCCAGTGATGGACGGCGAGGTCATCCCCGCCCAGATCATCGAGCCGGAAGCTGTGGCGATCAGCCTCAGCCTCGACGTGCCCCTGCTGATCGGGCAGAACGGCACCGAGTTCACGCTCTTCATGCTCGGCGATCAGGCCGCCTACGCGCTTGACGACGAGCAGTTGAAGGCGCGCGTTACCCAGGCGTTCGGTGCGGAGGCGACACCGGACATCTTGGCAAGCTATCGGCGGGATTTCCCGGACCAGGACCCGTCGGGGCTCTGGTTTCGGATCTACTCGGACTTTGGTATGGCCGTGCTGAGCCTCGCGATCATGGACGCCCGCGTGGTGACGGGAGCGGCGCCCGTCTACGCCTATCGCTTCGACTGGCAGACGCCAATCATGGGCGGAAAGCTCTACTCGCCGCATACAATTGAGATTCCCTTCGTCTTCGACAATGTCACCACGGAGGCGGGCACCGTAATGACCGGCGGCGGGGCCGAGGCGGCGGCGCTTGCCAAGACCGTCTCCAGAGCCTGGGTCGAATTCGCACGCACCGGGAAGCCGGCAGCGCCGGGTCTTCCGGCTTGGCCGACCTATTCGACGGAGCGGCGCGAGAGCATGCATCTGGACACGACCAGTAGGGTCGCGCCCTACATGGACCCGGCCATGGTCGGACTGTTCCACGACAAGCTGTGGAAGCAGGCAGGGCTCGACTGAACCGGGGCGCGGCCTCGCGCAAGGCCGGCGCGCCGGTCGAGGTGCACGTCTTCGCGAGCGGGGGGCACAGCTTGTAATGAAAAACTTAACAATTTCGTTCAACCATTAGTTATAGGAAATGAGGTTTCGTTATGAAAAAACAAACAGCAGGAAGAAATGCCCTTGGCGGATTTGCGCCGAAATTTGCCGAACTGAACGATGATGTCCTGTTCGGGGAAGTCTGGTCGAGAGAAGACAAGCTTTCGCTCCGCGACCGGAGCGTCATTACCATCACGGTCCTGATGACTAAGGGAATCTTCGATAATTCTTTGAAATACCACATTGCAAACGCAAAGAACAACAGCGTTACGGCGGAAGAAATGGCGGAAATCATTACACACGCAGCCTTCTACGCGGGCTGGCCGAACGCATGGGCTGTTTTCCCTTTAGCCAAGGAAGTTTATAGCGAAGACAGCACCGACTGATAAGAAGGTGGAAGAATAAAAAAGAGCGAATTACTGCTCCTGGAGATGTTCATCAATTCCCTGAAAGGCGTTGCAGTCAATTGATTGACCTTATCTGGAGCCGGAAGATCGACCCTGGCAAAGCCTTCGACCTGACCCTGCTCCTCCATCAGGCAGCCGAGGGTTATCGCGCCGTGGATGAACGCCGTGCGATCAAGGCGCTGCTGCGCCCGTAAGGAGAGAACTTATGAGTGCATGGACAAGTGATGAGTTGGAAAAGATCGGAAATGCAGAAGAGATGGAGATTGCGCCGCAACGGAGCAACGGCACGCTGCGCAAACCAGTGACCATTTGGGTGGTCCGAGTTGGCGACGAGCTTTATGTTCGGTCCTGGCATGGGTGGGATGTTGAAACAATTCGCTCATGTGATAGCAAGGCGTAAAGCCAAGTTGCTCAAGGGCAACCTTTAGCGCTGTCGTGCCGGTACGGCCCAAGCGGCCCCGATAATCTGGATCGTCATAGTGTTCCTTTCAAACTCTGTTTTGTGATGATATTACGATGAAGGTTGACCGCCTCGTGCACGCCAGGCACCACCTCGGCGGCAAACACCTCCATCTGCCGCATCGGCTCTGTAGTCGGCCAGAAGATAAAAGTATCTATGCTCAGTTCCACTACAAAACGGGTCAATTCTTCGATCCACTCGGTGGCTGGTCCATCTAGCCGGTTCTGTTTGGGACCCAGGCCAATGTACCCCATTAAATTATAGACCCGGCGGATCTCCTGAGGTTGCCGACCGGCGGCCAGGGCAGCATCGTTGATCCGCTGCTGCATCTCTGGCAGTTGCTCAGGTGGGGCGTATGATATGCTGGGTATCCAGCCATCCGCTAGTCGCCCGGTCAATGCCAGCATCCGAGAGCCATAAGCGCCAAGCCAGATGCCGACCGTATGCGCGGGGGACGGGCCTGGCCACGCTCCCTGAACAGTATAATACTCGCCCTCGAACCGGATCGAGCGCTGACCGCTCCAGAACAGGCGAATGATCTGGATGGCTTCTTCCAAAGCGGCCACCACTTCACCCGGACGCCGGGCGGGGCCGCCTATGGCCGCAATGCCTTCCCAGAAAGCGCCGGCACCCAAACCGAGTTCAACTCGTCCCTGAGTCAGAACATCGAGGCTGGCAACCGCCTTGGCCAGCATCGTCGGCGGGCGCAAGGGCAGATTAGCCACATCGGGGAAGAAGCGCACCCGGCTGGTGGCTTGAGCCAGGGTAGCCAGGAGGGTCCAAAGTATCAAAGAATTTGAGGTTATAAGGATGATCCTGGATGCCGACAAAGGTTAACCCGGCAGCTTCAATCGTCTGGGTCAACCGCACCGGCCAGGTTGGATCGGCGGTTGTAGGATCAACACTCCCGCCAAACGCTATTGGTCTGACTAAATCCGTCATAGATTTCCTCCTGGTACGATACTATGATGTTTTGTTCTTCATTTACAAAGGTATAACTAACTTCCACCTCATTGACCCGCTTGGCGGGTAGGACGGCGGCTAAGAGGTTGCCTATTAAAAATGAACTCAAGCCTACGTAGGAGAATCATGAAGTATCCATATCCGGTTCCATTACAAAGAAAGGATTCAGGTGTCGAAGCCATCTTAATCCGTACTCGTTTGTAGTTTCATCGGCTTTTTTGCGACCGGGATGTTTAGTTGCAAAAGGATAAAGGCAAAACCCAGCGTGACAACCATCAAACCCGCTCCGCCAAGAAATACAGCTTGCGGACTGA
>CAYTNQ010000244.1:0-6632 GCA_964439175.1 uncultured Anaerolineales bacterium | reverse complement strand
GGAAATCGCGCTGGCACAAGCCAGAGAACTGGGCTTGCTGGGTGAGAACATTCTGAGAACTGGCTTTAACTTCGACATCTTCATCAAAGAAGGGGCTGGTGCCTTCGTCTGTGGCGAAGAGACAGCCTTGATGGCTTCAATCCAGGGAGAGCGAGGCCAACCCTGGCCGCGGCCGCCTTATCCCGCTGTGTCTGGCTTGTGGGGCCAGCCCAGTAACGTGAACAACGTCAAGAGCTATGCCTACGTGCCCCGCATCATCCGCATGGGCGCGGAGTGGTTCAAAAACCTGGGAACAGAGGGAAGCCCTGGCACCGCTGTATTTGCCCTCACCGGCATGGTCAACCATACGGGGCTCATCGAAGTGCCCATGGGCATCACCCTGGGAGACATTATCTTCGGTGTCGGAGGAGGCATTCCCAATGGCAGGAAATTCAAAGCCGTGCAAACAGGTGGCCCCTTAGGGGGGTGCTTGCCGGAGAACTACCTGGACACCCCGGTAGATTTCGATTCGCTGCGGGCTGCCGGAGCGGTGATGGGCTCAGGCGGCATGATTGTCGCCGACGAAAAAACCTGTATGGTCGAATTCGCCAAGTATTTTATGAAGTTCGTGTGTGATGAGAGCTGTGGCAAGTGCCCCCCCTGCCGCATCGGCAGCACCCGGATGTTGGAAATTCTGGAGTGCATTACGGCTGGCAAGGGAGAACCCGAAGATATCGATGAGATCCGATATCTGGCAAATGGGATGCAGAAAGGTTCTCTTTGCGCCCTGGGCCAACTGGCTCCTGCCCCGGTCCTTTCCGCCTTACGCCACTTCGAAGAGGAATTCTGGGCACACATCAGGGAAGCGCGCTGCCCGGCCGCCAGTTGCCAGATGTTGGTGCGTTCCCCCTGCGTCAGCGCCTGCCCGGCCGGCGTGGACGCTCCGGCTTACCTGGCCCTGGTTGCTCAGGGCCGCTATGCGGAGGCGTTGGCCGTCCATCGGGATGCCAACCCCTTCGCCATGATCTGCGGCCGGGTCTGCCCGGCATTTTGTGAAGACGTATGCCGGCGCGGCCAGATTGACGAACCCATCGCCATCCGGCAGGTCAAGCGGTTTATGGCCGATCGATATTATGCCGAGCCATGGACGCCACCGCGCCTGGCACCGCCTAAGCATATCAAAGTAGCCGTAGTTGGTGCCGGGCCTTGCGGGCTGACGGCCGCTCTGCGCCTGGCCCAGCAGGGATACGAGGTCACCGTCTTCGAGCGCATGCCGCAGCCCGGTGGTATGATGACCTACGGTATCCCTGCCTATCGCTTGCCGCGCGAGCCCCTCTTTGCTGAGATTGATCACATCCGGCGCGCCGGTGTCGAGATCCGCTGCAACATGGAGCTGGGCACAGACTTTACGATCAAGGGCCTCAAGGCAGAGAGTTACCAGGCCATCGTGTTGGCTCTGGGCGCTCACCGAAGCCGGAGCCTGGGCATCCACGGCGAGAACAAACGCGGAGTGTACCACGGTGTCCAGATGTTGCGTGACGTTGCCCTGGGCCGGCTGCCGAATTTGTCCGGTAAACGCGTCGCGATCGTGGGCGGTGGCGACACCGCCATGGATACGGCACGCACGGCCTGGCGCCTGGGTGCCCGAGAGGTACACATTGTTTATCGCCGTACCGAACACGAAATGCCGGCCATCAAGGAAGAAGTGGAGGGGGCCAGGCAAGAAGGAGTCCAATTTCACTTCCTGGTGACGCCTGTCGCTGTCCTGGGGAATGAAGCGGTCACCGGCGTGCGGTTGCAACGCCAAACACTGGGCGACTTTGATGTGAGTGGCCGCCGGCGCCCGGTTCCCATCCCTGGCTCAGAGTTCGATATGCCGTGTGATGTCCTGGTGCCAGCTATCGGCCAGATCACCTGGGTGGACGATGAGAGCCTTGGCATGCACCGCAAAGCTACCTTCGAGGTAGGCAAGGCGTTCGAGCTTGGCGATGTGCCCGGCGTGTTTGCAGCCGGAGATGCCGTCAGCGGCCCGGCCACAGTAGTTCAGTCTGTCGCCCATGGCAACCAGGTCGCTCTGACTGTGGATCACTGGCTGACCACCGGGGAATTGGGCGGCGTCTATTATCACCCTAAGCGGCATGACGTCCCACAACTCTTTGACCTGGAGGAATATGCCAATGCCCGGCGTCCTATTACAAAGATGATGTCCCCTGAGGAACGTCGTGCTCGCCAAGACTTTGCCGAAGTGGAAATGGAATTCGATGCCCGGACGATGCAGGAGGAGTGCAAGCGTTGTCTGCGTTGCGATTTGGAATGGCTGGAGCGCATCGGCGAACCGATGCCATAACGACCTCGTTGATCAAATGGGAGTAATGCTATGACTGTTACCCTGACTATCAATAACCGGCGGGTAGTTGCTGCAGAGGGAAGCACCATTCTGGAAGCTGCGCGCGCTGCGGGCATTTACATTCCTACCCTTTGCCACCATCCTGACTTGACCAACGTAGGCGCATGCCGCATGTGCGTGGTCTCCGTGGAGAAAGCGCGCGGTTTGCAAACCGCCTGCACCACACCGGTTTTTGAGGGTATGGTGGTTAATACCGAAAGTGAAGAGGCGCGCGACACTCGCAAATTCGTGCTGGAGATGTTGCTCACCGATCACCCCAATGAGTGCATGATATGCGAAGTAAATGGGGATTGCGAGCTGCAGGATCTGGCCTATGAGTACGACGTGAGCTGGCCCGAGCACGACGGCGCACGTCATCTTTATGAGATCGACCCGGATCCGAATCCGTTCATTTTCATCGACCGCAACAAGTGTATCTTGTGCGGCCGGTGTATCCGCGCCTGCAACGAGATTCAAAATCGTGATGTGTGGAATTTTGCCCACCGTGGCTTCAAGTCCAAACTGGTAGCCGGCGCTGATCAGTTTATGCTCGACGCCCGTTGTGAGAGCTGCGGCCAGTGTGTGGCTTACTGTCCCGTAGGCGCCCTTTACGACAAAATGAGCCTGGGAGTCGCCCGTGTCAATAAGGTGAGCAAAGTGCGCACCACCTGCTCTTATTGTGGTGTGGGCTGCAACTTTGATCTGAATGTACGCGATGGCAAACTTGTGCGTGTCACCAGTGCCCTTGACTCCCCGGTAAACGGTATGGCCCTCTGCGTGAAAGGTCGCTACGGTTACGATTACGTCCAACATCCAGACCGGCTCACCAGGCCACTGGTGCGACGCGAGCTGTTGGAAGACCAACGACCGAGGACGAACGACGAACGACGAACGACTACCAGTTCATCGCCTTCGTCATCCGTCGTTCGTCGTTCGTCCGATTTCGTCGAAGTAGACTGGGATACTGCCCTGGATGTAGTCGCCCATAAGTTCGCGGAGGTAAAACAAGCGCACGGTGGCGATGCGTTTGCGGTGCTCGCCTCTGCCAAGTGTACCACCGAGGAGAATTATCTCTTCAACAAATTCGCACGGCAAATGTTGGGCAGCAATAGCATCGACCACTGCGCCCGTCTCTGACATAGCGCAACTGTCACCGGTCTGGTGACAAGCTTTGGCAGCGGCGCAATGACCAACTCCATTCAGGACATCACCGAAGAAAGCCAGTGTATTTTCATCATTGGCAGCAACACTACCGAGCAACATCCCGTCATCGGTACCAAGATTCGGCGGGCCAAGCGCCATCGTGGGGCTAAGCTCATCGTGGCCGATCCACGCCGCGTTGACATCGCCGATTACGCCGACCTGCACCTGCGTCACAAGCCAGGTACCGACATCGCCTTGCTCAATGGGCTGATGCACGTCATCCTTCGTGAGGGCTGGCACGACGAAGAGTTCATCGCCGAACGGACCGAGGGCTTTGAGGAACTGAAGGCAGTGATCGAAAAATATACTCCCGAGGTAACCAGCGAGCTCACCGGCGTCCCGGCCGAGGACATCGAAAAGGCAGCCCGTATGCTGGCCGAAAATCGGCCTGGCACGCTGCTGTACGCAATGGGCATCACCCAGCACACCGTTGGCGTGCCCAACGTGATGAGTTGTGCCAACCTGCAGATGCTATTGGGCAACATGGGCGTGCCGGGTGGCGGCGTCAACCCGCTGCGCGGCCAAAACAACGTACAGGGCGCCTGTGATATGGGCGGCCTGCCCAATGTCTTCCCCGGCTACCAGCGAGTGACCGACCCAGCCATGCAGGACAAATTCGAGAAGGCCTGGGGCGTTCCCCTCTCTAACCAGGTAGGACTGACCGTCACCGAGATGTTGAAAGCAGCCGAATCAGGCCACGTGCGGTGCCTATATGTCATCGGCGAGAACCCGATGGTCAGCGACCCAGACCTGAACCACGTGCGCTACTCGCTCCAGCAAACGGAGTTTATCATAGTGCAGGATCTCTTCTTCACCGAAACCGGCCAGTTTGCCGACGTGATCCTCCCGGCGGCCAGCTTTGCTGAAAAAGAGGGCACTTTTACCAACACCGAGCGGCGAGTGCAACGTGTGCGCAAAGCCCTGGACCCGCCTGGCGAGGCCCGGCCCGACTCGTGGATCGTGACCGAACTGGCAAGACGTTTGATCGCTTTGGGAGCAGCCGTGCCCCAGGCTGAAGCACCGCACGCCGGCTGGGATTACCCCGAGTCAGCCGATATTATGGCCGAAATCAATGCCCTCACTCCCATCTATGCCGGCATAGCCTATCGCCGGCTCGACGCGGGAGCCCAATTGCAATGGCCTGTCCCCTCCCTGGACCATCCAGGCACGCCGATTTTGCACGTTGGCAAATTTAGCCGGGGGCTGGGGCGCTTTGAGGCAGTGGACCACGTCCCGCCGGACGAGTTACCTGACGAAGAGTATCCATTGATGCTAACGACTGGGCGTGTTATCTATCACTGGCACGGCGGAGAGATGACCCATCGCGCCCGTAACCTGAAAGCGATGTACCCCGAGGCCCTGGTAGAAATCAATCCCAAAGACGCCCAAAAGGCCCAAATTGGCGACGGAGTGCTTATGAGAGTTGCCTCGCGCCGGGGCGAGATCATCGCCAAAGCACAGGTGACGGACCGGGTAGAGCCGGGGTTGATCTTCACTACCTTCCACTTTGCCGAGTCGGCTGCCAACTTCTTGACCAACCCAGCCCTCGATCCCCAGGCCAAAATTCCAGAATACAAGGTATGTGCAGTAAAAGTTGGACCAGTGGACGGTCTAAAACCATGCTGATGTCACATCCATTTCACAGTTGTAGGGACACCCCTTGCGGGTGTCCAGGGCGGGTGCACCCGCAGGTCCCCTCTGGGGAAGACCCGCCCCTACAACCCATTTTGAACACGCCCAAATCAAATCGGTTGTAGGGGCATCCCTCGCGGGCGCCAGGTCCCCTGCGGGGAAGGCCCGCCCCTACAACTCACCTTGAACACACCCAAATCAAAAAATACTACTGGCGGTGGAATGGAATCAAATTTTCACCGTAACACTTAGGCCAGATAACCCTTGCGAAGGTTTGGTGAGAATTTTCAGAGCAAAAATGCCCTGGTCTACCGAAAATTGCGCCGTTGGCAAAGTTATTCTTAACCTTCGCAAGGGTGGCTGAGTAGTTAGCCTTTATTTATTATGCTTCTTCACCAGGCCTGCCGGCTCTTGGTATTCTGTCCCAATCTATTGCGCCCATCTGAATCAGCTTATACACTTCGTCTTCCAACGCCAGGTATGGGTCGGTAATTCCTATCTCCGCATATCGGCTTAGATGATCGCACAGACGGGCGGCCAATACGTCGGCAAACGGCCGAAGTGCGCCGGCCGTATCGGCTTCGATTAGCCGGGCGAGATGGACACTGGCATAGCTGTCGCCACGAAGCAGACAGTCCAGCAAGCCTTGGGTCTCGTCCTGTAAATTTATCACCATTGTTTCAGCAGGCATAGTTAACGGCTCCTTTCTGACTTCGTCACCACACCCCTGTCCTCAGGTATTCGTCAATGGCCCTGGCAGCGATTTTGCCCTGCCCCATAGCCAAGATCACCGTGGCCCCACCTGTGGCCACGTCTCCCCCGGCAAACACACCCACTTTCGAGGTCTTCATCGTCTCCGGGTCCACGATCACATTCCCGCGCCGCGCGGTCTCCAACCCCGGCGTGGTTTTAGGGACCATTGGATTGGGGCTCTGGCCGATGGCGATGACCACCACGTCGGCCGGGATGCAAAAGTTGGACCCCTCCACGGGCACCGGGCGACGGCGGCCCGAGGCATCAGGTTCTCCTAACTCGTTCCTGAGGCATTCAATCTCCTTGACCCAGCCGTTTCCGTCAGCGTGAAAGGCCACCGGCGTAAGCAACAGGTTAAGTTGCACGCCTTCTTCGACGGCGTGGTGAATTTCCTCTTCGCGACACGGCATCTCCTCTCGCGAGCGGCGATAGACGATAAGAGACTCCTCCGCTCCCAGACGCAGGGCAGTGCGCGCCGAGTCCATAGCCACATTACCCCCGCCGATAGTAGCCACTCGTCGCGCCCGGACAATAGGCGTATCGTACTCGGGAAAACGATAAGCCTTCATCAAGTTTGCCCGGGTCAGATATTCGTTGGCCGAATAGACCCCATTCAGGTTTTCCCCCGGGACATTCAGAAACCACGGCAACCCGGCACCCGTTCCCAGGAAGACCGCGT
>CAYTNQ010000243.1:3341-6676 GCA_964439175.1 uncultured Anaerolineales bacterium | reverse complement strand
CGGCATGTGTTCAAGAGCGATGAGCCCAACTCCACTGAGTTTGATATGAATACCAGGTACCCTATCATTGATCTGATGCCTGAGCAGCGAGACATTGCCGACGTCGGTGGTACCATGCGTTTGGGTATTTATCCTTGCCGTCTGGTGGAAGACACCAAAGCCTACGCTGCTTACGGCGAAGCTCTGGCCTTTGAACGCCATCGGCACCGGTTTGAGTTCAACAACTTGTACCGCAAAGATTTGGAGGAGGCTGGCGCAGTCTTCTCGGGCCTATCCCCCAATGGGCGACTGGTAGAGATTGTCGAGTTGCGGGATCATCCCTTTATGCTGGGGAGCCAGTTCCACCCCGAATTTCGATCACGTCCCACTCGACCGCATCCTCTCTTCAATGCCTTCGTTCAGGTTGTGCGAGAGCGAGCCGAGTTGCTGGGCGAACCAGAAAGTGATGGATGTAAATCTCAAACTCTTCTCAAGCCGAAATGATTTGCCAGGCGAGGCGCAGGCTGGTATAATTGGCCTGGTATGCCACCCTAGCTCAATCGGTAGAGCAGCCGCTTCGTAAGCGGCCGGTTATCGGTTCAAGTCCGATGGGTGGCTCTAGAGAGCCCCGCCAGGTTGAAGATGGCCGGGGGCTTTATTATTTGGCACTTGTCCGGAAATAACCTGGTACTTTTGCCATCAGTTTACGCCTGATTTGCCGATTAGAATGCAAAGTTATTAGCGGACAAGTACTTCGCAGGTATCTGTAGTCTGCGCTCAGGAACGTACCAATGAACGATGTAGCAGCACGACGGACACCCGACTGGGCTCGACCTCTCGATTGGCTATGGCGCATATTTGCGGGGTCACGTCTCACGGTGATCTTGCTGTTGTGGGTGGCCGTTATTCTGGTGCTCAGCGCGGTTATTCCTCAGGCCCCCCCCCACATCGAAGACCCCGTCGTACGTAGTCAATGGCTATCCTATGCTCCAGTTAGCGCCCGCCCTGTAATCGAGCGGTTACAGGCGTTTGGCGTTTTCAATTTGCTTAATTCTATATGGCTGCGCTTGCCCCTGGTTCTGTTGCTGGCGCATGCCTTGGTGATGCTGGCCGATTGGAGCCCAGTCATATGGTATCGTGTAAGACGACCATGGTACTTGTCCTCTGAAGACCCCGGTTTAGGCATTCCATATGCACGGTGGGGCCGGACTTTACGCTCGTGGCTGGCCCGTTTCCGAGGCGGCCTCCGCTCTGATGACCGGCCATTGGATGGGGTGTCCCAGCCAGCCGCCGGCGAGCAGGGTAGGGGGATCCGTCGGGAATTCGAGAATCAGTCTCAGGGTGAGGTTAGCTCACCTGGCAGATCATTCAGGGTTGAACGGGACTGGTCTGAGCCAGTCGTGCATGTCACTCAACAAGTCATCTGCCTCCTGGAGACGGCTGGTTATTGTGTCTTATACCCGCAGGGAGGGTCCGTCTCCGAACAGGATGAGGAGAACTTCATCGCCTGGCGTTGGCGGTGGAGTTGGTTAGGGCTGGCAGGCATCTACCTGGGTCTGGGTCTGGTCTCGGTGGGATTGATCTTAGCCGGCTGGCTGGGTCAGGTGCAAGAAGTGGTTCTGGGGCCGGACAATCCAGTGTCCTTGCCGGTAGCAGGTATTTCCAACCTGGTGTTGGACGATGTGGTGGTCGCAGGTGATGACCCTATTAAGCCGGCAACTGGTGTGGCTTCGATGCGCATATTGACCGGGGTGGGGGAGAGTCAGCGGTTGGCGTTGGGACTTCACAGCAGCCGGCTGTTCCAGGGAACATGGTTGACGTTGACATCTCTGAGTCCGGTGGCGGAAGTGACGGCGGTGGATGTTGAAACCGGGGAAAACGTGTTACTTCAACCTTTTTCTCCTCGCGCCCCAGCCCAGGAGCAGGTTCGCCTCCCCCTGACGGGAGATCCTGAGATGCGGTTTGTCGGCATCCCCTCGCAAAACATTACGTTGCGTGTGGACTATCAAGCCAATGCGGAGTACCCGCGCAGTCCCCCTGGGGTGAAGGCGGAAGACCAGCATCTGCGCCCTGTTTTTTCCCTTTCCTTCTTCCGTGGGGCCGAGGCTGATCCCAGCCAGTCGGAACCTCTGGATAACGGCGATGAGGTCACTTTCGACGGGGTGCGTTACCGGGTCGCTTTTGATTATGATGCTCTTATGCGCGCGAATAGCACGCTGTGGTGGGTGGCAGTCGCCATCGGGTGGGGGATGATTGCCTTGAGTTTCATCCTGCTGACGGTTGCATCTCCTGTTTATGTGCAAGGAAAAGTGGAAGCAACAGGGAAAGGTAGCCAGGTCACGTTGACAGGGGACATAATTGGCAATGAAGAACGGATTCACCGAGAGCTTCGATCGATCATCACCCCCGAAAACTGAGTATTGACATGTGACATCTAAGTACAAACACACAAGTTTTGCACATTGCTGTGAGCCTTTTTAGGCTGGAAAACCATGTCAGTGCCTATCAAGGCTTATGTGTTTGCACTTAGCATTTGATAGAGGCGTGACGATTTCGATGGACTCCATTTATGCGGTGCCCGGCGCCGTAGTGCTGGTTGAGTGGTTCTTGGCTGCTGTGCTTTACGCTGTTGGCTGGTATCAGCCAAAATATGCCCTTCGCCGGGTGGGTGATGGCCTGGCTCTGGCAGGGTTAGTCACAGCATTGGCAGGTATTGGCTGGCTTGCCTGGGACGTGTCGCCTAAACTGGCGCTGGCGAGAAGCAGCCTGGCAACCGGGTTGGCGGTTTCAGCATTGGCCGTCTATGCAGTGCTTGCCCACAGGCGCACAGAGAGGCTGCCGGCACTTGTGATCTTGGGCTTTGCCATTCCCATTCAGGCTTATGCAGTAGGCCGGCTATGGTGGGGGGGTGAGGTTGTGCCGTCAGGGATACTTCTACCCCTATGGATGATTTTACGTACCCTGACAGGACTCGTGGGTTATGGCGCGCTGGTCGTCGCTGCGACAGCGATAACTTTATCCTTTACGTTATCCCGGATGAGGGAGCACCTTTCCGCAGACCAGTTGGCAGCCGCCGGGGGGCTGCCAACGCTGGAATGGCGGTCTTGGCGAATTGCGCTGGTCGCTTTAAGTGTCTCGTTATCGGCGGGATTGATACATTCATGGTGGGGGCTGGGGCAGGCGATGGCCGGCGGCTTTGACTGGGCGCTGATCGCCTGGCTGTTGCTGGTCGCCGGTGCCTATGGCCTGGTACAAGGCGCTCTCCCTCGCCGCCCAGCCCGCGTCCTTTTGGTTTTGGCCTGTGCGGTTGCAATCATAGCCGTATTGACGATGTCAGATCCCCTGACGGGGACAGG
>CAYTNQ010000243.1:0-3241 GCA_964439175.1 uncultured Anaerolineales bacterium | reverse complement strand
CCCCCTGACGGGGACAGGCCCCCTGACGGGGACAGGCCCCCTGACGGGGACAGGCCCCCTGACGGGGACAGGCTGACATAGGGGGAGATCGAAATGAAGTCGATCATTATTGGCGTGGCTGGCGGCACTGCCTCGGGCAAGACAACTGTTTCTGATGCGATTCTGCAACGAGTTGGAAGAGACCGTATTGCCTATATTCAGCACGATTCTTACTATCGCGATTTAAGTTATCTGCCCCTGGAGGAACGGCGTCAGTTGAATTTCGACCATCCCGATGCTTTGGAGACTGAGTTGCTGGTGGCCCATCTCCGCCAATTACAGGCCCAAGAACCCATCGATGTGCCCATCTACGATTTTGCCACCTACCAACGCAGTCACCAGGTGCGTTGGGTCGAGCCTCGTCGGGTTATCTTGGTTGAGGGTATCCTCATCTTAGTGGACAGAGAGCTTCGCGAGATGATGGATGTCAAGCTTTACGTGGATACTGATGCCGACCTGCGCTTCATCCGGCGACTCCAACGCGACATTCACGAGCGAGACCGGACGATGGAGTCGGTCATTCAACAGTATCTCACCACCGTCCGTCCAATGCACCTGGAGTTCGTGGAGCCCAGCAAGCGTTATGCTGACGTCATCATCCCGGCTGGGGGATTCAACAAAACGGCCATCGAGATGATCGTCGCTCGCATTGAAGGAATGCTGGCGGGTGAGGTGTCGTAGCCTTTCAAATAACCCAATGCCAGGTGCGTAGCGGTAACCCTTTCCCAAAAGGGGACCTATAGGTGCGATTGCCCGAGCAGGGGTAGGAACACCCGCAGGTCCCCTTTCCCCTGTGCAAGCCTGCCCCGCCCACGGTTCCCCCTCGGGGCAGGCCTGCACAGGGAAAGGGGGGACCGTGGGCGGGGAAGCCGTACCCCTACGACAAGGCCTCACTTGAGCTAATAGGTATTGTGATTAGTCCTCTTGTAGAGGATTAGGACTAGTTTCTCAATTGACGAACATAGACTCTAGGTTTACAATGTGAATGTCAAAATTCATTGACTGAATATTAGCGCCAAGCGATGTGTGGCCGATGGATGCTCAATCGGAACGCGAACTGCAAATTCTAGAATATCTGGAGCGCAATCCTGACACAACCCAGGCTGACCTGGCTACGCGGTTGGGAGTGGCGGTGGGCAGCGTCAATTGGTACCTGAAGCGATTGATCAACAAAGGATATGTGAAGGTGCGCAAGATGCAACGCCGCCGGCTGCGTTATCTCATCACGCCCCAGGGGGTTGTCGAGAAGACACGCCTGACACGAGCCTACATGCAGGCCTCGCTTCGCCT
The DNA here is from genome assembly GCA_964439175.1 of uncultured Anaerolineales bacterium. Classification (GTDB taxonomy): domain Bacteria; phylum Chloroflexota; class Anaerolineae; order 4572-78; family NAK82; genus CAYTNQ01. Next base: position 1,912 of record CAYTNQ010000243.1, on the reverse strand, counting down.
TTATCGTGAGACCCGTGCCCAGGCGCGGACTCTGTTGGTGCAGGTGTTGGAGGCTGGCTATGATACGGTCTATGTGGAGGGCGACGGGGACCTGGCCGACATTTGTCTGCTGACGTGTCTGGAGCAGAGGGTGAACGTAGCCCAAAATGAGGGCGCGACTCATATTCCAGCGTTGGTGACGAAGGGTAGGAGGCTGGCCCTTCGTTGGCCACAAAGACCAGACGGCGAGGCTGAAATTACATGATTATCATTGGACAGGTTGGTTTGGGGCATTGGGGTTCGAATCTTTTGAGGAACTTTATGAGCTTGCCTGACAGTCGGGTCAAGCTGTGTTGCGACATTGATGGGGCGGCCAGAGCTAAAGCGGCAGATAGTTACCCAAATGTCGAAACGACCGCTGACTACGATCAGGTACTCGAAGACGGAGAGATTGAGGCTGTCGTCGTCTCGTCGCCGGCGAGCTTGCACTATGAGCATGCCCGGCTGGCGATAGAGCACGGCAAGCACCTGTTTGTGGAGAAACCGATTTCACTTGACATAACTCAGGCTGTCAAATTGGTCAGGCTGGCCGAAGCACGACACCGGGTTTTGATGGTGGGCCATCTGCTGCTCTATCACCCAGCCGTAAGGCAGCTCAAAGCATACGTGGACACAGGCGAATTGGGCCGTATTCATTACATCTACTCCCATCGGTTAAATCTGGGCAAAGTGCGGCGGGACGAAAACGCGATGTGGAGTCTGTCGCCCCACGACATTTCGGTCGCCCTCTATTTGTTAAATCAGGCGCCAGAGGCAGTCAGTGCGCAGGGCAGAGCTTTCCTCCGTGCTGGCATTCATGACTTGGTCTTCTTAACAATGTATTTTGCTGACGGATCATTGGCTCATTGTCACGTAAGCTGGCTGGATCCCCACAAGGTGCGTCGTTTCATTGTGGTTGGTAGCAAAAAGATGGCGGTTTTTGACGATATGGAGCCACGTGAAAAAATCCGACTTTACGACGCTGGCGTGGATTTTCTTGATGTGTCCCCGACTACCAGGGATGTAGATTATGGCGACCTTTTGACCCTGCGCTTTGGTGACGTGTACATCCCTCGTGTGGATATGAAGGAGCCGCTGCGCCTGGAGTGCCAGCACTTTCTGGATTGCATCCAACACGGCACAAGGCCGGTCAGTGACGGGCGCAACGGCGTGGATGTGTTGCGTGTCCTGGATGCGGCACAGCAGTCGTTGGAGCAGGATGGCCAGCCGGCGACGTTGGCTGAGGTGGCAATATGAGCCACCCAGGTATCGCTCCCACTGCGCAGATTGGCCCTGAGTGTGTCTTTGGCCGGAACGTGGTGGTCATGGAGGACGTAAAGCTGAGGGCAGGCGTGTCGCTGGGGCACAACGTCGTGGTACATCCGGGCACAGTCATTGGCGATGGCGTGATGGTGGGCGACCATGCTGTGTTAGGCAGATTGCCCAAGCCAGCCCGGACGAGCACTTTCCATGCAGGGGATGAACTGCCGCCGTTAGAGATTGGTGCCGGCAGTATCATTGGTACGGGGACGGTTGTCTACGCGGGCACTTGCATTGGCCGGGACTGTCTCATTGCCGACCAGGCCTTCGTCCGCGAAAAGTGCGTCATTGGCGATGCAGTCATTGTGGGGCGGGGTGTTACCGTCGAGAATGAGACGACCATCGGTAGTTATACCAAAATCCAATCCCAGGCCTACATTACTGCCTGGATGACCATCGAAGATCACGTTTTCATCGCCCCATGCGTCGTCACCACCAACGACAACTACATGGGCCGTACCCGGGAGCGATTCGAGCAGCGCAAAGGACCTCACATCAAGCGGGGCGCACGGATAGGGGCCAATTCGATTTTGCTGCCGGGAGTGACGATTGGGCGTGAGGCCTTCGTCGCCGC